>RDXV01000057.1 GCA_004292695.1 Nostocales cyanobacterium | reverse complement strand
ATCAGTTATCAGTTATCAGTTATCAGTTATCAGTTATCAGTTATCAGTTATCAGTTATCAGTTATCAGTTATCAGTTATCAGTTATCAGTTATCAGTTAAAACTCTTTACTGTTCCCTGTTCCCTGTTCCCTGTTCCCTGATAACTGACTCCTTTATTTTCTAGCCAGACTTTTTACAGCCAATTCTGCTGGTGTAATATGTTCGTACATTTCAAAAGGTTGATGAATCCAGGGATTATCGGGTAAATAGTCAACATAATAATCTGGTTTGATGAGAGAACATTCTTTGTACCAAATTACAGCGGTACGGATTTCTGTAATAGAGAATTCTTGCTGTGCTTTTAACCAAGGAATGGTTTTTTCTAAAGTAATTCCTGAATCTACTAAATCATCAACTAATAGAATGCGATCGCCTAAAGTTTCTGTCGTCATTGTTAAATGATGGGATACGATCAAATCACTTCTTTCTTGTTTTCCTAAACCGTTGTAGGATGATGTCGCTAAAACTGCTAAGGGTAAATCATATATCCGTGAAAGAATATCCCCTACTCTCAGTCCCCCTCTAGCAAGACAGACAATTTGATTAAATTGCCAACTTGATTGATAAATCTTAACTGCTAATTGTTCAATTTTATGGTGATAATCTGACCAGGAAATAAAAAGGTCTGACATAAGGCTCAGAAATTTATTTTTTAGTGAGTGCTGAAAGTAAATCCCAATGATCTTAATATGAGTTTAGGCAATTATGAGCAATGAAAAAATAGTTAGTGAAAAATTGACCTTATCCACAAAATTAGCTTATGGTGCTGGAGATTTTGGACCTGCGGTAACTTCTAATATTGCTCTGTTTTATTTACTGTTGTTTTTTACCAATGTTGCTGGTATTCCTCCTGGTTTAGCTGGCAGTATTTTAATGATTGGTAAAGTGTGGGATGCTGTTAATGATCCGATTGTGGGTTTATTAACAGATAAAACTACTTCTCGGCGTTGGGGTCGTCGTTTACCTTGGATGTTTTACGGGGCAATTCCTTTCGGTTTATTCTTTTTTTTACAATGGATTGTACCACAATTTACTCCAGATAGAAGTAGTAATATTTGGCCTTTGTTTTGGTATTATGTTGTAATTGGTATTTTCTCACAAGCCTTTTTTACGATTGTGAATTTACCCTATACAGCAATGACACCAGAATTAACGCAAGATTATGATGAAAGAACCAGTTTAAATAGTTTTCGCTTCACTTTTTCCATTGGTGGGAGTATTTTATCATTAATTTTTGCCCAGGTTGTGTTTTATGTGATTAAAGATCCACAACAACAATATTTAGTATTAGCAGCATTATGTACAGTAATTTCAGTTTTATCTTTATATTGGTGTGTTTATGGAACAAGAGAAAGAATTTTAGCTTTTGAAGCTCAACGGATACAATTAGAACAACCTCCAGAAATTCCCTTTTTTCAACAGATCAAAATCGCTTTTAGTAATAAACCCTTTCTATTTGTAATTGCCATTTATTTATTTTCGTGGTTGGGGGTACAAATTACTGCTACTGTAATTCCCTATTTTGTCATTTACTGCATGAAATTAAAAAATGTAGATGTACCTACAGTTTTAATCGCTGTCCAGGGAACGGCTTTGTTAATGTTGTTTCTTTGGAGTTATTTAAGTAAAAAATTGGGTAAAAAAGTTGTTTATTTTTTGGGGATGATTTTATGGATAATTGCAGCAGCGGGGTTATTTTTTCTGCAATCTGATCAAATTGGTTTAATGTATTTGATGGCGGTTATGGCTGGTTGTGGAGTTTCCACAGCTTATTTAATTCCTTGGTCAATGATTCCCGATGTGATAGAATTAGATGAACTGCAAACCGGACAAAGAAGAGAAGGAGTTTTTTATGGTTTTATGGTACTTTTACAAAAATTCGGTTTAGCATTTGGGTTATTTTTAACAGGAAATGCTTTACAAGTGTCTGGTTTTAAAGAAGTAATTGCAGGACAAGCACAACAGGTACAACCAGATTCAGCTTTATTTGCTATTAGAATCATCGTTGGACCAATTCCTACAATTTGTTTAATTATTGGTTTGATTTTGACTTTTTTCTATCCTATTACCCGTGAGATGCACGCGGAAATTATGTTAAAATTACAGGAAAGAAAACAAAATAAAGATGAGTAATATATATCAATTACTACTAAAGTGAGGTACAAGCAGTAATAATAAAACGCAGATGGACGCAGATAGACGCAGATGATTTTTTACTTTACTAGACTGGGAAACGCTATATCCCAAACCCTTTTCTCTGTTCCCTGTTTCCTTTATTTGATTATTATTTCACCTATCATAATAATGTGAATCCCCAACCAAGCAAAGCAGAACCTAAAACTACCCATGCAGAATTAACAGAATAGCGAATAATTAAAAATGTAGATATTACAAAAATTGCAATACTAAAAAAATCAATGTTGGAAATATTTTCTAATCCTAAAGTAGTCATCCCTATTTGTAAAGTTGTGACTACCATCAAAGCAACAGCACTAACATTAACAGCATCTAAAAAAGCCCTTGTCCAAGATGAATTACGTAACCAAGGAATGATAGGATTTAAAATAGCCACAAATACAAATGAAGGAATAAAAATTCCCAAGGTAGCGACTATTGCACCAGGGAAACCGGAAATTACATAACCGATAAATGTCGCGGTTGAAAGTACAGGTCCTGGGGTAAATTGTCCGATAGCAATTGCATCTAATAACTGTTGTTGGGTTAACCATCCATATTTTTCTACTAATTCACCTTGTAAAAAAGCAATTAGTAAATAACCACCACCAAATAGAACGCTACCAATTTTTAGGAAAAATAAACCTAGTTTCCATAGGGGTACTGATAGAGAATTTACAGCTATTTCTTGTCCAGTGACAGCGATGGTAAAAGCAGGAATAATTAAGGTGATTTGATTATTTTTACGTAACCAAATCATCCCGAAAATGCCACCTAATAATAAAGCTATGACTTCGTTAATATCACCAAACCAGGTTACTAAACTTACTAAAATACCAATAATTAATAATTGTTTGGTTTTGACTGCTTTTTTAGATAATTTCCATAAAGCATTAATAATGATACCTAAAACTGCTGGTTTTATGCCATAAAGTAAGGGTGAAAATTGCGGTAATGTACCATAATTAATGTATAACCAAGCTAAAAAACCTGTAATGAAAACCGCAGGAAAAATAAAACAAACACCTGCAACAATTAAACCTAACCATCCAGCATAAATATAACCAATATGTATGGCCATTTCTGTGGAATTGGGACCAGGAATTAAGTTAGTTGCACCTAATAAATCCAAAAAATGATCTTTTGTTAACCACTGACGACGAGTAACTACTTCATCTTCTATCATGGCAATATGGGCAACTGGACCACCAAAACCAATGACTCCTAATTTTAAGAAGATTTTGGCAATTTCACCCAGCTTACTTAATTGTAAGGTGTTCATTTTATGATTGTTAAATTTGGGTTATTGCTTTTGCAGAATGATTGTTTCTCTAACTTCCATGAGAATTTTACCTAACATATTTTTACCACTTCCATCAGCACCACAACCCCAATAAAAATCTATGGGTGAATTTTCTACAAGTTCTTCTTCACCGGTAGATAAGAGAATTTCTTGAATATCTGCATGGGTGGTGAATTTACATAACACTGCTTTCCTCATTATTTCGTCTTTGACTTTTTCCCAATCTTTACGTAAAGGACGGGTTCTTTGTCTACCCATTTTTGCAGCTTCTCTTGGGGTTTTTACTAAGCGAATTTGTTCTAAATGTTCTGTACCAATAAATTTTTGTGCTTGGAAATAATGTTCACTGGTTGACCAATATAAGTCATCTAACACAAATCCGTGAGATGAAAAGTTAGAGAAACAAGCATATTTTTCACGGGTTGAATAAAAGTAAATTGTCATAGTTTTAATGTTTGGATTGTGATTGATAATTATTGACTTCTTGAGATTCATAGTGACGGCAATTTTCACAGGGTCCGCTGGGGTTAACTGCACAACGCATATAACCAGAACGGGCGTTAAATTTACAACTGATATCTCCGATTAAATAACCTACTCCTTCTAAATAATATCTATCTCCTTCAATTGGTCTAATATATTCTGTAATGGGGGTATAGTTTTGAGCTATTTGTCGGTTACGGTTGCGGATACGTTCTTGTTTTTTCCGCAGTACCCATAATGACCAAATGGAAGGTAATAAACCAATGATGATCAAAACTATTGTTTTTAACATGATATATCTACCTCTTTTTTTATTCTATTTCTATGTAGGTTTAGCAATGCTAAACCCCGATGTTTTAATGATATAAATTATTGGTTTCTAGCTGTCGGTTAATTGTTTAACATGGGCGGGAAATCTAGCACTTTTTAAAGATTGGACTGCGGATAAGGAATCTTGTACCCAAAATTGTTTGCCAAATCTGACTAATTGCCGATAATTTCCTGATTGTATAACTCCAATTACTGGGACTTTGGCTTTGTCTTTATCTCCTGATTGTTCTTTTAAAATTGATCTTAACCGATGTTGGACATCTATGGTAGATGCTTCTTGGGGATTTAATTCTACTACTACCATTTGCACTTTTTCTACTTGTTCTGCATCTTCGACTATAAACTGATTTTGATCATCTCTTTTGTCTACTTTTCCCCAAATGATTAATCTAGCATCAACTTCTAATAATGAACTAACTCGTTCATAATTTTTAGGAAATACTATTGCTTCTAAGGATGTTGTTAAATCTTCTATTTGTAAAATAGCCATTTGATCGCCTTTTTTAGTCATGACTTTTTTGACATGATTGAGCATGACTACCGCACAAACAACAGAGTTTTCTTTTTGTTCTCCTAATTGAGATAAGTTAATTGGTGCAAGTAATGATGAGGATTGTTTAATGTTTTTTAAAGGATGTGCGGATACATAAAAACCTAATAATTCTTTTTCCATTCTCAGTTTTTCTTGGGGTGGAAAATCTGAGGTTGGTTCGGCTTTAGGAGCAGATTCAAAACCGTTATTAACTGCTGGTTGATTACTATTACTACCAAATCCACCACCCATTAAATCAAAGAGATTTCCTTGTCCACTTGCTCGATCTCTGGCGCGAGATTGCGCCCATTCATAAACTAATTCTAAATCATTTATTAGTTGTTGTCTGTTAGGTTGGATTTTATCAAATGCTCCACATTGAATTAATGATTCTAAGGTTCTGCGGTTGACGGTTCTTAAATCTATGCGATCACAAAAATCTCCCAATGATTGAAATTCTCCCCCTTCTGCTCTAGCTTCTAAAATAGCAGCAATGGCATTTTGTCCTACGTTTCTTACTGCGGAAAATCCAAATAAAATCTTATTATCTGCGGGTGTAAAATCTAGTCCTGAACGGTTAATATCTGGGGGATCAATTTCAATCCCCATACTGTTACAGTTGTTTAAATATTTCTGTACTTTATCTGTATCACCACTGTTTGCTGTTAACAGTGCTGCCATATATTCTAAGGGATAATTTGCTTTTAAATATGCGGTTTGATAGGTGACATAACCGTAAGCTGTGGAGTGCGATTTGTTAAAACAATTGGAGGCAATTAACCCGTTTTTTATGGCGAAATTATGATCTTTCTCAACACCGATATCATAAACTTTTGCTTGTCCTAAGTATTGACGTGAAACTATTTTAACCATATTACTTATTGGGGTAAGATTTGTGTATTTACTGATTTTAGACTAACAATTATGGTGATGGCAGAACGGTGTTAAAAATTTTCGTTATGATCAAGATTAACAGGTTTTAAGGTTGAGCTATTTTTACACACTATGACTATTTCTAAATCTTCCCCTACTTTACCATTTTTGGAAAATGGCGATCGCCTGGATCGTGCAGAGTTTGAACGTCGTTATACTGCGACACCCAATGTTAAAAAAGCTGAGTTAATAGAAGGTATTGTACACGTGGCTTCTCCTTTACGCTTTACACCCCATGCTAAACCTCACGGAAATATTGTTACATGGTTAGGTGTTTATAAATCCTATACATCTAACATAGAAATGGGTGTTGAACCCACTGTGAGGCTTGATAATGATAACGAACCACAACCCGATGTAGTCTTATTTAGAGTTGGTGGAAATGCTCAAGTTGATGATGACGGTTATATTACAGGTGCGCCGGAATTAATAGTAGAAATTGCTGCTAGTACAGTTTCCTATGATGTCCATGATAAGAAACGAGTTTATCAGAGAAATGGTGTAAAAGAGTATATTGTTTGGCGAACTTTTGATCAAGAAATTGATTGGTTTGTGTTAGCAGATAGTAAATATGTTGATAATAAACCGGATGCAGAGGGAATTATTAAAAGTGTAGAATTTCCGGGTTTATGGTTGAATGTTCGGGCTTTGTTGGGGGGAGATATGCAGCAGGTTTTGAGAACTTTAAATGAGGGGATTTCTCAAACAAACCTCAGTTAAGAGATTTCCATTTGTTGAAGTTTTTCAATTAAATCTCCACGTCGGAATGTAGCCGAAAGTTGTTGTAAAGAAATATCCTGACTGCCATAAAGTTTTTGTAGTGCTTGTTGAATATCTTGTACTGAATCATTGAAATAATCCTCTCCCTTTTGCTCGATCAACAAATTAGCATCATGAAAATTGCAATGGTTAATTTGCTCTATTTGGAGATTCATTTCATGGAGAAGTCTTTTCCCCATTTGCATAGTAATAAAGTACGAACCACCATAACTGACACAAGTAGGATCATTGGGATGCCAACGTTTGCGTCGGTTTTCGGCAATTCTATATAATTGTACAGCAATTACAACCTGTGCGCCATTAAGATGCTCAGTAAAAATTGCATCGTATAGCTTACCAAAATGCTCACGAGTAAAAAACTTAGCTTGATGGGGTTTGTGTCGCCAAATAGCCAGTACCGCCTCAGCAGCTACCCCTGAAGTAATCTCTGTAGTGGATCTGGCACTGGTATCAGAACGTTTACGGCGATAGTTAAATCCCAATTGTTTAATATCCATTTCCAGCCTTTGCTGTAGATGATCATTAGCTCGGAGATCCTTTAAATCTACAGGATTTTGACTATTAGTAGCATAAGTGATTTTTTGCACTAAATCATCATTATCACTGGGTAATTGATAAAGCCTTAATAAAAGATATGCTTGGTTATTTTGCTGTAATAAATCTGAATCTTGAAGGGTTTTAAAAATTGTCATACAAGTTTGACCACCATTAATAATTTGCAGGTTTTCAACTTGTACCTGATGATCACTATTTTGCAGTGCATTGTAAGAGAATTTGTCACAAGTTAAAGTAATGCCATTATTGTAAAAATAGAAATTGTTCCTTTCATCGCTATTTAAAGTATCCCGAATACCTTCATTAACGCGATTGCCTTGTAGCCCTAAATAACGACGAATATTACGTTCTAATAATCTTTCTCCATGTCTTTCAATGAGTGCAGCAATTTCAGCTACAGAAATTCTTCCCACCAACACCCGACTAAAATTCATATCTTCAACCACCGCTTTACCACTAAGTTGTAAAGTGTCTTTAACTGGTCGGGAAGCTTGTAAAATTTTTATTAACCGTTCATGATTAACGTGTTCCCAAGTTACTTGATCACCAAATCCTGCACGATCAATTGCTTCTTGGGAAGATTGATTCCATTGTATGCCATTATTACAAGCTAATGCTCGAACTTGGGGAATATATCCATCCCTAATTAAACTCCTAGCTTCTTCTACTTTGGTAAGTAAACGTTGATTAATATGTTCTAATTTGGCACTGGGATCAAACAGAAATCTAATTGCATTGATGAGAGCATTGATTCCATTTTCAGGAAAATTTGCGTTTCCTTGTAGATCATTTTTGTACTTTGCTTGAAATAAACTAACCGTAAACTCTCCATCATGTTCTTCGGAAATGTGGATAGCATCTACACCAAAATCTCCACCGCCTTCCATTAAACAATCAAAGCTATTAGAATCATCTAAATCAAGAATGGTTTGCACACAAAAATATACAAATGCCAAAGATTTAAGTTTACCAGGATCATTAATGTTTAATTCTTCGGTTGCTTGTTGTTTAATGATATCAGTTAATGAGTTTAAACGTTGATCAATAATAGAAGCATTTATATTCATGGTTTTTAGTTATTGCAGGAAATTAATTATGGCGATCACTTTTCCTCCACAGACTGCTTTATTTAACTCAATTGGAAAAAGGAGCGGTCGCACTTAAATTATATATCTGGGAAAATTTCTAAAAATTGCGTAGCGGTAATAATATCAACTCCTCTAAAGGGATGTAGTGCTAATAAATCTTTATCTCCTGTTATTATATGAGTTGCATTACCATTAATAGCGACCTCTAGAAATTTGTCATCTTTTGGATCTCTACACTCTTGGATAATCTGATTTATTGTAACTTGTTCTGCTTCTAGTTTTAATTTAGCTAAGAATTGAGTACGAATACTGGCAGAGATATATTTATCGAATTTTGAGCGATTGAGAATTTCTTGTAATTCTTCAAAAGTCGCCTTTGAAAATAAAATTCTTCCTAAACTTTTGGCTTTTTTGAATGCCAAATCTGGGACAGATGACTGAATCAAAACCTCACTAACTAGAATGTTGGTATCAATAACAAAACGTAATTCATCCATTTTCAAGAATATCATCTAAAATTTCTTGAGTTAAACCCTTATTTTTTGCTTCTTCTTGCATTTCTGCAATGATTTCATCTAGGGATTTTTCTTGAATGATCAACTTGAGCCAATCATTAACAATGGTTTGTATTTTTTGCTGTTTTTGTGGTTCTGCTTCTTGATAAGCTTTGGCAACTTCAGAATCTACTTGAATAGCTATTGTTTCCATATTTTTATAGTCAATAAATTACACTTGTTTAATTATAGCATTCAATACCCAAGACCTGTATACAAAATCATGACTCGGTTCACCAAGTAATCCCCTTCATTTCAACAGGAAACAATTTGCGTTCAGATAACCGATCTTTATCCAAAGCATGAATTAAATACTCACCTGTTTCTTGCTGTTCGGATTCATCTTCATCATCTATCCAAGACTGGATAAGGTTAACAGCTTCGGCTTGCTTTTGTTTTAATAAAATAGAATTTGTTAAAAGTTGTAATGCCATTGCTTCTATATAAATTCCATGCTGATTGGCTTCTTGTAAAAGATATTGCTCTAATTCTGGTGAGAGATCAAGGTTTAGTGTCATAGGTATTTTGAGGATAAATTTTTTTGTTATTATTTATCAACTGCATAGCAGTCTTAACTTAACTATGTTATAAAATCAGTTATAATCCTATTATAACTCTTTAATCATGAGTTCCCATCCCCTCTTAAAAATTGACATTTCTCAACTGAGTATTGCAGAACGTATCCAACTTGCTGAAGATTTATGGGACAGCATATTAGAACAGCAAGATAAATTACCATTAACTCCAACACAAATACAAGAATTAGATCGGCGGTTAGAAAATTACCAAAAAAATCCTACAAGCGGTTCTAGTTGGAAGAAATCAAAAAACGCTTAGGATTTGCCCGATAAACAATAACTCAACTTTAGCTCACCGCATAACCCGTATGCTGTCTAACATTTTGCGGATGAAAACCCAACACAATTTTATCTTTAGGAACTCCTGCCGCTTCTAACTCATAAGTAACACCATCTTCTGTATCATCTCTTTGTACCCATATCTTGCCATCAATAATATCCAAATGCACTAAACAACCATGAATTCTTTTATGATCCTGCCACCCCAAAGTAATTAATAAATAACTATCATTTTCCTCATCAAAAACTGTTTTACATTCAATCACACCATAAGAATAAGGAATTTGTGTATAAGGTATTAAAACTTCCTTAATAATCTGACGAAAATTATCTAAGGTATCCATTGAATTATCCTCTCATATTCAGCATTGAAAACAAGTAAGTTCACATTTTCACTTTCTATTAACAGTTTACCAATTGGTTCTGCAAATAAATCTGTGAATACAGCGTCACGGACTCCTAAATATAACATTCTGTCCGGTTCGAGACGATTCATCACAGCACGATATAAAACAAATCCACCAATAGCATCTTTTAAGTCTGCCATTTCTGAAGGACTGACAAAACTTTTAATTTCCACCGCAATTTTTCTAGTTCCTTGTTCTGCTGCTAAAAGTTGTTTTGCTCCTAAATCTACATACATATCTTTTTGACCCCATTTTAAATGTAGAGGGTCATCTGTAATTATCCAATCTTCCTTAATTAAAGCATTTTTAACAGTATTGTGATAAATGTCTCTTGCGGGCATATTTCAAGAAATTACCTTATTTTATTAACCTGGCAAGAATGCCAACACCTGAAAAAACAGCCAATATAATTAATCTAGCATCACCCCACCCACCAAAAAACATCATCCCCACACCTGTAAATGCTAAAATCAGAGACTTGAATATTAAAGAGAAAAAATATTTATGGCATCCATCCGCGAGTTGCACGAACAGCTAGTAAAAAAAGAACGTTCTGCCGTTGAAATTACCCAACAAGCCCTAGATCGTATACAAGCATTAGAACCGAAACTGCACAGTTTCCTGACTGTCACGGCACAACAGGCCTTAGAACAAGCTCGTGCTGTGGATGCAAAAATTGCCGCTGGGGAAGAAATCGGTATTTTAGCAGGTATTCCCATTGGTGTAAAAGATAATATGTGTACTAAGGGAATACCCACAACCTGCGCTTCTAAAATTCTGGAAAATTTCGTTCCTCCCTACGAGTCTACCGTCACCCAAAAACTCAACCAAGCCGGTGCAGTCACCGTTGGCAAAACCAATTTAGATGAGTTTGCAATGGGGAGTTCCACAGAAAACTCCGCTTATCAAACAACCGCTAACCCCTGGGATGTTTCCCGTGTTCCCGGTGGTTCTTCCGGTGGTTCTGCTGCTGCTGTCGCTGCACAAGAATGTGTAGTATCCCTGGGTTCAGATACAGGTGGTTCAATTCGTCAACCGGCTTCTTTTTGCGGTGTGGTGGGAATGAAACCGACTTATGGGTTAGTTTCCCGTTATGGTTTGGTAGCCTATGCTTCGTCTTTGGATCAAATTGGTCCCTTTGGTAGAAGTGTGGAAGATGCAGCGATTTTATTAAATGCCATCGCGGGTTATGATCCTCAAGATTCCACCAGTTTAAAAGTCGAAATTCCTGATTACACTGCTAATTTAACACCAGATTTAAAAGGTAAAAAACTGAAAATTGGTGTCATTAAAGAAACCTTTGGTGAAGGTTTAGATCCAGAAGTTGAAGCAGCAGTAAATCAGGCGATCGCCCAATTAGAAAATCTAGGTGCAGAAGTACATCAAATTTCCTGTCCCCGCTTCCGTTATGGTGTACCCAGTTATTACATTATCGCCCCCTCAGAAGCATCAGCAAACCTCGCCCGTTATGATGGTGTGAAATATGGCGCACGTGTTGAAGAAGCAGATAATTTATTATCAATGTACACCCGCACCAGAGCAATGGGATTTGGTACAGAAGTCAAACGCCGGATTATGATTGGTACTTATGCTTTAAGTGCCGGTTACTATGACGCTTATTATTTAAAAGCCCAAAAAGTCCGCACTTTAATTAAAGAAGACTTTGAAAATGCCTTTGCCCAAGTTGATATTTTAGTCACTCCCACCGCACCCACCACCGCATTTAAAGCCGGGGAAAAAATCACCGATCCTTTAAGTATGTACTTGAATGATTTAATGACAATTCCTGTTAACTTAGCTGGTTTACCAGGAATTAGTATTCCCTGCGGTTTTGACAGTCAAGGTTTACCCATTGGCTTACAATTAATCGGTAAAGTATTAGGAGAAGATCAACTTTTCCAAGTAGCTTATGCCTACGAACAATCAACTAATTGGCATTTAAAAACAGCCAAACTAGATTAATGGTTGGTAATTCGTAATTCATAATGGGATGATGGATAGTTCAAACTATTCCCTATTCCCTATTCCCTATCTCCATGAAATGACTTGATCAGCAAATCCTCACTATTAATTACTACAGCAGATCCAGTTTTACTCCCGACTCCTGACTCCTGACTCCTCAATTCTGCTGTATATGTTATTTCCTTCACTTCTCCCATATTACCTAACAATTTCGGTTGTTCCTGATTGACTGCAACTAACACTAAACCAGCATTCCCAGAACGTAAAGTCAGAGACTTCTCAGCTTGCCAAGTTTGACGCTTTCCCTTACTCAAATTACCTTGAAATTTCATCTCTCCATCGGCTTTCACTTCCAGCCATGAATCACCTTTTAGTTCTACTGTAACTATGAAATCATCAACTTTTTTCATTAACGGTGAAGCAACTATTTTCTCAGGAGTTGATAATACTTTATTTTCAGGTATTTCTTGGGATTTAGTTGTTAAATTTGATGATGTTAACAAATAAAACAACCCAGTAGAAGCTGCTATAATCAAGAAGATATAAGGTACAAACAAAGGTATGTAAAAATGAGATTGATGATTTCCGCTGTTACTATGTATATCTAGTTTCTCTAGTTCAAAACTTTTGGCAATTGCATCTCCATTTAATCCTAATTTATCTGCATAATGTCTAATAAAACCTTGGATAAAAATTGGCTCTGGCAAATCCTCAAACCTCCACTCCTCCAAGGCTCTTAAACAATCTAAGCGAATATGTGTTTGCATGGAAACTTGTTCTAAACTAATAGAATTTTCCTGTCTGATTCTCCGTAAATTTGCCGTTATTTCCTTTAATCTTTCTTGCTGAGATTCATTCAAAACAGTCATATTTATTACCTCTTTTATATCTTTATTTTCAGTGAAAATCCAGCATTAATTAGAATCAATTTTAACATTATTTCACCAGTGAGTATTTGCCTATCTACTGAGTTATAAAAGTTGCACGCTTATTAACTTCGGGCTGGATAAATGTATTAACCATTTATTAGATGTAGTTTACCAAAACTAACTGTTGGGCATGATTCATAAAATATACAACATCTCAAATTCAAGAATAAAATAGCTATATTTATCCATATATATACCAATAGAGATATATTATATATAGATAAAAAAATAAATGTTTGTCAACATCTATTCGAAGAATAAATCATTTAGGGTAATTAGTAATATTAATTACCAGTTACTATAGGGATTAAATTATCTTCAGAAATTTGAGAAATCCATATATTAGTAATAATAATGATTTTGAGCAGTCCCTAGTCGGAAATAATACATGAAAATCCGGATGTCACAACTATTCATAGAAGAAATAACACAGATAATCTTTCTGTTGACTTTAACCCTTGGAGAGACTTAAATTATGACTATGGCATCTGCATATTTACTGAGCCTTCCTGGTAATGCTACTGTACAAATTAGTAAAGATGAATTGCGATCTCTATTGAGAGAAATAGAATCTGAACTACACCGCAGTAAAGTTTATCGCCTTGCAGTAGCCAACGTCCAAAAACTACTAGGTTCATCAGAAGAACAGGCCACAAATTTATTTAAAGCTGTGGGTAGAGAAGCCATTACCCTAGCTTTTAAACAGTTTGCTCAAAAAAATTTAGCGGCAACAGTTACAGAAACCCCTGTACAAGAAAATAACACTGCGTCAAATAATTTACAAGAAAATCCAGAAAATCAAGTATCTTCAAGTTCCAAAATTCCAGAACCAAATTTATCCTTATCCACAGAAGTAGAAAATGCAAATCAAATAACAGCCTTAAAACCAATTCAATGGCTATGGAAAAATCAAAAAGTTTCCAAACGTCAAAAGTCTGTCCAAATACTAGCAGAACAACGGCAAGAAAGTTTACGTCAAATTGGAGAACAACTCAGACAAGCCAGAGAAGCTCAGGGTTTAACACTGCAAAAACTCAATATTTATACTCATATATCAGTACATCAAATGGAAGCGGTAGAAAATGCTAACCTTGATTTATTACCCGAAGATATCTTAATTCGTGGTTTTATCCGGGTAATGGCCAATGCTTTGGGGCTAAATGGTATTATCCTAGCTAATTCTTTACCAGTATCTAATCAATCAAAATCTATCTTACCCTCTTGGTATCAAAAGAAAAAATCACCAGGACAATTGAACTTAGAAATTAGTCCTGTGCATCTATACATGAGTTATACTGCCCTTGTAGCCAGCGCAGTGGGAGGATTATCATTTATTTCCCAACCAACAAACAACCCAGCCATAGAAAACTCACAGGTAATTATTCCTACATCTTCATCTTTATGTGAGTCAAATCAAAAAACCGCAACCAACACTGAACAAAAAGTTAATACTCAAAATAAAAACGTCTGTTTAGGCTCTAACATTGCCCCACCGGAAGCACTTTAAAACTTTTAAAACAGATTCCCAAAAAAACATAACTCCAATCTACTTAACTTGATACAATGGAAAATCAATAATATCTTTATTCAAAAAAAACAGCTTTAGTAATATTCCAGCTAAAGCAAACTATCTTTAGTTATGAACAGCAACACTCAACTTAGTCTTTTTGCAGAAGCTAATTTTAACCAAAAAGACCTAATTCCTACGGATAGGAAAATTACTATTCCCCCTCATACCTACACCGACATCACAGAATTAACAAAACACTGTGAAATTTGTCATCGTTGCGGTTTGAGTGAAAATAGAACTCATGTTGTAGTGGGAAGGGGAAACCCCCAAGCCAAAATCATGATTATTGGTGAAGCGCCAGGTCAACAAGAAGATGAAACAGGTTTACCATTTGTGGGTAAGTCTGGGCAATTATTAGATAAAATTTTGGCATCTGTTAATTTAAACACAGAGACAGATGTTTATATTTGCAACATAGTTAAATGTCGGCCTCCAGAAAACCGAGTTCCTACCCCCGATGAAATGGAGGCTTGTATACCTTATTTGTTAGAACAAATTCGCCTAGTTAATCCCAAAATTATCTTATTAACTGGTGCAACGGCAGTCAAAGGAATTACAGGTAATAAACAAGGAATTACAAAAATTCGTGGTCAATGGATGGAATGGGAAGGACGGTTATGTATGCCTATTTTCCATCCTTCTTATTTATTACGTAATCCCTCTAAAGAAAAGGGTTCTCCTAAATGGTTAATGTGGCAAGATATTCAATCTGTTAAAACCAAGTTTGAACAGTTAACAGTTAACAGTTAACAGTTATCAGTTATCAGTTATCAGTTATCACTGGAAGAAGGGAATAAGGAAAAATTTACCAATTACCAATTACCCATCACCTATTAAAAAATGATTGATATTTTAATTCTTTCCAATGGACCAGGGGAAGTTACTACTTGGGTGCGTCCGGTTCTTCAAGCATTAAGAAAACAGTTGGGAAATGATGTTTCTCAGGTGAGAATATCAGTGATTTTATCACCTTGTCCTCATGCTAGTGGTAAAGAAGTCAATATTTTGAATTCCTATTCTCAAGTAAATCGAGTGCAAGCACCTGAGCATTTTTGGCGATTTTTATTAACAGGTAAAACCGCTGAAAATTGGGATTGGCGAGAACAAGGTATAGTGATTTTTTTGGGTGGTGATCAGATTTTTCCGGTAATTCTTGGTAAAAGATTAGGTTATAAAACCTTAGTTTATGCAGAATGGGAAGCTCGCTGGCATAATTTTATAGATTGTTTTGGGGTGATGAAATCCCAAGTTATCAAAAATGTTAACCCTAAATATGTTGATAAGTTTCATGTTGTCGGTGATTTAATGTTAGAAGCTGCGGGAGAAATAGGAAATTGGGAAAATGGAAATCTAAAAAAATCAGCATGTGAAATTATTGGACTTTTACCAGGTTCAAAAAAAGCTAAGTTAACCCAAGGTGTACCTTTAACTTTAGCTACCGCTGAATATATCCACAGCAAAAGACCAAATGTTAAGTTTTTTATTCCCGTCGCTCCTACCTTAGATTTATCAACTTTGGCTAGTTTTGCGAATCCTGAAATTAATCAATTTACTCAATCTTTTGGTTTTAATGGTGCAATTTTAAAAGATAATTATTTACAAACTGATAGCGGTTTAAAAGTAGAATTAATACAAGAAAATCCCGCCTATCATTTATTATCTCAATGTTCTCTTTGTTTAACTACTGTTGGTGCAAATACCGCAGAATTAGGAGCTTTGGGTATACCCATGATTGTATTATTACCCACTCAACAATTAGACGCTATGCGTTCTTGGGATGGTTTACCGGGTTTATTAGCTAATTTACCGGGTGTGGGTTCTAGTTTTGCGAAATTAATTAATTGGTGGTTTTTAAGAAATAAAGGTTTATTAGCTTGGCCAAATATTTGGGCGCAATCAGAAATTGTACCGGAATTAGTGGGTAAATTAAAACCAGAAGATTTAGGAAATATGGTTTTAGATTTTTTAGATGATCCTGAAAAGTTAGCAAATATAAAAGATAAATTACGTAGGGTTAGAGGTGAAGGGGGAGCAGCGGAAAAAATGGCTATTTTAGCTCAGAAGATGATAGAAAAGGAGAGCAAGGAGTAAGAAATCAGAAGTTATGATTTTTGATTTGATCTACTCCCTGTCTCCATGAAATAACTTTTTCTGAAAACCCCTATTTATTCTATTTATTTTCTAGCCAAGTTGCTAAATCATCAACTTCTGAGAAGTCTAACAAAGCATCAGTTAATGATTCTAAATCATTAGTAGATAGTTGTTGAATTTTCTCAATTAAAGATTGTTCAATGTTGCCAAAACGACGATTTAATAATCTCAGAATTATTTGTGTTTCTCCTTCTTGTCTTCCTTCTTGCTTCCCTTCTTGTCTTCCTTCTTGTCTCCCTTCTCGCTTCCCTTCTTGTCGAGCTTGTTCTCTGTCTTCTTGATAAAGTGGTGCTAATCTCATTACTAACTCCCTATCATCTGATTCTATGCTTTGATTAATGTTCAAGTTTTGCTGGAGGTTGTATAATAATTCTAGCGTGACTTTCCGCAATGGGTGATCTGGTGGTAGTGCTGCTAATTCATCAATTGCCTGTTTTTGAACGTTACCACGTCCTAATATTCTCAACCATAAAGTTTCGGGATTAGATGGTAACTGATGTAAGGCAACAATGACAGATTGTAAATACTCCGGTAAAAAATGTACACCTTCTACCCAGTCAGGTTTTTGTACTGCACCAAATCCTGATAAAATGGTAGTTGATGCTGTAGGCGTAAGAATCCATAATTGCGGAAATTCTAGGTTTTGTATGCTTGTTTTCTGACGATTCGTTTCTCTTTTTAATGCACTCCTAACTTCTAATGATTTTAACAGACAATCAATAATTTCTTCCTTGGTAGCTGGGTTGCGAAAAGGTTCAAAAATTGCTGGTTTTGTAGCCATTTTTCCTAATAAACCTAAAGTTGTTAAACTTTGATGTTGTTGGGGAAAAGGTGAGAATAATACATCTATTTCTCTCACTTCTGCGGCTACACGACTGGGTGCTTGAATTTCAGTCTAGCGATTCTACCAGTTTTTTAAACAGCAGCTTAACCGCTTTAACCGCTGTTCTACTCCTGACCAGTGCCACTGGTTTACCTAATTTTTTCTCTTGATCAAGCCATGCCCCCAATTCTTTAACCAATGGTGATTTTCTGGATTTTGATGGTTCAACTGTACTAAATACCCATTGCCAAATAGCTTTTCTACAAATAGCACTACCACCGGATACTTTATTTTTGGAAATATCACCGCTAGATTCTTGGGTAGGTGCATATCCTAAAGCTTTCTGAAATTTCCTCAAACTCAAGTACCGCTTGGTAGGCTTTCCAGAAATTCTCCCTTTACGAATTTTCACCAGTGGTTTACCGTCGTCACCAAAAAAGTTTTCTAGTGGGAAAATGAAGCTGATGATTGTCGCTTGTAGGCGATCGCCAAACTGAAAATCATTGAATACTTGTATATATTTTTCAAACCTAGAATCTGCAAGCAACTCACGCAAATGATTCTCTAACAAATATTCCTCACGTTGCAAACTGCAAATTCGTTTAGCATGAAAAGTTACAGAATCATTTAAACCAAGTCCCGCAGTTTGGGAGTAGAGTAAATCATATTTTTTAGAGCTTTTCTCACCTGCCAACCATCCCCAGAGTAAAGGCACGTCACCTGATTTACTGCGTTTCGAGACTACGAGCGCAACTTCGGGAAATTGCCAAGCTAAATCTTGTCTGGCACGGTTGATAATTGGGGATTGGACTTTATTTAAGTGATTCAACCTTAGAATTGATTCTCTAACCTGACTGACCACCGGATCTAAAACTCTCACAAACCGGAGACGATCACTCTGGTAATCAAACCAGTAACAGGCCAGTGCTAAACTATCAGCGTCATCATCTTTGTCAGGTAATCCTAGATGATTCTCGCGGTATCGTCTTAACTCCTTGTGTCCGACAAATTTAATTTCCACACCAGCACGGGTAAGGAGTTGTACCCAAAACTTACTGTAATTTGTTCCAGTAGGTTCTAATATGGCCACATCTGGTTTTAGTGCCAACAAACCAGAAATACCAGCTTGACTACTCTGGAAATGGTGGAAATGGCACTCATAATAAAATTCTCTAACATCAGTCGGTTTACTTTCAAGTAAACAGCACGAAACTGATGATTTAGAGATATCTAAACCAATTATTCTCATATAATTTTTAACAGGGTGTACTAATTTAACGCTTACGAATCACCCAAAGGCCATAAAGCCTGATTCAGTCTCAAAGCAGCAAAAGTAACCGAGCTTATGAAATTCAAAAAGCCAAAGATTAATTCTCCATTAAAACTCTAAGTTACTTCGCTGTATTGCTGGTTGGTTTGGACCCAACCGGCGACACCCTAAAAAGGGTGTTTCGTCTACCGGGTCCAGGTAGACTCATCAGGCCTTAATTTGCCCAGATGTAAAAGCAATGTTTTTGCCTGTATTTTGTAGATAATCTTCACAAATTACATCAATTAATGATTTATGTGAATCTAAGACCTGTTGGTTAGCTTCTCTGGAAATATTGGTGACAATATCATCAGGAGGAATTTTTGACAGTCCCGATAACCACTCAACAGCAATTGCAAATCCTACAGATTGAACAGCATGATCTCGTTTGTTCACCACAATAAAATCACTGCCATTCCTATCAAGATAATCTTTAATAAAGATTGCGTCGTTATCTCGGTAATGGCAAATATCACATGAAAAACTTATTTCACACACAAGATGTTTGATACTTTGTGTATCTTCTTCACTGGTAAATTTTATTTTCTCGATTGAATCTAGATTAATAAAATCACCATTGGGCAATTTGAAAAAATTATTCATTAGAATTCCTCCTCTGTGTCATCATCTTCTGGGTAATCATTAGGAATGGGAGCAGACAACTCTTTAATTGATTCCTCAAGTTTTTGTTTTTCTTGTTTTAATTCTTTTATGCGTTCCCTTAAACTACTCTCATGATCCTCCATTATTTTTTGTTCTACAAACTCCATTAAGGCAAAAACTTCTGAGTCTGCAAAAGAAAGTGGTTGATCAATTTCAATAGTTATCTCCAGTCTCTTTGATTCATAATTACCTAAGTTCTTAACTCTTTGATAAGTTGCTGTCTTAACATTCATGATCAAATACTACCTTTACTGGATTGATGGATGCCTGACGTAACAATTTGGCGTAGTTATCAGCATCGGTTCTACTACGATATGAATTAAGAAGAATCCATTTACCGTAGTAGTTCAACTGGTAAACTTGCCAGGGTGAAAGTTTTTGTTTATATGATGTTGTCATGGTATGTTGGGTTGTTAGTGATTTTCACTCCAGTATTTATCGCTTAACAAAAGACAATTTTTTTCATGCTCAGGGATATAATTTATTGCTTGCTTTCTAGTCCTAAAATAACTACGTGCAAGCAATTTTTCATCGAAATTAAAACCATGAACAGCGTAGGTTATTAGCACCCATTTAGGAATTACTTTGAGTCTAATAATTCTATGGTCTAGATAATCAACGTATTCCAAACCTATGCCTGAATAATACGTAAAACCATAAGGATCAGATCGACAAGATATCCAAAATTCAATGATTGATGTTACTGTTTCTTTGATTTCCATACATGAGTTCAAAAAATAAACTGTCACCTGTCAGGTGACAGTAAAAACAACACACCTGTATAAAGCTGGTCATCAATTAATCGTTAAAAATCACCTCCCTGTTAGGTTCTATGTTGATTATCTTTCTGTTACCTACCCATAGATTTATCCAACCAAATGGATAAAATTCTTCATTACAAATAGCATTGCTGCTAAATATAATGTGGCGATAATTAATCCAGAAACTAATCCAGACAAAACCATCTCCCCACCAAATTGAGAAGAATCTAGAGTAGTAAGTCATAGGTCGGAAACACAACTAATGCAAGTATTAACCGCAGACATCACCACACTAAATAGTGCTAGTTATCAGTGATTAGTCATTGGTTAACAGTTAATAGTATTCAGTTGTCAGTTGTCAGGAGTCAGTCACCCTATCCTGTAGGTGTTGTACCTGCTAATCCCCACAGGCATCTAAGGCAAGTGTGGGGAGGGTACGGGAAATGGGGAATACTTTTAATTCCCCCATTACAAGGTGTTCGGACAGTGAGAGACTCTTACTAGCCAATCAAGTGTTTACCAGTTCCAAGGTTCACTGGGTTGGTTTGTTCTTTTCTCTCAAGTACCAATATGGCACGCCAAAAAATATATGTCAAGTAGGTATGCCATTTTGGTACATAAGGTGTATTATGGAAAAAAATAGAAAGTTCAAACAGGAGAGTGATTCACCATTGGACGCTCTAAGGATAGAACGAACTCAATTAACTCAAGATGAGTTTGCCATGAAATGTGGCATACCCAGAACCACTTATTTAAGGTGGATATCTGGGCGAACTGAAGCTAGACCTACACTGGTACAACTTAAAAAAATATGCAAGGAGTTAAACATTAAAACCATAGACGAACTACCTGACGACTTCGGACCGAACACCTAACCAACATTAAAAACCAGTGAACATCCCACACCATCTAATTGTTAGATGGTGAAAAATTCTTGCATTCAAAAATTGAAGTGATTGAGAGCTTATCGTCTAATTAGCTTTTACCATTATGACACAAACACAGATTACAGTTTTAAGACGTGACTATTTAGAAATCACCGGAAATTTCTGTGCAGCCAAACTAATTGATTATTTTGAGAAATGGAGAAGATGGAAAGTTAAATACCATCGCACAGAGTGGATATATCAACCACTACGCCGAATTCGTGAAGACTTAATGAATGAGTATTCTAAACCAGTTATCAGTAAAGCTATAGCAACTCTGGAAAACTTGGGACTAATAGAAAGACGACAGAATCCTGGTAATAGACAAGATAAAACTTGGCAATACAAATTAAATACAGACAAACTTAAAGAATTACTGTGTCACCGCAACTCAACATCTGAATTTCCAGAGTCAAAAAATTGTCATTCAGAGTCTACTGTTGAACAATACCATAAGTTCAATACAGAAAGTTCAAATCTTGGTTTCTATCCAGTTGAGGAAAAAAACCAAGATGTGGAAATTAACCAAGAGGAAGAAACCTTTTCAGAAATCAAAGAGGAAATTACCCAAGAACCAGAAACCAAAGAAGAAATTTTTCAAAAACCACAAGTAACTCATGAGGTTAAACGTTCCGCGCCGCCCGCTGCGGACATTCAAAATTGTGCAGTTTGGGAAATTTCACCAGGACACCCATACCCTGTATTTCTGAATTGGTGGGCAAAAAATAAATACGAATCTCAGGGTGATCACTGGGCGAAAGATGCCTTGGGTAATGCTTACAGTGAATTGTACAGAAATAAAACCAGAACCACAGTAGCTATTTATCCTCAATTTCTGGAATACATGAAACGTTCAACAGATAACTGTGATCTGCTTTTGAAAAATGGTAGTACACAAGTATTTTTACCGTCCTGTTTTGTCCTACCACCCGAAGCCACAGAAGAAAATAACCAAGTGCTGATGGGTAGGGTTAGAAAATTAGTTGATCAAGGTGTTCCTGTGGCATTACCGCAAAATTACCCACATACTCCTACCCCTGCTAGTTTTACAGATGCGGCTGATAGGGCAATTAAACCTTTTGAGGATGAGGAACTTGATAAACAACTGGAACAAATAACCATCCTTAAAGAACAGGGCATGATTGATGAACAATCCTATATGATAGCGTGTGAAGAAGCTATAGAAAAGGGAGAAGAACCACCCACTATTTTTGATTTTATGTATTAACAGAAATCACCAGGTGAATTACCATGAATACACTTTTTAATGTTGATCAATACGATCAGCCAGTGGTCAAGTATGTTTCTGATCCATACTGGGATGAACTGGAAAAGTCAGCGGTTGATTTTGTTGATGATAATAACTCTGAGTTTTTGGACGATACCCAGGAATATTCAGTCTTACCATTTGATTCTGTAACCAAAGAAGATTACCCAGAAAAATCTAAACCTAAAAATGATTCTGTAACTTTTGAAGTGAATGGTGTTTACTGGCATCAAGGCAAGGGGTTAAAAGTCAAGATTATCAAAATTTATCATTCAGTCAAGAAGGCTGATGTCTACTTTGAGAGAGATTTTGATGTTTGCAGAATCTTACTGTCTGAGTTGTCACTATTGGTTACAGAATCAGGAGTTACAGAATCACAAGTTACAGAATCAGGAGTTACAGAATCAGGAGTTACAGAATCACAAGTTACAGAATCAGACGTTACGGAATCACAAGTTACAGAATCACAAGTTACAGAATCAGGAGTTACAGAATCACTGGAAAGTGAAGAAAATGATTCTGTAACCGCAATTAATATTTATAAACCATCGGGTAAAGCACGGGGTGATAGTAGATATTTTAGGTTTAGTTACAAGTCAGGAAACCGCACAAAACACGTTCATATACCCGGTGGTAACACCTCATCACCAGTGGTCAGGAACCGGGTAGAGAAGTTAAAAGTGGCGATCGCCCAAAAACTACCACCGGGGGAAATAGAGAAGATGATTAAGCAATTTAAGTCAGCATAGTCAATAAAAAACCCCTACTCGCAAGGGGTTTTATTTTAGGGGTAATTTCACACGTAGCCTATAAACATAATACAGCTTTCTCAACATGAACTGGTGAGGAATCAAGATAGCGTTGCAAATTACCCAAACTTCTATGGCCAGTAAACCGTTGAATCACTGGAATTGCTATACCAGCATTAGCTAAATTAGTGGCCGCGGTTCTCCTGAAACTGTGGGTACTAAACCCTAAACCATCCAATCCCGCACAGTGAACAGCACGACGGAAAGCGTCGTCGGCAGATTGAAACTGAAGATGTTTTCTCATGCCAGGGAATAAGTAACCAGAGTGATCAGGTTTTTGCAGTTGCCAGTAGACTTTTAAAAATTCTTTCAACTTAGGATTAACTGGTACTTGTCTTGTTTCCTTAGTCTTGGTACTTGATGCTTGGTAGGTGATCACTTCTAAAACTTTACCGCTTTGGTAAACATCAGCGGTTTTGAGCTTGACTACCTCACCCATTCTTGCACCGGTGTAATAGGCAAGCCTAAAAATCATCTTATGGTTTTCACCAACAGTACAAGAAATTATTTTTTCATAATCTTGATTGGAAAAAATTGTTGCTTGCCCATGTCTATTATTTTTCATGTTTACCAGTTTTATCAAAATAACTAACAAAATATGTATATCCTTTTATTTCTTAATACAAAAGGATAGCTATACTATAGACATAGTAAGCGTTACAGGCAATCGGTGAATATACAACTTTTGCCTAAAAGATGTATATTTCCAAATTTTCAGTATTGATTTATAAATGATTTTAGAAAGTATTAATAATTAAGACAAAGACAATGGCTGAAAGAACATTACAGGAAGTATTAGGTGTAGGTGCTTCACAAGATGCTAATACGATCACCTTGAGGAAAGCAGATTTAGGATTAACTGATCCTTCCGCCACAGCGGACAAAGTAATAGCCGCAGTGGTGATAAAGGCACTTTCTAATATGGGGCAAAGTTTTTACGACGCTGACATAGACCAGACAATTTATGTAGAGCGCGGCTTTGATAGTTTTGTTCAACGAGGAACTAATCAAGATAACTATTTAGTGCGTCAGATCAATGTTAATTTGGCGACACCAGATACATTCACGGGATTCAACCCAGAGGATTACTAATGATAGGAATTGACATAGCAGCAGCTTCTTTTATACTTATGTCCGCGGGAGTGATTTTAAAGTTAATGAATGAAATGAAAACAGATATTAAGCAATCTGTCAGGGTAGAGGCTGAAATTCTCAAACAACTCGAATTATTATCTTATCGAGTTTTGCAACTTGAAACCAAAATGTAAATCTATCGGATAACTTTAGTTATCCGTTTTTTTATGGCAATTTGTAAAAAAATAGTATGGGATTTAGGAGAGTATGAAGTTCAGAATAAAAATAATTATTCTTATGAAATAATTGATCCTTATCTTGAAGGTTGTAAAAGATATCACGTAATAGCTTACTACAGATATCGCTGGAAAAACTTTTTTAATCGTTGTCAATTTAGTTCCTGGGTAAATACCAGTAGAATAATAGTAAATGGAGATTATGCTCAACAGTATAGTCAGCCTTTTGCATTTAATCCCGAAGTTCGGCTAGATCCTGGAACATCTTTCGCGAATTGCCCTGGCGGAATATCAAGCAGGTTTTATATAAAACAATTTACAAATCCTCAATGTTCTCAATTTACAGAAAGATACCAAGTATTTGAAACTGGTATTCATGCAGTAGAACTAACCGGACAAGGAATTGTTTATAGAGAGGCACTTTCAAGTAATAACCCACCAATTAAATTAAAAATAATTGATGGTGGGATTGAATCTTTACATAGTATCAATAACAGAAATTCTGTACAGATAATTGACTATGAATGCTGTCCACCTAATACACTAGATTGTGGTGATTGTTGCTTGGATTGTAATTCTATTTTTAATTCTATTTCCAATATAAGAAAATCATTAAGTCAAAGGATTAGATAATGTCTAGTTGCTCGCAAATATCATCTGAAATATCTGCATTGTCGGCTCAAATATCAGCACTAGGTAGCAATTGGGCTACAAAGTCAGATGTATCTAACTTGCAGTCACAAATTAATAATTTAATTTCCAGAATTGCAGCATTAGAAGCTAGGAAATCGAGTAATACTGATGAGTATGCGCGACGAATAGCTAAACAAGCATTAGCTCAGGCATATAGAGCGGATGCTAACGCTGACGTAGCCAAAGCTATCGCCTATGGTGTACAAGCTGAGGTCAAAGATTTAAAAGCATTTTTGGTTGGTGTAGCCGCTGCCCTTGCTGCTGCCCTTGCATTGGGATCTGCCCTTGCAGCGCTTACTGGTAAAGTTGCTGCCCTCACATCTACGCTTGGGGGAATTTTAGGCAAGGTCGAGCTTGCGTTGAGTTTGATCCAAAATTTACTTTATTTAAAAAGTGTAGTTGAGGAAATTAGATCAGGACAGTTCTCTTTGGAAAGTGCTGTTGGGTTGGCTCAAATGGCTGTATCAGGACTAAATGGAAGAATTAACAGTCTCAGTCTGGAAAGAAGACCAGGACCACAGGGTAGGCAGGGTCCACAAGGTAAGTCAGGGACACAAGGACCAAAAGGTTTACCAGGGGCAAAGGGCTTAAAGGGTTTACCCGGTAGCACTGGTAAACCAGGTCCAAGGGGGGAACGTGGCTACAAAGGTGATCCAGGGAAACCACTACCCCCATTACAGCCAAAAAATGGTAGAGATGGTAAACCAGGTAATCAAGGTAATCAGGGTAAACCAGGTCCTAAA
>RDXV01000056.1 GCA_004292695.1 Nostocales cyanobacterium | reverse complement strand
TGAAGTACACCCTGATTTATTTACTGTTCCCTGTTCCCTGTTCCCTGTTCCCTAAAACTAAAAAACTCTGTACCTCATAACAACGGGAAGCGCTGTAAGAGAGGGAACAGGGAAAGAATACAGGCTTTTTTTCACTCGATACGTTAAATTAATTTTGCTTGGGTACTCGTATGTATTAGAAAGTCAATTTTCAGTAAATTTTCAGTAAATTAACGAAAAAATCGGGTATAAATTCTTGTTCCCAAAATGCTATCCTGACTTTGTTAAGTGAGTGGCTATTGCTCCTATTTTGTGATTTTAAAACTCTTGGCAACCGTGATAAATATTGAAATAAGTTTGGCTAAATCTGAGGATTTTGAGAATATCTTAGCACTGCAAGAGATTTCTCTAAGATTGTTAATTTCTAAAGAATATAATTCTCAACAGATTGAGTCTTTAATTAGGGATCAGAGATTAGCTAGAACAAGATTAGATGAGATCATATTTTTAGCACATTCTGGTTCTCAACTTGTTGGTTTTGCTGCTTTGTTAAGGCATACACCTGAAATTGGGGCTGTATTTGTTCATCCCGATTTTATACGCCAAGGTATTGGCACAAATTTACTAAAAGCTGTAGAGAATAAAGCTATTGAAAATAAATACAAAACTATTTATGTCATGTCATCATTATCAGCGGTGAATTTTTATAGATCCTTGGGCTATGAAAGAATTCAAAAATCTGGTTTTTATTCTGAAGGTAAGATTTGGGTATCATCTGTAAATATGAAAAAACAGTTAATACCTATGACTACAAGGGAGATATTAACTAGGAAAATTATTTTTATTGTTGTTGTTTTAATTCTTTTGTTTATAGTGATAGTGACACTAATGCAGTTAGTTTAGTATCTTGTCCAGGATTTGAGATATAGCTAAGTAGTTTTTAATTATACTTAAAAATCTCTGATTCTAAAGAATAAGTGAATAACACAATACATATACTAGAATGATTAACTGCTGATTTAAGTAAAATAAATGGTAATAACTCGGTTTTTTCAGTACATAAAACGGTGGGGTAAGGTAAGACAATTCCTATCATTGTTCTCTTTGTGTTTATTACTGGCTATAAGCTGTACCCCAAATCAACAAACAACTACAACCAATAATGGGAATAATACCCCTGGTGATGGCAGAATTACCATAGGTACAACACAAAAACCTAGAACCCTTGATCCGGCAGACTCCTATGAATTAGGATCTATGGGTTTGATCTTTAATATGAGCGATCGCCTGTATACTTATGAACCAGGAAGCACGGAAATTAAACCCCAATTAGCTACAGAATTACCCAAAGTCAGCGCAGATGGTTTAACATATACTATTCCCTTGCGGGAAGGAGTAGTTTTCCATGATGGTACACCTTTTAACGCTAAAGCAATGGAGTTCAGTATTCAGCGTTTTATCGAAAATAAAGGTAAACCATCTTTTTTATTATCTGATACTGTGGATTCTGTGCAAGCTACAGGGGAATATGAACTCACCATTAAACTGAAAAAACCCTTTGCTGCTTTTCCTTCTTTGTTAGCATTTGCTGGGGTATGTCCAGTTTCTCCTAAAGCTTATGAAATTGGCGCAGGGAAATTTCAACCTAACACATTTGTAGGTACTGGTCCCTATAAATTAGCTCAGTATGGAACTGATTCTTTAAAATTTGATGTTTTCGAGCAATATTGGGGAGAAAAACCAGTTAATAAGGGTATTAATGTACAAATTCAAACTAGCCCAGTGAATTTATTTAATGCTTTTAGAACTGGTGCGGTAGATGTAGCTTATTTATCCTTACAACCGGATCAAATTAAGAGTTTAGAAGAAAGCGCAAAAAAAGGTGATTGGCAAGCTATTACTGCGGAAAGTAGTGTAGTTAGCTATATGGTTTTAAATCGTAATCAAAAACCATTAGATAAACCAGAAGTTAGACAGGCGATCGCCTCATTAATAGATCGTCCATTATTAAATCAAAGAGTTTTATTCAATCAAGCTAGTCCTTTATATAGCATGATTCCCACAACCTTTAATGTTTCCCAACCATTATTTCAAGAAAAATATGGTGATGGTAAAGTTGAAGAAGCGAAAAAACTACTCACAACCGCAGGTTTTTCTAAAGAAAATCCCGCCCAAATTCAAGTTTGGTATCCCGCTAGTTCTGCAACTCGTAGTTTAGTAGCACAAACATTAAAATCCTTAGCTGATACCAAAATGGATGGGATATTACAAGTAGAAGTAAAAACCGTAGAAGGGGCGACATTCTTTAAAGAAATTTCCAAAGGAACATACCCCTCAGCTTTGTTAGACTGGTATCCAGACTTTTTAGATCCTGATAATTATGTTCAGCCATTTTTAGGTTGTGAAAAAGGTTCAGAAGCAAAAGGTTGTGAAACTGGAGGAAGTCAAGTCCAAGGATCTTTTTACTATAGTCAAAAAATGAATCAACTCATTGATCAACAACGTAAAGAACAAGATCCAGAAGCAAGAAAGAAAATATTTGCCGAAATTCAAAACCTAGTTTTAAATGATGTTCCTTATGTTCCTTTATGGCAGAACAAAGATTATGTATTTGCCCAAAAAACTGTAACAGATGTCAAACTTGATCCCACTCAAAACCTGATTTACAAGAACATTAAAAAGTAATAATAGGGAATAGGGAATAGGGAAAAAAGAAATAAATATTTTCATTTATTCTGACTCCTGACTCCTGACTTTACGGGCAACCACGGGGGGTTTGCCCCTACGACTCCTGACTCCTGACTTTACGGGCAACCACGGGGGGTTTGCCCCTACGACTCCTGACTCCTTGAACTCCTTGAACTCCTTGAACTCCTCTAAATATGTCTCGTTCTAAAGCCTTACAATATTACATAGTTTCTCGTTTATTATTTGCACCCTTGCAACTATTAACAATTATCACCATCGTCTTTTTATTATTAAGAGCAACACCCGGAGATCCAGCAGATGCAATTTTAGGAGGAAGAGCGCCAGAAAGTGCTAAAGAAGAACTCAGAAAACAACTAGGTTTAAATTTACCAATTTGGTTACAATACATCAATTATATAGGACAAATACTACGTTTTGATTTAGGAACATCCTTAACCAGTCGTGGTCAAAATGTCTGGGAAATTATCAGTCAACATTTTCCCGCTACCGCAGAATTAGCAGTTTGTAGTATGTTGGTAGCTTTAATTGTGGGAATTTTAGTAGGTACACTTTCCGCGTCTCGTCCGGGAACAGCTTTTGATGTCGGTGGCCGTTTATTTGGGATCATTACTTATGCACTTCCCATGTTTTGGGCAGGAATGTTGTTACAATTAGTATTCTCCGTTCAATTGCGTTGGTTTCCTAACTCTAACCGTTTTCCCCCTAACTTAACAGCACCTTCAACTATTACTGGTTTATATACAATTGATAGTTTATTAAGTGGTAATTTCAGTCAATTTTTTACAGCTTTACATCATTTAGCTTTACCGAGTTTAACTTTAGGAATTTTACTCAGCGGTATTTTTGAAAGGATCGTTAGGGTTAATTTAAAACAAACTTTAAAAGCTGACTATGTAGAAGCTGCTAGAGCGCGAGGAATTTCTGAAAATAAGATTTTGGTATCTCATGCTTTAAAGAATGCCTTAATACCTGTAATTACAGTCTTAGGATTAACATTTGCTTCCCTGTTGGGAGGGGCAATTTTAACAGAAGTTACCTTTTCTTGGCCTGGTTTAGCAAATCGTTTATATCAAGCAATTTCAGATCGAGATTATCCCACAGTGCAGGGTGTATTAGTGTTTTTTGGGGGAATTGTTGTAACTGCGAGTATTTTGATTGATATTCTTAATGCTTATGTAGATCCGAGAATTAGGTATTAGTCATTATACTAATTATGATTTTGTCTGAATCAGGATGTACAGGATTTCAGGATGTACAGGATGGGTTTTTTATTGGTGTTTGAGTTTTTGTAAATGTAATGATTGAACAGATTATGATTTTGTCTGAATCAGGATGTACAGGATTTAAGGATGTACAGGATGGTTTTTTTATTGATGTTTGAGTTTTTGTAAATGTAATGATTGAACAGATTATGATTTTGTCTGAATCAGGATGTACAGGATTTCAGGATGTACAGGATGGGTTTTTTATTGATGTTTGAGTTTTTGTAAATGTAATGATTGAACAGATTATGATTTTGTCTGAATCAGGATGTACAGGATTTAAGGATGTACAGGATGGGTTTTTTATTGGTGTTTGAGTTTTTGTAAATGTGATGCTTTGTAAAATTATTAGTTATAAATTTTGAAATACAGGAATAGTTGATAGTTGATCAATACAAATCCTGAAAATCCTAAAATCCTGGGTATTCTGATTCAGACAATCAAAATCTTAACCATCACAAATAACTAATAAAAAACAATCCTGAAAATCCTAAAATCCTGGATATCCTGATTCAGACAATCAAAATCTTAACCATCACAAATAACTAATAAAAAACAATCCTGTACATCCTTAAATCCTGGATATCCTGATTCAGACAATCAAAATCTTAACCATCACAAATAACTAATAAAAAACAATCCTGAAAATCCTTAAATCCTGGATATCCTGATTCAGATGAACAAGATTATCAAAAAAGTCCGGGATCTCATCACCTTTGTAAACTCCGGGGATCAAGAGCATCTCTTAACCCATCACCCAACAAATTAAAAGATAAAACCGTCAAAATGATTAAAATTGCCGGTGATAAAACTAACCAAGGTTGTAATACTAAAATCGAAGCATTACTAGCAAGAGAAAGCATATTTCCCCAAGAAGGATCAGGTTGTTGAATTCCCAAACCTATTAAACTTAAAACCGCCTCTGAACCAATAAAACTCGGAATTGTTAAAGTTGCAGAAATCACCACATAAGTAGCCGTTTGGGGTAAAACATGACGAATAATTATATAAAATGGATTTGCTCCCATTGCTAAGGATGCTTGCACAAATTCCCGTTCTTTAATTGATAAAACCTGTCCACGAATAACCCTTGCTAAACCCGCCCAACTAATTACAGAAGTAATCAAAACTATAAATGCAAATCTCTGACTACTGGTTAATTGTGGGCTTAAAATTCCTGAAAGTGCAGCTAACAAATAAATACCAGGAAATGTCATTAATACTTCAGCAAGACGCATAATTACACTATCAACTACACCCCCAAAATATCCAGAAATACCACCGATAAATAAAGCTAAAGGATAGGTAACAATAATCCCAAAAATACCAATAAATAAACTAATTCTCCCTCCATAAAGTAAACGACTAAATTGATCTCTTCCCTGTTCATCAGTTCCTAAAATATTAAACTTTGCCTCTCCTTTAGCACCAAATAAATGTAAATTGAGAGGAATACCAGGAATAATAGTTACTTCTTCCCACTTGGGAGGTAAAGGTAAAGTTAATTCAAATAATTTATATTCAGCACCAGATACAAACAAAGCTAAAGGAGAAGGTTTTTTATAGTCTACAATTATTTCTCTATTACCAGTTTCTATATCTGTGTCTCCCTGAATTGTAGGATATATATGAGGTCCGATAAATTTACCCTCTTGAGAAACCCAATGAATACGAGTAGGTGGTAATAAAGAACCATTTGGTTGTGAATCATAAGGGTTATAGGGTGCTATAAAATCAGCAGCAATTACTGATAAATAAAAAATTAATAATATAGTTGCACCAAGTTTAGCTAAGGAATTTTTTGTCAGTCTTTTCCACCAATTCATAGATTTAATGTTTCCCTGATTGGATATTTTTAAATTTTGATTTCCTGAACAGGAAAAAGTCAAAAGTTTGATTTTTCAGTGTTTATTTCAATGTTTAATGGTTGAGTTGCTAGTTTAGTAAATTATAACAGAAGGTAAAACAAACTTAATATTTGGGTTTTGGTGTTTCAGTTTGTAGCAATTACCAATTACCAATTACCAATTACTAATTACTAGCAACTTCAATTATTTAACTGTTATTTAACTGTTTAATTGTTCCGCTAAATACTGTAAATTCTCATCTTCCTTTTCATGTTCAACAACAAAGACATTAGAATAAAGATTAGCTAAAACTTGTTTTCCTTGCTGTGTTAAACCTAGATAGCGTAAACCTTCCTTGATATAAGGATAAACACCATTCCAGTAAAATTTGGCGTAATTTTTCCGTAAATCTCCAGGATTGTTATAACCTAAATGTTTATTAACTCCTGTTTCTTCAAACTCATAAAATAAACTGGTGATTTTTTTCAAATAACGGGGATCGCTTAATTGCCCAATTAAATCCGCAGCACGTACTAAACCAGCAAAATGGGTAGTATCTTGTTGATCATCAGCATGAGGCACAGGAAAACGTGTTAATTCAATGTTGTTTTTAATTGCTTCTGCATTGATTAAAGGATGTTTACCAAATCTTTCTTCAATAAATAGTTTCGCTCTGTCTACATGATAGGGTGTCAAACTGGCATCAGATGCACCATGTGGTAAAGATACCATATTACCATTTTGTCCTGTGGCATATAGGCTTTCTGATTCTATGTCATCACGACAAACTCCTTTCACATAGCCGATATCGTGACACAATAAGGAGATAATCACGTGTAACCAGTCTTCAGAGGAAACACCACCCTCACGGATATGTCTACCCCGTAAAATTTCTTGTCCTACTAAAGTAACAAGTACAGAGTGTTCAACATTGTGATATAATGCGTCACTGTTGGCGATGTTTTCCAGCGCCATGTTACCAGCCCAGGCTATGATATCCTGATAGTCTGTTTTCAAACCGCCATAAGTACGCTGATAACCTGATCGCAGTTGGTTTACAAACGCATCAATGATGATTTCTGTGGTATTGAACATACGATGATAAGGGTATATAATTTTATGATTGTTTTTACTGGTGGAAATTTCGGTCAATTTTAATTTATTGCTAATTTAGTTAAAACCACAGCTAAAATAAGCATATTTAAAGAAATGGTGGTTTTAAACCGTTGTTGGATTTAGTGTACATGATCATTATAGATTTTTCCCCTTCAGTCAAAAATTCATGATTTGTACACTATTTTGATTTTTGATTTTGGTTGTGACTGTTTTCTATATCAAACCTTGCCATACAGATTTTTTGCTGATTCTGCTATTATTTTTAATAAACGCCTGGATTTTTCAATATTTACCGTTAAAGCGTCATGAATAATACAAGTTTTAGACTTCAGTCAAATCATTAATCTATCTAAAAATTTAGAGACTTTATGGGTTTATTCTACACATTGGAAAGTATAGAGTATACTGATTATCATAACAATTTTAGGTGAATGACCATAGCTCCTATGAACATTCACCCATATTTTAGCTTTCTATATTCAGCATTGATTTAATATCAAGGGCGAACGATGGGACTTGAACCCACGAGTGGTGGAACCACAATCCACTGCCTTAACCACTTGGCTACGCTCGCCATTCATTACTAAGTTACTATAGCATAACCTCAGAAAAATGATCAAGATTTTTTTACCAGAATTTGACATATTTTTTTTGTAGTCTTGTGTAGCCTGGAAAATGTAGAAACTTAAACAGAATCCGAAAGATATGAAAGTCTGGACTATAATTGCCTCTGTAGGAATAGCGGGTTTTACTGTTTTAGGGCTGGCTATGGCAAATACTAACCCTAAACAAGCCAAATATGAAGAATATGCAGTTGGCAAATTAACTACTTACTTAAAAACTGACTTCTGCCAAAAAACACCTAACTTTTTGCAAAATCTGATACAGTTTAATTGTAATGAATTAATTGATTCAGTTAACCCACAAATCAGAGATATTATTACTTCCACTACCAAAAGACAAGATTATCTAATTTTCAGTGTTTACACTACAAATTTGAAAATTGACAATTTAATACCAGGTTATACCTTTGAAACTGTGGGAGCATTTGATAATTTTTATACCTATAAAGCAGAAAAGCAATAGATGTAATTAGTTGTCAGTTGTCGGTTTTATATTACCATCAAAAAAGGTTATAGCTTGTACTAATTGATCAGTAATAAAAGAGTTGTTATTTTGGTAGTTTAGACAATTTACAACTTAAAGCTTACAACTTAAAACTTACAACTTTGATGAATAATGACTTGTTGTACTTCTTGTTTATATTCATATCACCTAGATACCTCACGGTTTTGTGTAAAATGCGGTAAGTTGTTGTTACTAAAAGACCGCTATCGTCCACTTTACCCTATTGGTAGTGGTGGGTTTGGAAGAACTTTTTTAGCAGTAGATGAACACATACCTTCTCAACCCAAGTGTGTAATTAAACAACTTTACTTTCCAGATACAAATACTGCTAGTTTCACAAAAGCAACTGAGTTATTTAATCAGGAAGCAGTAAGATTAAATGAATTAAAACATCCCCAAATTCCTGAATTATTGGCATATTTTCAACAGGAAAATCAACTATATTTAGTACAGGAATTAATTGTTGGTCAAAATTTATCCCAGGAATTACAATCCCAAGGACTTTTTAGAGAAATAGATATTTGGCAATTACTTAAAAATATATTACCTGTTCTGCAATTTGTCCATACAAAAAATGTAATTCACAGGGATATAAAACCAGCTAATATTATGCGAAGATATGGGAATTTAGATATTAGTAAATCTGAAGTTACCCCAGCAATTACTAATGCAGAACTACATCATCAAGGTTCTACCATGACTGTTGATGGAATAGAATCTTTTAATTTTTCAGAAAGGTTAGAAAAATCACGAAAAAGTTTATCAGTCAGTAAACCGAAATCTGAAAATTTATCTATATCTAAATCCACTGAATTAGTATTAATTGATTTTGGTGTTGCCAAACAAATTACTGCTACAGCATTAGCTCAAACAGGTACAACAGTAGGAAGTCCAGAATATATGCCACCTGAACAAATGCGTGGTAAAGCTTTTCCCTCTAGTGATATTTATAGTCTAGGTGTAACTTGTATTTATTTATTAACTGGTATTTCGCCTTTTGAACTATTTGATGTTACAAAGAATGACTGGTGCTGGCGAGATTATTTATTACCTGAAAACCCTGTTTCTGAGCGGTTAGGTCAAATTATTAATAAAATGCTGCAAAGTTCAATTTCACAGCGTTATCAATCTGCTACAGAAGTTTTAGCCGCTATACAAACAGAAGTCAAACCTATTCAAAAAAATGTTAATTTTGAAAATAGTGTATCTTCAACCACAGGAGTAAATTACAGTAAATTGGAAATACTCTTGAAATTGAAACAATGGCAAAAAGCAGATGAAGAAACTTGGTTTGTCATGCGTCAAGCATTAGCGAAAAAAGAAAGTAAATATTTTTTCAATAGTGACTTAGAAAAATTTCCCAGTGAAGATTTACAAATAATTGATTATTTATGGACAAAATATAGTGAAGGGTATTTTGGTTTTAGTGTGCAAATAGAAATTTATGAAAGTTTTGGTAGAGATTATGGTAAATTCTGTGAAGCTGTAGGTTGGGAAATTACTAAATCTAGTTCTTCCGCAAACAGTATACAAAATATGTTGTTAAATTTGATTATCAACCCATCATTACCCAGGGGAAATTTACCCTCCCACGCTTGGGTAGGAGGTACAAAACCCTGGGAACATTTAGATGCTTTAATTACTGCTTTTTTTAAAACATAAAAAACATAAAAAACATAAAAAAACATAAAAATCTAAAACATAATAATTTACAGCATAATAAAAAAATAGAGGCAAGGTTTTCAATTGATTTCTTGCCTCTTGAATGACTTAAAAAAGTGATGAGAACATCAGCAAAAAAAGACTCTGAAAACTGTCACCTGTCACCTGTCACCTGTCACCTTCTTAAATATCAACATTGATATTTTCAATCTGTTTTGCTGCCTTTTCCCACAATTTAGCGTTTTCCTCATCATTCCAGTGAGTTCTGAGGTTTTCTGCTTTTTTGTGGCATATTCGCTCTAATAACTCTAAAATTGCTCCTAGTGTGAGTTTATCTACTAACTCTTCTAAAGCATTCATGAATTCTTTCATAAAAGTACCATCGCTTTTATTTTTAGTTAATTACGTTTTTAAATCATGTCATCTGCCTACCTTCTAGTATCTCATGGAAGTCGTGATCCGCGTCCAGATGTTGCTATCCAGCAATTAGCAAATTTGTTCAGTGATAAATTAACCAAAAGTGAAAATTTAGTGGGTGTAGCTACCTTGGAGTGCAACACCCAACCTTTAAATCAACAAATCCAAGATTTTTCCCAAAAAGCTCTTTCTTGTGGCTGTAAATGCCTAAAAATACTGCCTTTATTTCTTCTTCCTGGGGTTCATGTTATGTCCGATATTCCCGCAGAGGTGGAATTAGCAGCACAAAGGTTAGGGGGAAGTATCAAAATTGAAGTAGCACCATATTTAGGAAGTAATGGCAGGTTAGAAAAATTAATAACTCAAATTATGGGTACGATGACAGCAGAGAGAGTAATTTTATTAGCTCATGGTAGTCGCCGTCCTGGTTCACTGCAACCTATAGAAACTATGGCGGAAAATTTGGGGGTTGTAGCGGCTTATTGGTCTGTTGAACCTAGTTTAGAAGTGAAGGTAAAAGAATTGGTAGTTGCTGGTTATCAGCAGATTGCAATTTTGCCATATTTTTTATTCCCTGGAGGCATAAGTGATGCGATCGCAGAATGTGTAGAAAAGTTACAATTACAATTTCCAGGGGTAAAGTTAAAATTAGCAGCACCTCTGGGAGTCAGCAAGGAAATGGCTGATGTAATTTGGGATTTAGCAACACAAGGGGAAAAAGTTGTTGGGTAAGGTGTATTTAATCGGTGCTGGGCCTGGTGATCCTGGACTTATGACTCTCAAGGGTAAGGGTTTATTAGAATGTGCAGATGTGGTTATTTATGATGCTTTAGTCAGTCCAGAAATTTTGGCAATGATCAACCCCCAAGCGGAAAAAATCAATGCTGGTAAGCGCATGGGGAGACATTCACTATTACAGGAAGAAACTACCAGTTTATTAATTGAAAAAGCTCAAGATCACGCTGTCGTGGTGCGGTTGAAAGGTGGTGATCCTTTTATTTTCGGCCGTGGTGGTGAAGAAATGGCCGAGTTATTAGCGGCGGGAATTTTTGTAGAAGTTGTGCCTGGGATCACAGCCGGTATTGCAGCGGCGGCTTATGCTGGAATTCCTCTTACTCACCGTCTGTATAGTTCATCAGTGACGTTTGTAACGGGTCACGAAGCGGCGGGTAAATATCGTCCTGCTGTTAAGTGGCAAGCGATCGCCCAAGGTTCAGAAACTATAGTGATTTATATGGGTATCCACAATTTGTCTTATATCGTGGAACAACTAATGTTAGCGGGATTGAGTCCAGAGACTCCTATCGGTTTGATCCGGTGGGGAACTCGGCCAGAACAGGAAGAATTAATTGGTGAGTTAGGAACAATTGTGCAACAAGTTGAAGAGATAGGATTTAGTGCGCCAGCGATCGCAGTCATTGGAGCAGTTGTTAAGATGCACAGTATTCTTACCTGTAGTCCTTCGTTATAGTCGCAAACCGCAACAGTTTAAATCTAAATCATATTCTGAAAAATTGTTTTCAGTAAATCGCCTTGATTTAAAGGCTTACTCAAGCACCCAGAAGCTCCAACCAGCTTGGCTTTTGCTCTATCCATCAAGCTGGCTTTTTCTGTCACTAAAATTACAGGTATATTTTTAAAGTTTGCCTGTTTCCGTAACAGTGAACAAACTTCATATCCATCTATATCTGGCATGGTGACATCCAGAAAAATCATATCTGGTTTAATGTGCAGTATTTCCATTAAGGCTTTATATGAATCTGTAGTTCCCACTACTGAAAATATCTGCTCATCTAAAAAGCCTTTGATTGTATTTAAAACTAAGGGACTGTCATCTACACAGAAAATAGTGTAATTTTTTTTATCTTTGGGTTTTTGGGAAAAATGTTGATATCTACCTGTATTTGGTGGTTTATTGCCAATTGGTGGTAACTGTACTTCTATTTTTGGGCGTTTCTTTGGTTCATCAAACTTAGTCTCCTCTAAATTCTGCTGATCAAATTTGGATTGATTATATCTAGGCTGATTATATCTAGGCTGATTATATCCAGACTGATTATATCCAGACTGATTATATTGCCAAAACTGCTCAGGGGAAATTCTCACACCCGCTTCACACTTTTCTACTAACAAGCGTAAGTTTAAATGACAGAATTTCGGTAAGTCATCTAGGAAACTCTCAGAAATAAACTCATAGCTTCCTTCTTCAATTTTCAGAAATGAATCTAAAAATTCTAAAGATAACTCCTCGATCAACATTGCCGCTTGGGAAGGACTGAGGTAATTTTCATTCACTAACCAGCAAATAGCTAGATAGTCTGGATTGGGGATAGTTTGATTTTCCACACCCCGTTCAAAAATACTCTGTAACTGCTGATTAATTTCTCTGGGGAGCGCAGAATTATGTTGACCTAACCGCTGTAAGTTCCTATATAGCGGTTCAAACATCTTTTCTGAGTAACACGCATAAATCAGCTTACCTTCCTGCACATAAATTGACCAAGCCCCTGAAGTGCTAAATACTTGTAGACAACCAGTAGCAGATTTACTGGTGATTTTTTTGAGAAGGGACAAAGGTTGTAGCTTTTGGAAAAATCTATATCTACTAATAGGAAGCGTTTTCATTAGCACGGCTCTAAATACAAATTATAATTTGACACTGCAATTTGTGAACTACCCGTAGGCAATTCACACCGGTCTTTGTGGACGTAATGCCAGATCAAGATAACGGTTTCTATTGCTGAGAGTATAGCAAGACCTTTCTCTAAACACACAATACCCAACACCCCACACCCCACTCACCCCTCACCCACCTCACTAGATGAAGATGATACAGTGAGTTGTTGTGATTGCTGTTAGGGAAAACAGTTGAAAGTCTTTTGTGTCTTGGGTTTGTACTGAATTAATATCTTGCTCATTTAACTCTTACTATGATCGCAACTACTCCTCACAAGATGAAATTTATCCCTAATATTTTCTGCCAACTTGGCAAGTGATAAATTTTCAAATCTTGAGTTTGATGACAACTGCTTAAAGTCATGTTTAAGTATTTACCTATCTACTGTCATTTGAAGGTGTAACTCCTGGGTATATGCTGTAACATCCTTGTTTTCAAAGGCTTGTAGCTTCTGTTTTTCCATACAATACATTTTATCTAGAATACTAAACAGTAAATTTTAACTTCAATATTCAGTATTGATGACTACTGAATTATTGCTAATTAACCATTGCTTAATGATTAACTATTACCTACTGTTTTCAGGTTACTATATATTTAACAGGGAAATAAAAAACTATCTTAAATATATTTTAAAAAATTCAATATTTTTTTCTTAATGGTAGTCAATTTAACTGCTGCAATTTCCGGTAATAAATCAAATAATTATTTTTTGCTTTTTTCTGTTTTAGATAATACCAAAACTATATATTCTTATATATTAATTTTATATGTCGGCAATTATAACTAATACTAATTTCATCGTAAGTTAGCTACATAATTATTTTTTCAGACTACTAATTTAAAAGACTTGAAAAATAATATTCTTGGTAATAGTTAGTATTCTTTTACTACAAATATACTAATTAATTTTATCTTTTTCCCTTTGGTTGATGGATAATCAGGATAATTTAAGAACCTGTGAAAGCAAGATGAAGCAGTTAATTGAGTCTTTAAGTCACATATATCTAGGTGTCCTAAATCCTTATGTAACAATCATTTCAGAACTTTGAAACTATAATTTTTTGCAGCTTTATATTTAATTATGATATGAGTATTTTATCTAAACACTGAAATTGTTAAAATTTCCATAAGTATCTTAGCAAACACGAAAATAATACAACTATGTCAGGTAAAATCCACTGTTGACAAGGTTTTTACTTTGAGTGTTATTTTCTGTTTTTGTGATTACTACAATTTTTTATACTAACGTACTTAACAGTGACTACCATTAATCTTTTAGTGCAAGAAAAAACTGATCGTCTAGATCGCTATCTGTCTGCGGAAATACCTGATCTATCTCGTTCCCGTGTTCAACAGTTGATAGAGCAAGGTTATGTTTTCTTGAATGAGCAAATTTGCACGTCAAAAAAAATAAATCTCAAAGTTGGCGATCGCCTGAGTGTAGAAATTCCCGCTGTGCAACCCTTGGAGTTAGTAGCGCAAGATATCCCTTTAGATATCCTTTACGAAGATGATCAGTTACTTATTCTCAATAAACCCGCTGGTTTGGTGGTTCATCCCGCACCGGGACACGCTGATGGAACTTTAGTTAACGCTTTATTGGCACATTGTCCCAATTTACCGGGAATAGGCGGTGTGCAACGTCCGGGAATTGTGCATAGGCTCGATAAGGACACCACAGGGGCGATCGCCATAGCTAAAACAGATATTGCTTATCAACATCTACAAGCACAACTACAAGCAAAAACAGCACGTAGAGAATATTTAGGAGTAGTTTATGGTGCGCCAAAAACCGAAAGGGGGACAGTAGACTTACCCATCGGTCGTCATCCCCAGGATAGAAAAAAAATGGCCATAATTCCTGTAGAACAAGGGGGAAGAACAGCTATTACCCATTGGCAAATTCAAGAAAGACTGGGAAATTTCACTCTCATTCATTTTCAGTTAGAAACAGGACGTACCCATCAAATTCGCGTCCACAGTGCCAAAATAGGCCACCCCATCGTCGGCGATCCTGTTTATGGTTCTGGTCGTTCTGTAGGGGTTAATTTACCCGGTCAAGCACTACACGCATGGCAACTTAAATTGCAACATCCTATTTCCGGTAATTGGGTAGAAGTGACAGCACCCTTACCAGATACTTTCATAAAGTTACTAGAATCTCTTAGACGCAGATCATAAATATATGTTTATTCTCAATTATGCTCAATTATGCTCACTTTTGACTTTTGACCTTTGACTTTTGACTTGTTTTATCCCCCCAGGGAGGTTATTTTCAGCACTTGGGAAAATATTTAGAAATGTAAAATTTACATTACTTAATGTAATCACAGTAATTAAATAATTTCATCAAAACAGTTGCAACTCAGTATTGGTAAGCATTCCCTAGATTGTTAAATGAATATAAAACCCACAAAATATTCAAGTTTTCCACCACTGTATGAAGTTATGTAACAAAAATTAGGAAGATTTACAGCACGTACTCCTTGTATATGAAGGATTTGAGGCTTTTCTTATTACAGTAACGTATTTCTTCATAATTTGTAACAGACAAAGTATCTGTGGCGGTGTATAAACATAATCGGAAGGGGTTAAAAAACAGAGCAAAGTTAAACGAAGCAGCTAATCCCAAAAATTAGTTTGCCTCTCATAAACCTAACCGAGCTTCTCATAATTTCCTCCTTCAGAAAGATGACAGACTAAATCGAGAACTCTTGAGTTTTTAGTTTGTTAACCAGCCCAAATTGATAAAACGCAAGTTTTCATCATCACATCTCTCAACTAAGTAATTAGGAGAATTAGAGTCCATGACACTAGATGTATTTTCCAAGGTTGTATCCCAAGCTGACGCTAAAGGCGAATTCCTCAGCACCGAACAGCTAGATGCTTTAACCGCAGTTGTTAAAGAAGGTAACAAGCGTTTAGACACCGTTAACCGGATTACAAGCAACGCTTCTGCTATCGTTACCGATGCTGCTCGTGCATTATTTGAAGAGCAACCCAGCTTAATCGCTCCTGGCGGAAACGCTTACACCAACCGTCGTATGGCTGCTTGCTTACGCGACATGGAAATCATCTTACGCTATGTTACCTACGCTACATTGGCTGGTGACGCTAGTGTTCTCGATGACCGCTGCTTAAATGGCTTACGTGAAACCTACCAAGCTTTAGGTACTCCTGGTTCTTCCGTAGCTGTTGGTGTTGGCAAAATGAAAGAAGCTGCTATCAAAATCGTTAACGATCCCAACGGTATCACCAAAGGCGATTGCAGCTCTTTAGTTTCTGAATTGGCTGGTTACTTTGATCGTGCTGCTGCTGCTGTTGCTTAATTTGCAATAGTACAAACTAAAGTACAAATAGCCCAGAGCTAGATATTTAGCTATTCCGACAAGATACGTAACCAATCAAGGAGAAATTAGATCATGAAAACCCCAATTACCGAAGCTATCGCAGCTGCTGATACCCAAGGCCGCTTTTTGAGCAACACCGAATTACAAGCTGTTAACGGTCGTTTTGATCGTGCAGTTGCAAGCATGGAAGCTGCTCGTGGTTTGACATCTCAAGCTCAAAAACTAATTGATGGTGCTACCAGCGCTGTATACCAAAAATTCCCCTACACCACCTCTACCCCTGGTCCTCAGTACGCTGCTGATGCTCGTGGTAAGTCCAAGTGTGCGCGTGACGTTGGTCACTACCTACGCATCATCACCTATAGCTTAGTTGCTGGTGGTACAGGTCCTTTAGATGAGTTCTTAATCGCTGGTTTGGCTGAAATCAACAGCGCGTTTGACTTGTCTCCTAGCTGGTATGTAGAAGCTCTAAAATACATCAAAGGCAACCACGGTTTAAGTGGACAAGCTGCTAACGAAGCTAACACCTACATTGACTACGCGATCAATGCTCTTAGCTAGATAGCTTTTTGCCCGGAGAGGGGTACAAGTGCTGGATGAAATTATCCCTTTGGGGTTAATCAGTTGTTCGTGGGGAATCTCTGCTCCCGATACTGGACTGAATCACCTAGCAGTTGGATCTCGCTCCGGGCATAGTTTTATGTATGTTAGGAGTCAGAAGTCAGAAGTCAGGAGTCAGAATTCAACATAGCTTGATATTTAATTGATATCTTGGGCTGACTGTCTACCTTTATGCCTAACAAACAACCAAATTGATTTAAACCGCAATCGGTTTTATTTAACTGTATTGCTAGTCAAAAGGTACAAAAACAATGGCAATTACTACAGCAGCATCCAGGCTAGGAACAGAGCCTTTTAGCGACCCAAAGCGAATTGAACTGAGACCCAGAGCCAGCCGAGAAGAAATAGAACTGGTAATTCGTGCGGTTTATCGGCAAGTTTTAGGAAACGACTACATCTTGGCATCAGATCGCCTGATTAGCGCAGAATCACTGTTAAGAGATGGTAGTTTAACAGTGCGTGAGTTTGTACGGGCTGTGGCTAAATCAGAACTCTACAAAGCGAAATTTTTCTATAACTGTTTCCAAACTCGACTGATCGAACTTAACTATAAACATTTGTTAGGTCGCGCTCCTTATGATGAGTCTGAAGTTACTTATCACTTAGACTTGTATATCAACAAGGGCTATGATGCAGAGATTGATTCTTATATTGATTCAATGGAGTATCAAAATAGCTTTGGTGAAAATATAGTACCTTACTATCGTGGGTTTGATACACAACCTGGTCAAACTATGGCAGGTTTTAACCGGATGTTCCGGTTGTATCGTGGCTATGCAAACAGCGATACATCCCAGGTAGAAGGAACAAAGTCTAGACTAGCGAGAGAATTGGCTAGTAACAAAGCATCTTCCATTGTTGGACCATCTGGATCTAACGATAACTGGAACTTCCGCGCATCTGCGGACAATGCACCTAAAAGGAACTTAGGTAATGCTGTAGGGCAATCGGATCGCGTTTACCGAATTGAAGTAGCGGGCATTCGCAATCCAGGATACCCCAGCGTGCGCCGGAGCAGCACAGCATTTATAGTACCTTACGAGCGTCTTTCTGACAAGATTCAGCAAATTCACAAACAAGGCGGAAAAATTGTCAGTATTACATCTACGTAAGGTAGAGTGCTGTTTTTCGGCATAAATCCATCAACAGGAGATTTATTAGTAATGTTCGGTCAAACAACACTTGGTTCTAGTAGCGTTTCTTCCTCTGCAAGCCGTGTATTTCGTTATGAAGTTGTTGGCTTAAAGCAAAACCAAGAAACCGACAAAAATAAATTTAACATTCGCCGCAGTGGTAGTGTATTTATTACCGTACCCTACAGCCGCATGAATGAAGAGATGCAGCGCATCAACCGTCTTGGTGGCAGAATTGTCAAAATTGAGCCATTAGCAGTCTAGTAAACTATTGCCCTGGTCATGATAGAACCCACTACATCCGAAGAATATACGGAAAATGGGGCGCAATTGACACCAGAGCAAGCCATAGCTAACCTGCAATCATCAGATTTAAGTCTCCGCTATTATGCTGCTTGGTGGTTGGGTAAGTTTCGAGTCAGTCAGCCAGAAGCTATTAACGCACTCATTACAGCGTTAACAGATGAAGATGACAAAACCGAACTGGGAGGTTATCCACTCCGCAGAAATGCAGCCAGAGCTTTAGGAAAATTGGGCAGTCCTCAAGCGATACCTGGATTGATTCAGTGTTTGGAATGCTCAGATTTTTATGTACGTGAAGCAGCAGCCCAATCTTTAGGAATGCTTGGTGCTAAAGCAGCAGTACCGACACTAATCACAATGCTAGATGGGAGCGTGGCCAAAGCCGTGCAAGTAGCAGGCCGCCCCCATCTTACCCAACCATATCAGGCAGTGTTAGAAGCCTTGGGAGCTATTGGCGCGACTGAGGCTATTTCCCTAATTCAGCCTTTTTTACAGCATCCAGTTCTACGGGTGCAATGCTCCGCAGCTAGGGCTATGTATCAACTCACCCAAGATTCTCAGTATGGGGAGTTTTTGGTGACAATGATGCACAAAAGTGATCTGAAATTGCGGCGCTCTATTTTGGGGGATCTGGGAGCGATAGGGTATATGGCAGCTGCTGAGGCGATCGCCCATGCTCAGGCAGAAAACAGTTTTAAACTCATGGCCTTAAAAGGATTGTTAGAACATCAGCTAACTTCTGATTCAGAATTATCTGATCAAGCAGTTCAAGTCATGAATTTGATGGATTCGCTTTTATAGTCATTAGTCATTAGTTATTAGTCATTAGTTAAATGATTAACAAACGGTGATTACTGACTATTCATTGTTGATTTGTAACCAATGACTGAGGAACTAATTAATGCTGTTAACCAAGCGGAAACACCAACGCAAATGGTGACAGCAGTGAAAAACTTGGCAGCAGCTAAAGATCCGGCGGCTATTTCTACATTAATCGCTGTTTTTGGTTATAACAACCCAGCAGCGGCTTTAGTGGCTGTCAAGGGCTTAATAGAACTGGGAGAAGTGGCAGTACCTCAGTTGTTAGCACAAATTGATGATTACAACTATGGCGCACGGGCTTACTCGATTCGCACTTTGGCGGCGATCGCCGATCCCCGTGCTTTAGATTTGTTAATCAGTACCGCAGCTACAGACTTCGCTCCCAGCGTTCGCCGTGCTGCTGCTCAAGGTCTAGGCAATTTAAACTGGTCTCAATTAACTTTAGCTGAAAGTCAAAATGCTATTAATCGGGCTTTAGAAACATTACTGTTGATTTGTCAGGATACTGACTGGTCAATCCGTTATGCGGCTATTGTCGGGTTACAGGCTTTGGCAAAAATTACCGCAGTGCAGGAAGTTATTGTGCAGCAGTTCCAAAAAATGCTCACTGATGACACTGAAACAGCTATTCGCGCCCGTGTCCAATTGGCTACTCACAGCTTGGAATTAACAGCTAGTTAATTTTAACTCCAATACCATAAAACAAGGTAAAAGTCAAGATGTCAATACCACTTTTAAAATATTCTCCTTCTTCACAAAATCAGCGTGTTGAAGGTTACGAAGTACCCAACGAAGATACACCAGTAATTTATAAACTCACCTCTGCCACCTTTGCCACTGATGTTGATGAAATAATCTGGGCTGGATATCGGCAGATTTTCAGCGAACACCTGATTTTAAGTAGCTACAGACAAAAATTTTTAGAATCTCAACTGCGAAATCGGGCTATTAGCGTTCGTGATTTTATTCGTGGTTTGGGTAAATCAGAAGTTTTCCGTAGCCAAGTAGCAGAGGTGAATTCCAACTATCGCTTAGTTGATTTAACCCTGCAAAGATTTTTAGGTAGAAAATCCTACAACAAAAAAGAAGAGATTGCTTGGTCAATTGTCATTGCTACCAAAGGCGTACATGGATTTATTGACGCTTTATTAGACTCTGACGAGTACAGAGAAAACTTTGGTGATGACATAGTACCTTATCAACGTCGCCGTTACAAAGGTAGACCCTTTAACCTAGTTAATCCTCGTTACAGCGATTACTGGCGTAATGCTCAGAGTATGCGCTCCATTGGTACTCGTTCCTTCTACAATATCCGTACATCTGGAACTCTCACCAGTGAAGATATCCGCAAAGCTATTCCTGCAAGTTTCTTTGCAATGGCTGGAAACATCATCACTCCCGAACGCAACTACCAAAGAACCATTGCTTCTGTGACTTCCCAAGTGAAAACCTTGGAAATTCCCGACACTTCACGGGAAGTATCCACAGAGGAAGTAACCATTAAACCAGTACCTGTTTCTCTACCCTATAGCTATATCCCAGCTGTAGCAAAAAATTAATCAAAGGGAACAGGGAACAGGGAACAGGGAACAGGTGACAGGTGACAGGTGACAGGTAAGAGATGATTTTTACCAATTACCAATTACCCATTACCAATTACCCATTAACACTTACCAAGATCATAAAATATGGCAATACCTTTACTAGAATATAAACCCAGTTCTCAAAATCAACGGGTAGCTGGTTACGAAGTACCCAACGAAGACACCCCCAGAGTTTACCGCATTGAAGATTGTAGCTTTAGCGGTGATGTTGAAGAATTAATTTGGGCAACCTATCGCCAACTGTTCAGCGAACACGTGATTTTAAAATTCTACCGTCAAGGTAATTTAGAATCTCAAGTTAAAAACAGAGCTATTACCGTTCGTGACTTTATTCGTGGTTTAGCTAAATCAGACGCTTTTAAAAGTTTAGTAATTCAAACTAACTCCAATTATCGCTTAGTAGAAATTGGTCTCAAGCGCTTGTTAGGCCGTGCGCCCTATAGCAAAGATGAAGAAATCGCTTGGTCAATTAAAATCGCTACATCTGGCTGGGATGGTTTTGTAGATGCTTTAATTGATTCCGAAGAATATCAAAGCAGCTTTGGGGAAAACATCGTTCCTTACCAACGTCGTCGTTACAAAGACAGACCTTTTAACCTAGTAACACCTCGTTACGCTGACTACTGGCGCGACAAACTAGAAGATGCAAGATACAAACCCGGTAGTATCAGTGACTTCATGAACATGGCCGCTGCTGTAAGTATCAGAACCGTAACTTACACACCCGTAAGTACAGCTAACATCAGCATTCCCAACACCACCAGAGAAACCGTACCCGCAGGTATTCCCGTTTCCATTAGTCCCAGTGCTAGTTTCCCCGTTCGTTAAATCAATCTATTTAGGGCTTGCTGTTCGCGTAGCGTGCCGTCAGGCATATAAATGTACAACCAAGATAGATCAAAGGTTGGAGGGTGAACAAGAGGAAAAAAGTGCAAGATTTTTGAAGGTTAGACCTGAAAAACCGTGCATTTTGGGGGCTGGAAATCCAAAAATTTGGGGATGACAGATAGCTGAAACTATTCCCTATTCCCTATTCCCTATTCCCTGCCTCAACGAAAAGACTTTCTCAGCAACCCCTATGTAGGTATGTAACCTAATGCGGGAAAATAGTTAAGACATGAATTAAGATTTTGAGAAATCAAATCAATTTAATTCTGTTTTCACAGTCGAAATTTATTTATAAGAGGAAAAACGCAGCATGGCACTGCCACTACTTCAATACAAACCAAGCACCCAAAACCACCGTGTTAGCAGTTTCGGTGTTGCTGACAAAAATGAAGACACTCCATACATCTACCGCTTAGAAGACGTTAGTTCTTACACTGACATTCAAAGCATCATTTGGGCTTCTTACCGTCAAGTTTTCAGCGAACATGAAATATTGAAGTTTAACCGCCAAAAAACTTTAGAATCTCAATTGAAAAACGGTTCTCTGTCTGTTAAAGACTTCATTCGTGGTTTAGCTAAATCCGAAGCTTTTTATCGTTTAGTTGTTTCTGTTAACAACAACTATCGTTTAGTAGATATCACCCTCAAGCGTCTTTTGGGTCGTTCTGCGTATAACAAAGAAGAAGAAATTGCTTGGTCCATCGTTATTGGTACTAAAGGTTTTGGTGGCTTTGTTGATGCTTTAGTAGACAGCGAAGAATATGATCAAAACTTTGGTGATAACACCGTACCTTACCAACGCAAACGCATGGAAGGCCGTCCTTACAACTTGGTAACTCCTCGTTACGGTGCAGACTTCCAAGAAACCGCAGGTACAGTCAGAACCGACTGGCGCTTTGTATTGGAAAACTTCTACACCGCAAAAGCAAAAACCAAGCGTCTCAAAGAAGGCGATCCCGGCAAATATGCAGAAATGGCTGCATCCTTATCTGGTAGAGGTAACTACGCTCAAAAAATCTCTTCCTTTGACATTGATTATTTGAATGCAGTTCCTTATCGCGGTAGACGCTAAGATCGGTAATTCTCTAATTACCTATTGATTATCTAAACTTTCTACTGGGTCTGGTTTTTACGTTAATATGATAGCGGGTTGGCGGTTTTGCTGTTGGCCAGTTATGATGTTAAGTGAAAGCTAGACCCTGAGAATTTAGAATTTAGGATTTAGAATTTAGAATTTAGAATTTATTTTTTGATTGGTGGTAAAAATAGTTTTTTATTTCAATGTTAGTTTTTAATTTTAATTTTTTTAATTTTAATTTTTTTAGTTTTAATTTTTTTAGTTTTAATTTTGAATTGTTGATTGAATTATGGAACAGAAATTAAATCAAGAACAATTAAATCAAATTATTGCAGAAGTGCAAGGTTTACAATTACGTCAAGAATCGGAATTTAATAAACAGCAAATTCAAGAGATTTTACAAGAATTGCATTTACCTCCTGAGTTATTAGATGATGCTTTGATTCAATTACAGCGTCGTCAATCTTTAGAGGTTCAACAAAAGCGTAACAAAATGATTGCTTTTGGTGTGGTTGGGGCAATTATTATTACTATTGGTGGGGTGGTATTTTTAAATCAGCAAAATGCTTCTTTATTAGCTAAAGTTTCTGCACAGCAAGATAAAATTAGTTTAGCAAATGAACAACCTATAAATTCTGTTTCTCGTCAAGCTAATTCTGAAGTTTTTTATCGTGTAACTTTGAAAGATGCACCTATAGGTAAAAAGTTATCTCTAAGTTGTAATTGGGTTGCTCCTGGTGGAGAAATTGTTCATCAAAATAGTTATGAAACTAAAGATGTAACTACTGCTATTTGGAATACTCGCTGTAAATATACTATCAATTCTGCTGCACCTGTGGGTGATTGGAAAGTAGAGATGTTTTTGGATGGCAGAAAAATTAGTGAGGAAAATTTTGTTGTTAAGTAGTTATTTTTTATCAAAAAACAGATGAATCATGAAAATTAAAAAACAGCAGACTCATGGTTTAGTAATAAGTAATTTTGATTATGTTTTCTGATCATTTTATCGGTTATTGGGGTGAGAATAATCAAGAAAAGCTCACGCAAAGACGCAAAGACGCAAAGAGAAGAGAAGAGAGAGAAGGGTTTGTTTTTGAGGTTGTTTATATTGGATGTGATGATGTACCGGAGTTAGGGGGAAATTACATTGCTGGTATTTCTGCTGCTGGGTTTTCTGATGTTGATATTTGGGTGAAGATAGAAGATGATAGATTGATTTTGGGTAGGGATGTTTTTGGGAGAGTTCCTTTATTTTGGTGTTGTCGAAATAATTCTGAAAATCATACTGTTTGGTTTGCTTCTCGGTTAGATTTACTTTTAGAAATGATGGAAAAACGGGAAGTTTGTATTTCTGGTTTATATGGTTATTCCTGTTTTTCTTATGTTCCTACTCCTATAACTCCTGTGGAGGGTGTTTTTTCTGTTAGTGCGGGAACTGAGGTGATTTTTAATATTCATGATGTTGATAATTACGAGGTTAAGAAAATTTATCAATGGTGTGAATCTTCAGCACAAATTACTGATGAAAATACGGCAGTTTCTCAATTACAAGTTTTATTAAAAAATGCCGTAGAAAAACAAATTAGTGATTTAAAAGATGAACCTGTGGGTGTGTTTTTATCAGGGGGTTTAGATTCTTCTATTGTTGCTGCTTTGTTGGTAAAATTGGGGGTGAAGGTTCGCGCTTATAGTTTAGATTTTGGTGAGTTTGGTATTTCTGAATATCCATACTCAGAACAGGTGGCAGATTTTTTAAATATTCCTATTATTAAAGTTGATGCAAGTCCCAAAAATATAAATCTTAAAAATGCAATTATTCCTACTGTTAAAGCTTTAGATTTACCTTTTGGTGATGGTGTGACTGTTCCTTTATATCTGTTAAATAAAGTCGCTGCTCAGGAAACAAAAGTGATTTTTAATGGTGAAGGTGGGGATCAATTATTTGCAGGTTGGACTAATAAACCTTTAATTGCAGCAGGTATTTATCAAAGTGAACATCCCAATAAAAATGAAGATTTTATTCAACAATACCTGCGAACTTTTCACCGTCTTTATGGTTATGAATCTAGGGTGTATCAACCCGAAGTTTATCAACAAATTTGCGGTTTAAATGCCCAGGAATGGCTGTTAGATGGGTTAGATACTCGTTTTTGTCCTTCATTGTTACATCGTCTGCGTCGTGGAAGTTTGATGTTAAAAGGAGCGCAAAATATCCATCCCCGTGCAACTGCGTTAAGTTTTGTGCATGGGTTAAATGTGCGATCGCCTTTTTGTGATTTAAACTTAGCAGAATGGACTTTTCAGCTATCTGGTGAACTGTGTTTACAGGGTGCTTGTGAAAAGTACATCTTGAAACGCGCTGTGGAAAATTTGCTACCATCGGAAATAGTCTGGAGACAAAAGCGGGGTATGGGTGTTCCCTTAACTTCTTGGTGTATAAAAAACTTTTGGCATGATCTTGGCAATTGGTTAAATCCGGGTATACTAGAAGCGGAAAATATTTTTTACCCTGATATAGCTATAAAAATTATTACCGGAGAACTGGGAGGACATATTCAAGGACGTAGAATAGGTGAAATGCTTTGGTTACTAATTATGTGGGAACTTTGGTATTTTCACGTTTTTGGTGTACAAATAAAATCAAAATCTTGGAATCATCCGTTTTTATTACCTAATTGGTTATGGAAAAATTACAAGAAATTACAAAGTTAGTAACTCCTTTTCCTTTCAAGGTTGCAGAGGAATTATTAAACATTTACGGTTCTCCTTTATATGTTTATGACGGTGATATTTTAAATCAAACTATTAATCACATTACTCAATCTTTCAATTATCCTCATACTCGTTTTCATTTTGCTAGTGTTACTAACGGAAATCTTGCATTATTGAAAATATTTAAAAATGCAGGTTGGGGACTTCATGCAAATACCCCAGGTGATATTTATTTGGGTTTAAATGCTGGTTTTGCACCTTCAGAAATTGTTTATAGTGGTAGTAATTTAAACCGGGAGGAAATGGAACAGGTTTTAAATTGGGGGGTGAATACTTTAAATTTGGATAGTATTTCTCAGTTACATTTGTTGTGTGATATTTTTTTATCTCACGCAGAGTCGCAGAGTCGCAGAGAGGAGAAAAGTTTAAATATTGGTTTAAGGTTAAATGTTTCTGAAGATAGTAGAATTGGTGTTAGTATAGCAGATTTTGATCAGGCTGTTGCTATCGCTAAAAATGCAGGTTTAAAAATTTCCGGTTTACATTTTTATCGAGGTACGGGAACTAATGCGACTTCTGCTTTTACTGATGCTATTGATTGGATTTTGGAGGTGGTTAAAAGTTTACCAGATTGGCAATATTTAGATTTTGGTGGAGGTTTTGGTTTTCCCTATCATCATAATGGTGTTGCTTTTGATTGGGGAATTTTTGGGTATGAATTAAGTAGAAGAATTACTAATTTAGGAAAAAATATTAATTTGATTATTGAACCCGGACGTGCTGCTATAGCTAGTTGTGGGACTTTATTAGTTAAGGTTGTTTCTATAAAATGGCAAGGTAATAAACAAATTTTAGGTGTAGATTCTACCGTTGCTAATCTTTCTGTTCCTGCTGTACATGGAGGGTTTCGAGAAATCGTAAGTTGGAAAAATCAAACTGTAGAAAAATACCTAACTGATGTCTGTGGAAACACCACCTATTCACGGGATTATTTAGGGAAAAATTGTCAACTTCCCGCTTTAAAAATCGGTGATATTATCGCTATTTTAGATGTCGGTGCTTACGGTTATGCGATGTCTTCCCATTTTTTACATCGTCCTAAACCAGCAGAAGTTTTAATAGAAAATGGTCAACATCAGTTAATTAGAAAACGGGAAGATTACAGTGTTTTACTGAATAATCAAATCGTTTAGTTTACTTAAAAATATTACCACTTACCAATTACCAATTACCAATTACCAATTACCAATTACCAATTACCAATTACCAATTACCAATTACCAATTACCAATTACCAATTACCAATTAC
>RDXV01000221.1 GCA_004292695.1 Nostocales cyanobacterium | reverse complement strand
ATTATACATCAAGTAGGGATTTTTCTTAGCTAACTTATGTCAATGTTTATCAACATAAGTATAGTTTTGTCTATAAAATTGTCAACTTAGGACAAGCTCCTAATTAAATGCCAGCACTTGTTAGGTTTTATTAGCAAAATACTAATTAACTATTTGCAAATTCATAATTTTTGTATAAGATACCTTTTTTAATCTTTTCGCTTATACGAAACTTAAATACTTTTATTGTAAAATAACAATACTCATAAAAACAGACATAATTAACCATCAGATATACTGCACCCACCCATCATGACAATAAATCTGGGGATCGCTTGCAGTATTGTTCACAATTTGTTACAAAAGTACAAAGAACTTCTAGAGACCCAAAATCTAATGTTAGGCGGACTTACTGGTTTAACAGATCCCAAAGGTACAGATTGGGGAGAGCGGATGCTCAATACAGTCGCAAGCCAAACGATTCGCCACTTATTTACCCAAAGCGAGTCAGTAGAAGTCTTTGTGCGCTGCCACCCCTCCAGCAAACTATTGCAGGGCAGCATTGATAGCTTTAAAATGAGCGGCCGCGGCTTAGTAATCCGTAAAGACTTCGCAGTTGAGGAAATGTCATTTGAAACTGATGCTGTAGCAATTGATTTTAGTTCAGTTTTAAGTGGCAAACTTAAACTCAAACAACCTACCCAAGCAGTAGCTCAAGTAGTATTAACCGAAGAGGGGATAAATCAGGCTTTTCAGGCTGAATTAGTTAAAAAACGCTTACTTGATCTAACAGAGCCAACTTTAACAACAGTATCTGGTGGACAGCCGGTTTCTTTTACAGATGTAACAATCCAGTTATTACCGGGTAATAGCTTACAACTGGCTGCCCAAGCTGATTTAAACAATGGGGAAGTTATACCCTTGAGAATGACTTTAAATGTCAGTATTGAAAGACGAAGACGGGTTTCTTTTAAAAACCCTAAGATAGAAATAGAAGAAATACCAGAACCACAGCGAGAAGCTTCTCAAACTTTGACTATGGCATTGGTGGAAATTTTAGATAATATGGTTGATTTAGACCGTTTTGACCTAGATGGGGTGAAAATGCGGCTTAATCGTTTGGAAACAGAAGGTAATAAACTAATTTTTAGTGGATATGCAGAAATAGAAAGAATTCCTCGGAGTGGTTAACACTCAATTAAACGAATACCGCCCAGTTTATCTAGGCGGTATGTGTAATTAAAAATTAAAAAACACTATTCTATAAATATTTTTTAACTTTCAATTTCTGACTGTTAATTTTTACCTGTTCTTCCCACACCTACGTATTGGAATCCAGCTTTGATCATTTGTTCTGGGCTGAGGAAATTACGACCATCAATCATTACTGGGTGGTTCATGAGTTTTGCCATTTTTCCATAGTCTAGAGTTTGGAACTGTTGCCATTCGGTAACAAGTACCAAAGCATCACAACTATCTGCTAATCTTTCCGCATCAGTTTCTACCAACACTCCAGAAAGTCCATGACGCATACCTGTTTGGGAAATTATGGGATCGTAAGCTTTGACTTTTGCTCCTAGTCGGTTGAGTTGTTCAATCAAATTCAATGCGGGAGCATCCCGTAAATCATCTGTATCTGGTTTAAAGGTTAAACCCAATAATCCTACAGTTTTACCTTTGAGGATTTTTAAGGCCTGTTGTAGTTTTTCTAGAGCTATTAAACGTTGACGCTCGTTAACACTAACAGCAGATTTGAGTAACTGGGCTTCATAGCCATAGTCATCAGCGGTATGAATGAGAGCAGAGACATCTTTGGGGAAACAAGAACCACCCCAACCTATACCAGCTTGTAAGAATTTGTTACCGATACGGGAATCTAAACCGATACCTTTGGCCACTTGGGTAACATCAGCACCAACGCGATCGCAAATATTCGCTACTTCATTAATAAAACTGATTTTAGTAGCTAAAAAGGCGTTGGCTGCGTATTTAATCATTTCCGCTGAACTGAGATCCGTTACTAATACTGGTACAGGTGGTAATGTTTGATCATCTGCAAACTTACGTTCCACAATGGGAGCATACAGTTCTTTCATCATGCCAATAGCTTGTTCACTATTGCCCCCTAAAACAATCCGATCTGGGTTAAAGGTATCATAAATTGCTGATCCTTCACGTAAAAACTCTGGGTTGCTGACTACATCAAATTGAGTAGCGATTTCTGATACTTTTTCATCAGATGATTTTTGACGTTCTGCAATACCATCTAAAACTATCATCCTTACCCAGTCACCAGAACCGATGGGAACAGTTGATTTATTAACAATTACTTTGTAACCGCCGTTGAGATTTACACCAATACCACGAGCTACAGCTTCTACATAACGGGTGTCACTTTCACCATTTGGTAAAGGAGGAGTTCCTACCGCTATAAACAGAATTTCTCCATGAGCTACTCCCGCAGCTAAATCTGAAGAAAACTGAATCTTCCCATTTTTAATACAAGACTGCATCATTTCTGAAAGTCCAGGCTCGAAAATTGGTGACTGCCCAGATTTCATTAATTTTACTTTTTCTTCGTTGTTATCTATACAAATAACATCATGTCCAGTATGTGCTAAACAAACACCTGTTACTAAACCTACGTAACCAGTACCAATTACACAAACTTTCATTTTAAAGCTCCTAGATCATTATTGAGTAAATTAGCTAGTGGTTAGTCCATCTCTGAGAATTAACTCATCATGAATTACAAACCATTACTTATTTAGTCTTCTTTGTTTCTCATCCTTTCACGGAAATTATCTATTGTTAGTTTTAATCCTTCTTGTAGAGGAATGGCAGGTTGCCAATTTAACAAAGTTTTCGCTTTAGTAATGTCAGGACGACGACGACGGGGATCATCAGCAGGTAGAGGTTCAAACTTGATTTCTGCGTTGGGATTAATCAAATTTTGTACCGCTTGCGCTAGTTCGAGAATAGTATATTCATCAGGATTACCAAGATTTACGGGTCCTACATAGTCACCATTCATGAGTTTGATCAAACCATCCACTAAGTCGGAAACATAGCAAAAACTACGAGTTTGTTGACCTTCTCCGTAAACAGTCAGGGGAATACCCTGTAATGCTTGCACGACAAAGTTACTCACCACTCGACCGTCATTTTCTAACATTCTTGGTCCGTAGGTGTTAAATATTCTAGCTACCCGAATCTCAACGTTATTTTCTCGGTAATAGTCAAAAGCTAAGGTTTCTGCTACTCTTTTACCTTCGTCGTAGCAAGAACGCAGACCAATGGGATTGACATTACCTCGATAATCTTCTGTCTGTGGATGAACTTCTGGATCACCGTATACTTCACTGGTAGAAGCGAGTAAAAATCTAGCTTTGATCCGTTTGGCTAGTCCCAACATATTCAGTGTCCCCATGACGTTGGTTTTCACTGTTTTGATGGGATTGTACTGATAATGTACGGGGGAAGCAGGACAGGCTAGATGATATATCTGATCCACTTCTAACCGAATTGGTTCGGTAATGTCATGACGGATAATCTCAAATTTAGGATTATCTAGCCATTTTAAGAGATTTTGCTTACGTCCGGTATAAAAGTTATCAATACATATAACTTCATTACCTTCTGCCATTAGTCGGTCTGTTAGATGAGAGCCAATAAAACCAGCACCACCTGTCACCAAGATTCTCATAGTTTTCCGGTTATTTTTCAGATTATTTTTCAGATATTTTTACAGGGTATAATCCTCATTTTTAGATGACCCAGTTTAGGTACAAAAATATACAATTGAGGAATAACACTGAATTATTGCCTCCCAATCATACTTCGTATCCTAATCTGCTATATAAAACCTAGACAAAACTAGACTTTACTTTCTACTTCAACGGGAGCATGGGAGCGGTTATCCCTCAGTAGACTTTCACGCCTTAGCCATCAATATTTCTTGGGTTTTGTTTAACTTGAGCTTTGTTTTAATGGATAAGAGCATTGGTGAATCTTAATAAATCACTTATAGGTTTGTCCATGAGTGTACAAGTCTGTTTAGTAAACTGTCAACTTAGGACAAGCTCCGAGTTGGTCAGAGTTAAAAATTATCTTCCAATACTTGAGTCTGATTCAAGTTATATTTCATCAAATCTTTAACAAAATGCCAATTTTCTTACCCTGTAAATTAGTGTTTATTTATACTATATATTGTTTTTTCATTAAGTCTGTTTCCTGAGAATTATTTTTGGAGAATACAGGTTTATCAGAAAAAAGGCTGAAAACCCTTGAGGTTAAGTTTTGCGGTCTTGGGTGTCTCCCCCATGAGCGACTGCCATCTAATGACGAGTCCGTGAACCAAGAATCCCCTCGGCTTGAGCCTGGGGAGTGTCAAAATCATGCTGTGGTTCTCCCAGAATAATCATTGAACAGGTAAGCTGTCTGAACAATTCCTGGGCAACATCATTGATAGCTAATCCTCCTGGAGTTGTTAAATGACGCTGAAAAGGTAAAATCACTAGATCATACAATCTTGCTGCTTGTAAAATGGCTTGGCTGGGATTTTCATGGGTGATAATTTGAATATCTGGGGGATTTGGTACTGCTAATTGACAGATTATCTCAGACAGGTATGATCTCCTAGCTACAATTTCATCTGCACTTGTGCGGCGATCACATACATTCATCACAGTAATCTGGGATTCATTACTATTGGCAAAAGTTTGGGCAAAATGTAAAGGTGTGAGTGATGGAGTAACTAAATTTTCTATGGGAATGAGGATACGCTGAATTCTGTTTGGAGATTCTACTAAATTGGCGATCGCCACTGGACAGTGTGCCGCCCAAATTACGTGATCAATAATATTTCCGAATAGCTGCGCCCTCAAACCCTTACGTTTACCCCAATCCATAATAATCAAATTTACCCTTTTTTCACGGGCTGCCCTGCAAATTCCCTGAGCAAAATTATCATCAATTCTGAGTAGTGGTTCTACCGATGCCCCCTGGATCTTTGTTTGGGCTGTAGCCTGGGCTAATAACCATTCACTATGTTGACAAGCAGCCCTTAACTGGGGTGTATTCATTTGTGATGTAGCTGGGGCGATCGCCAAAGGTAAAACTTTTCCTTGGGAGTGATGGGCTAATAATGCTGCCATTTCAATTAAATACTTTTGATGATCAAGATCAAAAAGAGGCACAATTATAATAAATCCTTTCTGTACTGACTCTTTTGGCTGTTTAGATGAAGTAATTTTGGGAACGTAATTTACTTTAGTAAATGTTACTGTCACAGTTTCACTAGCAATTAAATTTGTTAAAAGCGGTCCCACAGTAGCAGTAATTAGCACCAATATAATGGCACAGTTTAATATTTCAACGGAAACTAAACCAGTCTGGTATCCACCTAATGCCACAGCTAAAGTTGTACCCACAATAGGAATAGATAGTGACCAAATAGTGAGAGTTTCTTGCCAGCTATAGCGGTAAAATACTTTTATGCAAACAACAGCTAAAAATTTACTAACTAATAAAATAGCTAGAAGAATTAACAAAAACCTAATTGTATCGTATCCTGTGAATAACACAGATAAATCAATTCTGAGACCTATATCAATAAAGAAAACAGGAATAAATAGCAGACTACCGACAAAAACTAATTTTTCTTTAACTGGACTCTCGCCTAAAGATTCATTAACAGCTAAACCTGCTAAAAAGAAGCCCAAAACTTTAGTTAAACCCATGAATTGGGCAATTACAACAGCCAGAAATACAGACATCAAGACACAGGAAAATTGATTGACTTCATCATCTCCAAAACGAGATAAAAACTCTTTAATTACCCAGTCAAAACCAACCACAACAATTACACAGTAAATAATGATAATTCCTAATTTACTGATAATATTACCCAGACTAAATACACCACTTTGGAAACTAGCTAAAGACAAAGTGAGGATAACTAATGTACCCATATTTGGAACAACTTTTGACCCAATTGCCATATTTACAGCTTGGTTATTTACTAATCCCAAGCGATTTATAATAGGGTATGCCAAAGGTGAATAGGATGGTAGTAAACAGCCTATTAATATAGCACTGTACCAATTGAATCCTAAAATTTTTCCGGCGAATATTCCCAATATTAAAGGTAGACAAAAAATCAAGTTACCAAATAGCAGAGAACGTTTTTGCTGGCGACGTAAAGATTGAATATTCAATTCCAATCCTGTGACAAACATCAGGTATGCTAACCCAATTTCAGAAAATAAAGTAATTATTGTCGTTCCCGAATCAAATAAGTTCCAGCCATAGGGTCCAATTACTACTCCAGCACCAATCATCCCTACCAATGCAGGTAATTTTAATCGCTCAAATATAATTGGTATTACAAGGACAATCAACAATAAAATTACCGTAGAAATAAGTGGTTCTTGTCCAATAACTTGAGTGGTTAATTCTAAAGTTAGAAATTCTGACAAAGGCAACATTTATGTAAAGTCAATTTGTTGTATATATAGAGTTATTTTTGTATTTTTATGATCTAATATTTGATATTTTTAACTCAAACAAGAATAGATATATAGGACTCCTATTTGAATTTTGATAGCTTGCGTGGCGTAGCCATACAAAACTCCGTACACCTAAATCTTATAAAACCCCTTTGCCTCTTGCCTT
>RDXV01000220.1 GCA_004292695.1 Nostocales cyanobacterium | reverse complement strand
TGGAGCAGTTATTAGTGATACAAGCGGAACAACCCAGGGTACAATCATTGATGATGATACACCTGCGGAATTTAGTATTGCAGCTGCATCAGCAGCAGAGGGTGAAAATATCATATTCACTGTTACTCGTTCCAGAGATAACTTAACTGCACAAAGTGTAACAGTTTCCACATCTATTGCAGCGGGTGATACAGCAAGTGCTAGTGATTTTACTGCAAATTCTCAAACATTGACATTTGCAGCAGGTGAAACTACTAAAACCTTTACTGTACAAACCATAGAAGACACCTTATTTGAAAGTAATGAAACCTTTACTGTGAGCTTAACTAATGCTACAGGTGGAGCAGTTATTAATGAAAACCAAGATGTAGTTCAAGGTACAATTAATAACGATGATGTAGAAGAGCAACCAGAATCAGTATTTGCGATCGCCTCAGCAGCAGCAACAGAAGGAAATAATCTGGTGTTCACAGTCACCCGCACCGGAGACACCACCACCGCACAAAGCGTAGAAGTATCCACATCCATAGAAGAGGAAGATACCACCGAAGAAAACGACTTCACACCAAAAACTGAAACCCTAACCTTTGCAGCGGGAGAAACCAGCAAAACCTTTAGCGTTGCTTCAACAGACGATTTATTTGTAGAACAAAATGAAAGATTCACAGTCAGCTTAAACAGCGCTACCAACGGTGCAACCATCAGTAATACCAATGGTACAGCCCAAGGAACTATAAATGACAATGACGTACCATTTAGTTTAAATAATAACAACACCTTCACCATTAAAGGTATAGGTGAATTTGTCGCCCTCCGAGCTATTCTTTTATCCAGTAGTTCTACCGTCGTCAATGAAATAGGTGTGGTTGCAGTTGACGACGAAGAAGGTACAATTGGTGGTGTTAGAAGGGGAGAAGCTCGTTATAATGAAGTAGCCTTAGAACGTGCTAGAACCCAGGGTAGAGGAATTTTTTCAGCCTTAACAAACCTTCCTGATAGATTCAGAACAGAAATTGAAACTGAAAGTTTGACAAGATTATTAGGATTTAATTCTGGTCAACACTTGCAATTTTTCCTAGTAAATGGTGGAACAATAGATGAATATAGGGCTGGTAGTATTTCCAGTAGTAGTGTTTTCTTAGCTGAATCTTTCAGTCAAATTATTGAAGAAGAAAATAGCTTCAGACTTTCTTGGAGAGAAACAACTACAGCTACAGAATTTAGTTCTTTAGTAATGAGAATTGAGTCAGTTACTCAATTAACAAGACAAGAACAAATTATCTCTGAAACTACTAGATTGCAAGGAAATAATGAAGGGGAATGTATTGATTTAACTAACTTCAACACAGTAAGAGCAGATTTTTCTGTATTCCGAGAAGCTGCATTTAACAACGAAGTTTATTTCTACAGAGTCACCGATGAATTTGGTTCATTAGGAAATTTGACAGCAACATCTGCAAACAGAACTGCTTATCTTCAAGAAGTAATTAACTCCAGGTTGGTTACAGATACAAGTGGTGAAATAATCAAATTTGCTGTTGATAACCAAGGAGAATTTAGATCCAGTGCCATTATTGAAGGTGGTTCAATTATCGCTCCCATGATCATTATTAATGGTACATTATCACAGTTAACTGATAATAATGCTAACAATGATCCAAGGGTTTATTTCCCATTCTTGGGCTTAAATTCTGATGGTGCAGATCATATTAGAATGTTGGGTAATAATGTCTTTGGTTTTGAAGATTTACCCAATGGGGGAGATAAAGATTTCAATGATGTAATTACTAAGTTTACATTCACTGAAATTATGTAATTTATTGGTAGGTTGGGTTGACGCAAGGAAACCCAACATCAATCAATAATACAGCATTTTCCGGTGTAAGAGGTACACTTTGGGCGGGCAAGATACCCACCCCACAAGAGTTTCATAATTAGGGCTTGTACCTCAATGAAATCTGCTGTAATTTAGCCGCTAAAGTTTGTACGTGGGGTGGAGTCATCATAGTGATATGGTTTCCGGGGACAAATTGTACGTCTACGGGTTGACTCGCAAAGGGTGTCCATCCCCAGGTGTCATCTGTTAATAGTTCTGATGGGAAAGCGGCCTGTTCTTCTGCGGACATTTCACTAGCGCGGAATAAGGTGATGGGTATGGGGGTAAATTGTTGTGGTGCATATTCAATGTTGTTGTTAGCTTTGTAGGCTTGTAATAAGTTTTCTATGTATTGGGTGTTGGCGTTGGGTGGGAGTATATCTAACATTTGCAGATATTCGAGGACGTATTTTATTTGTTGACTGGGTGCTAGGGAACGCAGAGTTACACTGTCTATTTCTATATCTTTGGCGAAAGCGGTCTGTAAACTGTTGGCGATGCTAATTAACCATGTTGTATCATCAGCTTCTTCACCTCTGCCATAGTTGATAGGTGCGTTGGTGTCTAAAATTGCAAGTAAGGCGACTTCTTCACCTTGTTGTATTAATTGTTGTGCAATTTCAAAGGCAACTTTTCCACCAAAGGAATGTCCACCTAAATAATAGGGTCCGTGAGGTTGTACTGTTTGTATGGCTTGAATATAGTATGTTGCTATTTCTTCGACTTTTGTGATGGGTGCTAATTCTCCGTTTGTACCTTGTGCTTGGAAACTGTAGAAAGGTTGGTTTTCACCTAAAGCACGGGCTAAATTGTAGAAGTAGTAAGGGAAACCACCAGCACCGGGAATACAGAAAAATGGCGGTTGAGTACCACGAGGTTGGAGTGCTACTAATGGTGAATTTTGAGAGTTTGTATTTTGGTGAATTTTGGTGAGGGCGATCGCCAGTTCTTCTATTGTCGGATGTTGGAAAAGTGCAGCTAAGGGAATTTCTTTTCCTATTTTTTCTCTAATTTGTGCCATTAAATAAGTAGCTAAGAGAGAATGACCTCCTAAGTCAAAGAAATTATCTTTTACTCCCACATTTTCGACTTTGAGAATTGCACTCCAAATTTGTGCTAATTGCAATTCTAAATCTGTACGAGGAGCAACAAAGCTATCTATATTATGGGTGGGAGTTGGTACACTCAAAGCACGTCTATCTATTTTTCCATTAGGTGTTAAAGGTAAAGATTCCAAAATTACAAAGGTATTAGGAATCATATAATCTGGTAATTTAGCTTTGAGGAATTGACGCAAAATATTAGGAGTTGGTGTTTGTTGTGGTTGGGGGACAATATAAGCAACTAAACGTTGATCACCTGGGGTATCTTCTCTAACAATTACACAAGCAATTTGTACATTTTCTTGTTGACTGAGTAAGGTTTCAATTTCTCCTAATTCTATTCTGAAACCTCTAACTTTAACTTGGTTATCTATCCGACTGATATATTCAATATTGCCATCTTTTAGATAACGTACTAAGTCCCCTGTTTTATAAAGTTTGGTTTTACCATTATCAAAGGGGTTAGCAATAAATTTCTCAGCGGTTAATTCTGGACGGTTTAAATAACCTTTTGCTAAACCTGCACCACCAATATGTAATTCTCCTGGTACACCAACTGGTACTGGTTGTAAGTTTTGGTCTAATACATAAAACTGAGTATTATTAATTGGCCGACCGATGGAAATTAAATCATTTTCTGGTTGAATTTCATATACAGATGACCAAATTGTAGCTTCCGTTGGTCCGTAAAGATTCCACAAACTTGCACCTTGGGTAGATAATTTCTGAGCAAGATCCCCAGGTAATGCTTCACCACCACAGAGTATTTTTAAGTTGCTCAAATCACAGTTATTTTCTAACAGTAATCTCCACGTTGCTGGGGTTGCTTGCATGATGGTGGTTTGGGAATTAAGCAGTAATTCAGCTAATTGTTGACCATCTATAGTTACCTGACGACTAGCAATAATTAAACGAGCGCCTACAGTCATCGGTAAGAAAATTTCTAAAGCTGCAATATCAAAGGAAATTGTCGTTACTCCTAAGAGTATATCGTCCTGGGTAATTCCTGGTTGTTGCTGCATTGCTGTCAGGAAATTGACCACAGCATGATGAACAATTTGTACACCTTTAGGTTTACCAGTTGAACCAGATGTGTAGATAACGTAAGCTAAATTATTTCCTCGTACTTGAGTAGATAAATGATTTACACTTGCTTGAGAAATGATATCCCAATCACCATCTAAACAAATAATTTGTGCTTGGTTTGTGGGTAAATGATTAACTAAATTTTGTTGTGTGAGTAAAAATCTTACCTGTGCATCTTCGAGGATAAATTGTAAACGTTCTATGGGATATTCGGGATCTAATGGGAGGTAAGCACCACCAGCTTTTAATATTCCCAAAAGTCCAATTACCATTTCTAAAGAACGTTCTACAGATATTCCTACTAAAACATCTGTAGTTACTCCCAGAGAATGTAGATAATTTGCTAATTGATTAGCTTTTTGATCTAATTCTCTATAGGTTAATTGTTGATTTGCAAATACTACCGCTACAGCATCTGGTGTTTTCTGAACTTGTTCCTCAAATAATTGATGAATACATTGATATTGAGGATATTCTACTGTTGTATGATTCCAGTCTATGAATAATGTTTGTTTTTCTGTTGCTGTGAGAATTGGTAATTGATTAATTCTGGTTTGGGAATTTTCGGCAATTGCTGATAATAAAGTAATCAAATTACCTGTCATTCTCGCAATGGTACTACTATCAAATAGGTCAGTATTGTATTCCCAACCTCCTCTAATTCCGGTAGTAGTTTGTTCCATGGATAAGGTTAAATCAAATTTAGCGGTGGTGGTTTCTATTGCTAATGCACTCACTTCTAAACCTGTTAATTCTGTATCTGATATTGGTGCATTCTGAAGAATAAACATCACCTGGAATAACGGTGTATAACTCAAATCTCGTTCTGGTTGTAATGCTTCTACCAACATTTCAAAGGGTAAATCTTGGTGTGCGTAAGCTGATAATGCGGTGGTTCTAATTTGAGTTAATAATTCATTAAAACTGGGATTTTCTGAGAGTTGAGTTCTGAATACTAAGGTGTTCACAAAGAAACCAATTAACCCTTCTATTTCCCTTTGATTTCTGTTAGCAATAGGTGAACCTACTAATATATCTGTTTGTCCTGTGTAGCGATAGAGCAAGATATTATAAGCTGCAAACAGTGTCATAAATAAGGTGACACCTTGTTTTTGACTAAGTGCAATTAGTTGATTACTTAACTCTTCAGAAAGTGCAAATTCTTGATAACTTCCCTCAAAAGTTTGTACTGCTGGTCTAGGTCTATCTGTAGGTAATGGTAAGAATTTTGGTGCTGTTTCTAGTTGTTGTTTCCAGTAATTTAATTGTCTTTCTAAAATATCACCTTGTAACCAGTTTCTTTGCCAAATTGCAAAGTCAGCATATTGTATTGGTAAGGGTGTTAATGGTGATGGTTGATTTTGTAAATAAGCATTATAAACTGTTACCAATTCACCGACAAACACACCCATAGACCAACCATCAGAAACTATATGGTGCATACAAATTAGTAACAGATGTTCGGTTTCTGATAGCACTACTAATGTAGCTCTAATTAAGGTGTCATCTGCTAAATTGAAGGGTTGAATTGCCTGTTGTTGCAGTAATTCTTGACCTGCTGTTTCTGCTGCTTCTAGTGGTAAATGTTGCAGGTCAATTATTGATAATTGCCAGTTAATTTGTTGTTGAATAAATTGGGTAGCTGTTCCTACACCTGCTCTAAAGTTTGTGCGTAATGATTCATGACGATTAATGATTTCTTGCAAACTTATTTCTAGGGTGGGAATTGACAGTTGACCTGTTAATTTTAATGACACAGGTAAATTATAGGAAGAACTCAAGGGTTCTAATTGGTCTAAAAACCATAATCTTTGTTGGGCAAAAGATAGGGGTATTTCAGTATTTTCTAACCTGGGTAATATCGCTGGTGCTGCAAGTTGTAATTCTTGTTTTTGTAGTTGCTCGATTACTTGTGCTAATTGGGCAATTGTTGTTTCTGTAAATACAGTTTGTAAAGCTATTTCTACTTGCAAACTATCACGAATGCGGGAAACTAATTGTGTTGCTAATAATGAATGTCCACCTAATTCAAAGAAGTTATCATTAATTCCCACTCTGGCAACTTTTAATACTTGTTGCCAAATTGTGGTTAATATTTCCTCGGTAGGTGTGCGTGGTGCAACATAATTATCTACAATTTCTGTATTTATTTCTGGTTTTGGTAATGCACGTCTATCTATTTTTCCATTTGCTGTCAAAGGTAAACTTTCCAGATATACGAATGCACTGGGTATCATATATGTTGGTAATTTACCTTTTAAATATTGTCTGAGTTCGCTGGTTTCTAAGGGGTTTTCACAAACTATATAAGCAACTAACCGTTTATCTCCGGGGTTGTCTTCTCTGACTATTACACAAGATGCTTGAATATCTGCATTTTGACTGAGTACGGTTTCTATTTCTCCTAACTCAATTCTAAAACCTCGTATTTTAACTTGGTTGTCAATTCTTCCCAAATATTCAATGTTTCCATTTTCTAAATATTTTACTAAGTCCCCTGTTTTGTAAAGTTTACTGTTTCCATTATCAAAGGGGTTAGGAATAAATGTTTGTGCGGTAAGTTCTGGACGGTTTAAATATCCTTTTGCTAAATTTTGACCACCTATATATAATTCTCCTGGTACTCCTATGGGTACGAG
>RDXV01000055.1 GCA_004292695.1 Nostocales cyanobacterium | reverse complement strand
AGTTGACAGTTGACAGTTGACAGTTGACAGTTGACAGTTGACAGTTGACAGTTGACAGTTGACAGTTGACAGGTGACAGTTGACGGTTGACAGGTGACAGTTAACAGTTGACAGGTGACAGTTAACAGTTGACAGTTGACAGTTGACAGTTGACAGTTGACAGTTAACAGTTGATGCTGACTTCTAAATTCTCCATTCCCTATTCCCTATTCCCTATTCCCTATTCCCTTCTTCCACTGATAACTGACTAATGACTGCAATTTCTCGTTGTTTTGAAACTTTACGACGGAATCGTGAGTGCGCTCTGATTCCGTTTATTACTGCTGGTGATCCTGATTTAGAAACCACTGCTAAGGCTTTACAAGTTTTAGATGATTGTGGCGCGGATATAATTGAGTTGGGTGTTCCCTATTCTGATCCTCTGGCTGATGGTCCGGTGATTCAAGCCGCCGCTACCCGTGCTTTACAAAAGGGTACGACTTTGGATCAGGTTTTGACTATGGTCAAAGAAGTTACACCTAAATTAAAAGCTCCAATAATTTTATTTACTTACTATAACCCAATTATGCACAGGGGCATAGATAAGTTTTTGGCACAAATTAAAGATGCTGGTGTGGCTGGGTTAGTAGTTCCTGATTTGCCCTTAGAAGAGGCAGCAGGGTTGATTAAACCAGCCAGTGAGAGGGATATTGATTTAGTGCTTTTGGTAGCTCCTACGAGTTCTACGGAACGAATTGAGGCGATCGCCAAAGCATCCCAAGGTTTTATTTATTTAGTCAGTGTCACCGGTGTAACAGGAATGCGAACACAAATGGAAAGTCGTGTTTCTGAATTACTTACAAAAATTCGCAGTGTCACAGATAAACCCATCGGTGTGGGTTTTGGTATTTCCGATCCTCAGCAAGCACAACAAGTTAAAGAATGGGGCGCTGATGCAGCCATTGTTGGGAGTGCCATTGTTAAACGGTTAGCAGAAGGAACACCGGAACAAGGACTAGAGGCGATCGCCCAATTTTGTCAACATCTCAAACAAGCAATTAAAACACCCTCTTGATGATTTGGGAAAATTAGATTAAAAAGTATTAGGTTTGAATAATATAGACCTCTTGCACAATTTTTTCTGTGGCATAAAAAGAGGCTTTGGGTTTTATGTATCTTTGGGTGTCTTTTTTTTGGGTGTCGTTGCCATAGCTACACTAGCCAAAAGCATCACCAAGTCAAAGATAAGAGTGTCATTCTAACATTTAGCCAAAACCAAGCAGGCCTCCAATTATAACATCATAAAATGAATTGTGTAAAAGGTCTAATCTATTCAAATATCGTCAAATATGAGCATTTGCAGCATTGCCAAAAATCTTATTAATTTTTGTCTGTATCTGTGATGCAAAATGTTGATGTGATATATTAGTCTTGATTTAATCAGCGTAGATGTTTGGGAAGTGGTAAAAATTCTGATCTGAGACTGCACCAGAGTCAGAATTGATCCAACTACAACCTCTGTGTGACAGAAAATCCTATAAATCACAGAAAGTAAAACATTCTCGAAAGTAGCTAATCAAATCAGGACTGAAAAATGAAAACCCATAAAAATGTATTTTACTTCAAGTAGTCCCAACAGCGTATAGTCTAGGGATAGGAGGCGTTGTAGTCCGCCTTTTCGGGTCTATTCCCGGACAACAAAGAGCATAAGATATTTGTCTATGCCTTTTGAAACTATAACAGCGTAGTTTTTTTATCATCCTATAGTAGACAATTAGACTGATATGGCCTTGAATAAAGACAGCACATATTCAGATCATAGTCAACTAAAAAAACTACCTGATATATTTGCTTATAGTTTTAGTCTTATGAACATGACAATTAGGCGAGAAATTATGAGTGTGAGAGTGAGTGTGACATCGCGCCAGTTAAAATTAAGTACAGCTTCAGTCCAAGTTGAGGGGTAAAAAATTATGAGTGAAAGTATGGCATTTATCGGTGGAGTTGCGGTAGCTGGACTAGCTGCCCTATTGCTGTTAAAAGGAACAAATACACCCATACAACAACCTAACTTCGCCTTATCTCCCCAAATGCCAGGTACGGTTGTAGCACCCCAAGTCATGCAGCCATCAATGCAATATCCTCCTAACTATGGACAACCTGCATACTCCAACCCTCAACCAATTGCACCTAATAACGATCAAGCATTACAAATCCAAAAACAACTGGATGAATTAAAAGCTGATAACCAACAATTACGTTTACAAAACCAACAACTTCAAGGTCAAATTCAAAACATTAACACCCAAAAACAGTGGGAGTTAGCCCAAGCACAAAACCAACCCAAATTAGCAGCAGCACCAACAGAGGAAAAAACCTGGTTAGATTCCCCTATACTTTGGGCTGTAGGTGGTGCAACATTAACCATCGGTGGTGGTGTAGTGGTAGCCGGTGTCCTATCCTTATTTTCTTCCAAACAACGCCCTACCCGTACCGTCCAAGTAATTCACCCTTATCATGGACCAACACCCCCCCTAGCGAATGTACGGAGAGCAGAATTTTTACCTTCCACTCGCTCAGAAGCTAGAAGAGTAGAAACCGCAGAATACGACGAATTACATTAAAAAATTGGTAATTGGTAACTGGTAATGGGTAATTGGTAATGGGAAAAGAAGAATTTCCATTACCTAGTCCTTTAATTTTCACTGTTACTTGGTTCTGTTTGAGTAGATGCTTTGGTATTTGTAGGTTTAGGAAGTTCAGTATTTGCCTCCTTTTGAGGTAAAACCTGTTTAGCGGCATTTTCCGCAGCTTCTTTAAATAGAGGTTCTAACTTATCTTGCCAGTATTTAATATTCGGTAACTTTTCTGGCTGATCTCGATAGGCTAAAACCTTATCCCACTGACCATTATCAATAGCTTTATTAATCTCATTAGCTAACGCTTCAGCCTTTGCCCAGTCTTGCTGCCATTGATTAACAATTTCTACAGTTTCTTTAATACCGGAAGCAGCATTTTTAGGAACAGTTTGTAATTGGGCGATCGCCCCTGGTAAGTCTCCTGATTCAAATTTCTGACGTGCTTTCTCCACAATTTTTTCCTTATCTTCATTTGTAGAGTCAGCTACCAATGGTTCAGGTTTTTCTACATTAGGAGTTGCAACCACCGGTTTAGGTTTGGGAACAGGACGAGTAGCAATCAAAGTGCTATCTTCGACAACTTGAATAGCAACCCCTTGATCTCGTAAACAAGAGATCCACTGTTGATTATTAGTAATAACATCAGAATGCGCCCAAGCAGAACGCCCCGACTTGAGTTTTAAACCCACCCAACCCCGTTTAGTACGTTGGCCAGTCACCGGAAAATCACTAGCATCTCCCAGAGTTTTGAGAATATTATCAGAATTAATCGCGCTAGGTTCAGAACGAATATTAGAATTAGGCGCTACCACCGCTGCACAAGCCTGAGATGAAGACTTTTCTTTTTTTGCCCAATTAGTGCTTAAATTCTGAAAGTTCGGATATAAATTAGTAACTAACGCCGCAGCACCACCAGCCAATAATAAACCAATCAGTAACGGTAAAGGATCGGGTTTACTCTGGTGATGAGTTTTCTGAGTAGGTTGATGATTAACAACAGAATGTACAGGATTACCAGGAGCTAAAGCTACAGTAGGTTGTGAGAAAAATTGAGATTTTGTTTTTGGTGGTTGATATTGATAATTAATTTGTTGAGGAGATTGGGGTGCTACAGAAAAAGTAGAACTTATATTCATAAACTCTCTACAAGCCTGGAGTGCTTCCGTAGCTGTTTGATAACGATCTTTAAAATGATAACGCACCATCTTAGTCAAAATTTCCGCTAATTGGTGGTTAACAGGTTTAAAATGCTGCCAGAGAATTTCCCCGGTTTGAGGATCTTCAGGAAATTGACTTGCAGGTATTCCCGTCAAAGCCTGAATAGCAATAATTCCCAAAGAATAAATATCACTATTAGGACGGGGTTTACCTTGTCCTTGTTCTGTAGGCATATATCCTGGAGTACCAATAGCCACCGTAGCAGTAGGATGTGCAGCTACAGATACCAAAGGCGATCTTAATTGTTTAACAGCCCCAAAATCTACTAAAACTAACTTATAATCTGATGTTCTGCGGATAATATTATCTGGTTTGATATCACGGTGAATTACACCCTGTTGATGAACAAATTCTAAAATACCCAGAACTTCTAATAGCAGTTGCATCACCTGGTTTTGACTCCAAGGTTGACCAGGTATGAGTTCTTCAGCTATGGTATGTCCATCTATATATTCTTGTACTAGGAAAAATTCTTGATTTTCGTCAAAATAAGCTAATAATCTGGGTATTTGATCATGATTACCCAACTTTTCTAAAGTTTCAGCTTCATTATTAAACAGACGTTTAGCAGTTTCAAAAACTTTTTGGTCAGTGCTAACAGGTTTGAGATGTTTAACTACACAAATTGGGTTTCCAGGCCGTCTAGTATCTTCAGCAATATAGGTTTGTCCAAAACCCCCAGTTGCTAAAACTCTGATAACTTGGTATCGGTGATCTAGTAGTTTACCTATCATGTTCTCTCCCCAGTTTTAACACTTAATTTTTTAGATAGTAGTCAATATCTCCAAATTTTCTTCCCAGAAATCCGCTATCTTGAGAAAAGATTTAGACTAATAATGCAGTTTTTTAATAAAATCAACTAACTTTTACTTTTTTTAGTGTTCCTGTTAACCAACAATGCCACCTAAGATCACAAATTCCGCCAGATGGCAACAAGCCGAAATCCTTATGCAGCCAGCTTTTATCCGTGTTGTGGATAATATACGTAAACATTTAGATGTATCCGATTGGAAAGGTACTTATCATGATGTACTGATTTGGCCACCTGGTACAAGTGATGAAACTAAAGCAATGGTGACACAGTTAATAGAGGAAATGGAAACTGCTACACCCCAAAAGCTATTAGAGATTAAAGAAAACCTAGCCGTTTTGCCTGTACCCCATCCAGGATACCATTTGCGCTTGCAACGTCAAGAGCAGCAAGTAAATGTGGATCTGTGGGAGTTGTGTTATCAAGTTTGTTTTGTGAATTATAGTCCTGATAATACATCTGAGAATACATTAGTTGATATTGATACCAGTTTAATTGACGAATCCGGGTCTGTGGAGTGGCAAGTTTTGGAAAATAAAACTAAGCAGTTAGTTAAACAGGTATTTGACAGTTTACCAAAGGGTTAATACCAGGGGGTGTGGTGTTTGGGGTATTGTTTGGGATTATACAAGGGCAAGATTTGATATTCTCAACGTCTCATCCGAATTTGATTAGCAATAAACTCAGGTGTGATAAATTCTCTCATCTGTGAGGACCTTTCAATTCAACGGTTAAGTCCCATCTATCATGGATTATACCAGGTGAGTGAGTCGCTATCAACACATCTACATTAGCTATTTGAGTAATTTCTTGTAAATCTTTTAAAAAATTCACTTGCCATTCTACGTGTAGTGAAAGTTCTGGTTCATCAATGAGAATTAATGAATTTGGTTTAACTTTAAATAATAATTCATAGAGTATTACTAATTCATGCTGTTCTCCAGAAGATAATTGTGTGGGTGACAAAGAATTCCCATTACAGGTAAATGTAAAGCCTTTTTCTTTACTAATATTGATTTCTTTATACGCAAATCTTTGATTGATAATTTTCTTCATAAGTTCTATTCTTTGAGAGAGATTATCAAAAACAGTAAGTTTATTTTCTACATCTTCTATATAAACTGATAAAACTTGTTTGATGTTTTCGTCTATCTGTTCGGAAATTTGAAAGTTTGTATTTTCATCTTTATCTAATAGTCCAGCATTTATTAGATGTTTTCTCTTAGTTTCAACTTCATCTAGTTTTTTAATAAGCTGGTCATTCGTGAGAGAATTTGTTGATACTTTTTGCACTAATCTAACGGGAAATGTTCTATCTAATGATTGTGATAATGTACCATATTCAGCTAATTTTTCTTGGATGTTGTCTGCTAGTTCATTGGCATAAGCATTTACAGATGGTATCATTTCATTATCTTCTGATATGTTTAATAATCTCTGGGATTCTATCAAATGAATATCTGTATAATTAATAATATTTTCTAACCATTCGGGGCTTTTTTCTATAGGTTTATATTGAAGAAAATCTAAAAGATAAGGATATAGATGTAAAGATTCTTCAACAAGACGACGTTTTATTACTTTTGAAAACCTATCAGATATAGAAGATTCATTATAATAATCTTGATTTAAAGAAATTACATATTCATTAATACTATTATTTTTTTTAAAAAACCTATTATTTTATACTTTATATTGCCATCAATATCTGATTCTGCTTGTGTATGAAAATGAAGATAACTACCATCATGAAAATCTATTTGCAAATTTTTAAATCGAATCTTAGTTAATTCTGAAAACTGAAAATTAAAAATATTATTCAATAATTTCAATATTGCAGTTTTACCAATACCATTTAATCCGTAAATAATAGTTATTCTATCTTCTGTATTCAGGGGAATAACATGATTAAAAATACCAAAAAGTTCTGTAACTGAAATTTGCTTAATTCTCATATTGTCCTCATGAAAAATAAAAATATAGTGTTTTCAACTCATTATGCTCCATAAATCCATACTACAGTTGCTCTTGATTTTATTTTCATACTCCAAGATTCCTAAATCCACTCTTAAAGTTACCAATTACCCAATTTATATTTTGATTATGTAAAGATTTCTAGTAAATAGAATTAGTGTACTTGACATTGGCTGTAACAGTAGTAGAATCTTTACATCAATCTACAATCAACAGAAATCAAACCCACCAAATACATATCAGTGTATAATACTACTTTCAATAGTATCATTGCCTGGTATCTATCATATCAACCCAAGATAGGGTAGGATGATAAATTAGTGATTGCTTGATAAAATTTTCATATTGAGTTTTTAAGAGTTTATGGACAAAAGTCCACCAGATGGTAGTAGTATCCTCCCCTAAGCTGGCGAATTAGTCTCCCAGCGAGGGGGAGACATTAGGAGGAAGTTTATTATGCTAACACAGGATGTTCGCAATGCTTTGGACATTGCAGACTTAAATCAGTTAAAATTTGACTTAAATCATCTCCAACCAGTGGATGTGGGAGAATATATTGCTGAGTTACCAGAAAAACAAAGGGCGATCGCCTTTAGATTATTAAATAAAAGTCATGCTATTGATGTCTTTGAATATTTACCTACAGAAGTACAGGGAGAATTAATTAATTCTTTGCAAGACTTACAAGTAGTTCATCTAGTAGAAGAAATGAGTCCTGATGAAAGAGCTTATTTATTTGATGAATTACCAGCGGGAGTTGTGAAAAGATTAATTCAACAACTTAGCCCGGAACAAAGACAAGCTACAGCCACAATTTTAGGTTATCCTGAAGGTACTGCCGGTAGGGTAATGACTACTGAATATGTGCGGTTGCGAGAAGGTTTAACTGTTGGTGAAGCATTAAGTAAAATTCGTTTACAAGATCAGGATAAAGAAACTATTTACTATGCCTATGTTACTGACGATAATCGTAAATTAGTTAGTGTTGTTTCTTTACGACAATTATTATTTACTTTCCCAGAAGTTTTAATTAAAGATATCGCCAGTTCTCATGTTATTAAAGTGAAAACTGAAACTTTACAGGAAGAAGTCGCCAGAATTATGCAACGCTATGATTTAATAGCTATGCCTGTAGTAGATCGGGAAGAAAGATTAGTAGGTATTATCACCATTGACGATGTTGTTGATATTTTACAAGAAGAAGCTACAGAAGATATCCAAAAATTAGCCGGTGTGAGTGGTGATGAAGAAGCATTATCTCCTCCCCATGTAACTTTGAGAAAACGCTTACCTTGGTTGTTAGGAATTATGGCTTTATATATTGGTGCTGCTAGTGCGATCGCCCCCTTTCAAAAGGTAATTGCTGCTGTACCAGTTTTAGCCGTCATTATGCCCATTTTTTCTAACACTGGGGGAACGGTGGGTATTCAGGCTTTAACGGTAACAATTCGCGGTTTAGGGGTAGGAGAAGTTACAACCAAAGATATGGGTAAAATTCTCCGTAAGGAATTACTCGCAGGTTTAGGTACTGCCGTTGTTTTGTGTATTACCATGATGTTACTGTCTCTGATCTGGGCTAAACCCCAAGAAAGATGGGTAGCTGTAGTTGCAGGTACGGTGATGGCAACTAACACAATTATTGCTGTAACTTTAGGAACTTTATTACCAATCGGATTACAACGACTCAAGTTAGATCCCGCCTTAATGAGTGGTCCGCTAGTAACTACTATGTTAGATACTATTGGGTTTCTAACTTTTTTGAGTATTGTTTCTATTTCTTTAAATGTATTTCATTTAGGAACTTGAAAGAGATTGAGGAGTTAGGAGGTAAATATATTTCTCCTCATCCCCCCATCTTCTAACTTTTTGTAACTAGCAACTTGGGTTATTAGCCAACAAGTTATCTAATTGACTTTTGGTGTCTAACTCATAGAGATCATCACAACCGCCAATGTGTTGATCATTAATAAAGATTTGCGGTACACTGCGACGACCATTAGCGCGTTCTGCCATTTTTGCTCTTGCTTCTTCGTTACCGTCAATTTTGTATTCAGTGAATTTAACGCCTTTCCACGATAACAGCATTTTGGCACGGATACAGTAGGGGCAAGTTTGCCAAGTGTATATTTCTACATTGGCTTTGATGCGTTCTGGGTGACGACCTAACAGAGAATTAAAGAAATTAAACATATTGAAGTTGAAAATAGTGGACTCAAAAATTTTCAATGATTAGCCATAACATCAGACTGACATATTTTTTGATTTTTGAGTGATCCTAAAATCTGCAAATAGCATACCAAGGGAAAATTACTGGATATTCTCTGTCATTTTGACCACTTCCGATCATTCATAGCAGTAAAACTTAACTTTCTTCTATATGTATCCGTACTTTGGTAGACTGAAAGACTGAAATGGCCATACACAACGTCGCTAAGAATCAGCAAATAAGAGGGCAGTCCTGTGGAAAATACAATTGGTTTAGAGATTATTGAGGTTGTAGAGCAAGCAGCGATCGCCTCTGCAAAGTGGATGGGTAAAGGTGAAAAGAACACCGCCGACCAAGTAGCAGTAGAAGCTATGCGCGAACGCATGAACAAAATCCATATGCGTGGTCGTATCGTTATCGGTGAAGGGGAACGTGATGACGCTCCCATGCTTTACATCGGTGAAGAAGTTGGTATTTGTGCCAACCCTGATGGAAAACTAGAATGTAGTCCAGAAGAACTCATTGAAATTGATATCGCTGTTGATCCCTGCGAAGGTACAAACCTAGTAGCTTACGGACAACCCGGTTCAATGGCCGTTTTAGCAATTTCTGAAAAAGGTGGTTTGTTTGCTGCTCCTGACTTCTACATGAAGAAGTTAGCAGCACCCCCAGCAGCTAAAGGTAAAGTTGATATCAACAAGTCAGCTACCGAAAACTTAAAAATTCTTTCTGAGTGTTTAGATCGCTCTATCGAAGAATTGGTAGTAGTTGTGATGAAGCGCGAACGTCATAACGACTTGATCAAAGAAATTCGTGAAGCTGGCGCGAGAGTACAATTAATCTCTGACGGTGACGTAGGTGCAGCTTTATCTTGCGGTTTTGCTGGTACTAACATTCACGCACTCATGGGTATTGGTGCTGCTCCTGAAGGTGTAATTTCTGCTGCGGCTATGCGTGCTTTAGGCGGTCACTTCCAAGGTCAGTTAATCTATGATCCTGAAGTTGTGAAAACAGGTTTAATCGGTGAAAGCAAACAATCTAACTTAGATCGTCTAGCTTCTATGGGTATCACTGATCCTGATAAGGTTTATGATGCTCATGAATTGGCATCTGGTGAAACCGTTCTCTTTGCTGCTTGTGGTATCACCAGCGGTAATTTAATGCAAGGTGTACGTTTCTTCCACGGTGGTGCTAGAACTCAAAGTTTGGTTATTTCCAGCCAGTCTAAAACCGCTCGCTTTGTAGATACCATTCACATGAATGAGCAACCCAAAGTTGTCCAACTTCACTAATTTTTGGTGATTGGGGATTGGGGATTGGTGACTGGTGACTGGGGAGATGGGGAGATGGGGAGATGGGGAGATGGGGAGAAATATTTACTTTCTTACTCCTGAACTCCTGAACTCTTGCCTTTTGCCTTTTGCCTCTTGCCTTCTGTTCCCTATTCCCTATTCCCTCTCTCCATTACAAATTATCCATTTAAGAATTTAAGAAATAAAAGATGAATATTGCTGTTGTGGGGTTAAGTCACAAAACCGCCCCTGTAGAAGTAAGAGAAAAATTAAGTATTCCTGAACCTCAAACCGAAGGTGCTATCTCTCATCTCCTCAGTTATCCTCATATTGATGAAGTTGCTATTCTCAGCACCTGCAACCGTTTAGAAATCTATATTGTTAGTAATGAAATAACTCAAGGTATTCAAGAAGTTACCCAATTTTTGGCAGAACATAGCAAGTTACCCATCATGTCTTTGCGTCAACACCTGTTTATGTTGATGCACACTGATTCTATTACACATATCATGCGGGTTGCTGCTGGTTTGGATAGCTTGGTTCTCGGTGAAGGTCAAATTTTGGCTCAGGTGAAAAACACTCACAAACTGGGACAACAATTTAATGGTATAAAAACAATTTTAAATCGCTTATTTAAACAAGCACTCACCGCAGGTAAACGTGTAAGGACAGAAACGAGTATCGGTACTGGTGCAGTTTCTATTAGTTCTGCTGCTGTGGAATTGGCACAAATCAAAGTAGAAAATTTAGCTCCCTATCGTGTCGCTATTCTCGGTGCTGGGAAAATGTCTCGGTTACTGGTACAACACTTAGTTTCTAAAGGTGCAACCCAAATTAGTATTGTTAACCGTTCCCGCGAACGTGCTGAGGAGTTAGCTAAACAGTTTCCTGAACAACCTATTAAAATTCATCTGCTCCCAGATATGATGTCTGTGGTAGCTCATAGTGATTTAGTGTTTACTAGCACTTCTTCCACTGAACCAATTTTAGACCGCAAAAAGTTAGAAGCAGCTTTAGATCCCCAACATTCTTTAATGCTGTTTGATATTTCTGTACCGAGAAATGTTGACTCAGATGTGAATGAGTTAGCAAATGTCCAGGCTTTTAATGTGGATGATCTCAAAGCAGTAGTCGCCCAAAATTACGAAAGTCGCCGCAAAATGGCTCAAGAAGCCGAAAAAATCCTAGATGAAGAGGTGGAAGCTTTTGACGTTTGGTGGCGCAGTTTAGAAACTGTTTCTACTATTAGTTCTTTAAGAAATAAAATTGAAACCATCCGCGAACAGGAATTACAAAAAGCTCTATCCCGCTTAGGTTCAGAGTTTGGAGAAAAACACCAAGAAGTGATAGAGGCTTTAACTAGAGGTATTGTGAATAAAATTTTACATGATCCAATGGTACAATTACGGGCGCAACAGGATATAGAAGCTAGAAGAAACTGTATGCAAACCCTACAAATGTTGTTCAATTTAGACGCTGAAGAACAGTTTAGTTAATTATAGGGAACAGGGAACAGGGAACAGAAGGCAAAAGGCAAAAGGCAAAAGGCAAAAGTTAATATTCTCCCCCTGCTTCCCCTGCTTCCCCTGCTTCCCCTGCTTCCCCTGCTTTCTTCCCTGTTCCCTATTCCCTATAACTTGAGTTTTTCCAACTGCTTTGTTTGTTCTTCTAATCTCACTTGTAGGCGATCGCACACTAAATCACATAATTGAAATAAAACTGGATCAGCTATTTCATAAATGACACTGACTCCCTCTGGTGTTCTTTTGACAATACCTGCTTGAGTCAAAATCTTTAAATGTTTCGATACGTTAGCTTGTCCTAATCCTGTCTCAGCTATAATCTGTGTAACATTCTTTGCACCATTCTTTAAGCAACATAGAACCTGTAGTCTACTCACTTCAGACAACACTTTAAAATAGTCTGCAACTTGATTAAGAGCGCTCGGTGATACCTCTTTCATAAAACACCAAAAATATTTTATCTTCCTGTTGACTATTCTACCATATAAGAATATAGTAGAAACATGATAACTCAAGTTAAGGAAATGTTATTTAGACAACTTTTCGATACAGACTCTAGTACATATACTTACTTAGTAGCTGATCTGCAAACAAAAGCAGCAGTTTTAGTAGATCCCGTACTGGAGAAGACAGAACGAGATTTACAACTCATTAGAGAATTAGGTTTAACGCTACGTTATTGCTTAGAAACCCATATTCATGCAGATCATATCACGGGTACGGGTAAATTACGTGAACTAACTGGATGTTTGGGGGTTGTACCAGAAAATGCGCCGGCGAGTTGTGCAGATCAACAGTTGCAAGATGGGGAAATTTTACAACTTGGTTCTATTGTAATTGAGGCGATCGCCACCCCTGGACATACAGACAGTCATTTAGCATATTTAGTAAATAAAGAAAGGTTATTAACTGGAGATTCTTTGTTAATTCGTGGTTGTGGAAGAACTGATTTTCAAAGTGGAAATCCAGGAGCTTTGTTTGATGTTGTTACACAAAAGTTATTCACTTTATCTGATGATACTTTAGTTTATCCAGGTCATGATTATAAAGGTTTTACAGTTTCTACTATTGGGGAAGAAAAGTTATATAATCCCCGATTTACAGGAAAAAGTCGAGATAGTTTTATTCAGTTAATGAATGGGTTAAATTTGCCAAATCCACAAAAAATAATGGAGGCAGTTCCCGCTAATGAACGGTGTGGAAATGTTATTTCTGTGTAATTTTTCAGAAGACATTTAACCGCAGAGGCGCAGAGTTCGCAGAGTTTTAAGATTTAGAAATTTTGAGTTTAAGGAGTTTTGAATAAATGACTACTTCTATTAATAAAGAATTACGTTTTTTGGATGCTGCTACTGTTCAGGAGTTAATGGTACAGCAACAGGTTTATTTAATTGATGTGCGGGAAAAGTCGGAGTATTTAGGTGAACATATTCCCGGTTCTCAGGTTTTACCTCTTTCACAATTTCAAGCTGAACAAGTTAATTTAGTTCCTGGTAAACAAGTTGTTATTTATTGTCAATCAGGAAATAGATCCAATAAAGCAGCACTCCAATTAATGGCAGCAGGTTTTACAGATTTTTGTCAGTTACAAGGGGGAATTACTGCTTGGAAACAATCTGGATATCCCACTAAAATTAATAAGAATGCACCTATTAGTATTATGCGTCAAGTGCAAATCGTCGCTGGTTCTTTGGTATTTACGGGAACTGTTTTAGGTGCTTTTGTTTCTCCTTGGTTTTTAATTTTGAGTGGTTTTGTCGGTGCTGGTTTGGTGTTTGCAGGAGTAACAAATACCTGTGCAATGGCGATGTTATTAGCTAAGTTACCTTATAACCAACGTGGTTAACATCTATATTCAAATCCCCAATTCTTCAAGAATTAGGGGACATAAACTTTTAAACTTCTAAACTTCTAAACTTTTAAACTTTTAAACTTTTAAACTTTTAAACTTTTAAATTTTTGACTTTTGACTTTTGACTTCGGAGCAAAGCGACGTGTGGATATTAGGACATTTATTAGCTGTAGGAATTGGTATTAGTCTGGGTTTAATTGGTGGTGGTGGTTCGGTTTTAGCTTTGCCAATTTTAGTTTATGTCATGGGTGTACCTACTAAACCCGCTATTGCTATGACTTTGGTAATTGTTGGTACTGTTAGTTTAATTGGTTTAATTCCTCATTGGAAAAAGGGAAATATCAATTTTAATAAAGCATTTATTTTTGGTTCTGCAACTATGATCGGTGCTTTTGTAGGTGCAAAAATCGCCGGTTTACCTTTTGTAACTGATAATTTGCAAATGTTACTTTTTGCTGTTATGATGTTGGTGGCAGCAATTTTAATGATTAAAAGAAGTTTTAAAAAAAGTTCTGATATATCTACAACAAATAATCCAGAATATCCAGAATCAGAAGTTTATCAACCACCTATTTGTAATTATTGTTGGTTATGGTTATTAACTGAAGGTTTGGGCGTAGGAATATTAACAGGTTTGGTAGGAGTTGGTGGGGGGTTTGCTATTGTTCCCGCTTTGGTAATTTTGGGTAAAACTCCCATGAAAGAAGCTATTGGTACTTCTTTATTAATTCTAGTTGTTAATGCTATCGCAGGATCTATAGGATATTTAGGACAAGTTGAGTTAGACTGGCAGTTAGTGGGAAGTTTTATTTTAGCTGCTAGTTTCGGTAGTTTTTTGGGTGGTTATTTATCTCAGTTTATTGATGGTAAAAAACTACAAAAATACTTTGGTTATTTCTTAATAGCTGTAGCTGGTTTTGTGTTATTTCAAAATTATCATCATCTACAAAAAAAGCCAACATCAGTCAGTACATATAATAGTGTTAAACAAAATTATTATCATGCTACCAAATTTTAATTAATTGACGTAGTTGTGCAGATTATGAAATGATAGATGATGCTATTCACTAAAATTTCACAGCCAGATGTACAATATGAAAAACTTTAACACTATAAACAGTGCTGGGAAACTAACGGCTTTATTATGTCTACTCACTATTTTATTAACACCTTTTGTCATCGTAAATGCCGGAGAACGTGGGATACTAATGAAGTTTGGTCAAGTACAAGAACAAATATTAGGAGAGGGAATTCATCTAATTATTCCTGTAGTAAATACAGTAAAAAAAATTAGTATTAAAATACAGAAACAAGTAATATCCGCAGAGACATTATCTCAAGACTTACAAAACATCTTCACAGATATTGTTATTAATTGGCATATTTTACCAGAACAAGCAAATATTATCTTTCAAACCATTGGTGATGAAAAAAACGTAGTTGATATAATCATAAATCCAGCAGTCGAGGAAGTATTAAAAGCAGTATTTTCTCAATATACGGCAGAAGAAATCATTACCAAAAGGGGAGAAGTAAAAACAAAATTAGATGAACTTATTAGTTCAAGATTATCTAATTATTATGTTGTAGTTGATGATATTTCTCTGAGTCAAATTCAATTTTCTGATAAATTTAGGGCAGCAGTAGAAGCAAAACAAATCGCAGCACAGGAAGCACAACAGGCTAACTTTATAGCTTTAAGAGCTAAAAAACAAGCAGAAGCTAAAATTAATATAGCTAAGGGAGAAGCAGAAGCTCAAAACTTAATCAAAAATATTTTGACACCAGAACTATTGCAGAGACAAGCTATAGAAAAATGGGATGGAAAGCTACCATTAATTATAGGTAAAGATAGCCTTCCACTATGGGATATACAAAAGTTAATTAACTAAGGGTTGCTGAAGAGATGGTTGTTTGTTGCAGAAAATAGGGAATCAAGACTTTTTAGTTAAGTTCAAAAATTGCATCATGTAGGTTGGGTTGATGTTAGGAAACCAATCTTTATAACCGTTTCTTGGGTTTCACTTTGTTTAACCCATCCTACGAAAATACTTAACCGACTCATTAATAAAGAGATGGTTATACCAATTCTGTACAAAGATGCGCCAAATTCATAAAAGAACGAACCACAGAGGCACGGAGAACAAAGAGGAGGAAAAGACAGGTTTATAAAATTCGGCGCAGCCTCACAAAGAAATGGTATTAGAGATGGGTAATATAATAAATTTTCAAACTTCCTTTTACTAAAGTTGCTAATTAAAAGTTGTTAATTAAAAGTTGCTAATTAACCATTAGTAAATGAAGCAGGAGTATCAATAATCTTAAACTGAATTAGCAATATAATTACTAATGTATACACAGTTGAAGACACAAAAGTATTGAATAACTCTTTTTTCACGTTATTTTCTTGATTATCCTTGCGGAAAATATCTCCTGTACCAAATTGCATCAGCAAAAAGCCAACAACGTTTGAAAGCCAGTAGCCAATAATTGTACCGGGTAAGAGCAATTTTGGTGATAGGAAACTGCATAAATACCCAAAAAAGTAAGCTATGGGTAGATTGAATAATAAGTCATTCCACCAGCATAAAGGGGAAAGTAAATATCCTAATACCAGAAAAAACCCACCTCTGAGTTTCTTCCAGATATTGATTTCTGACTGGTTGGGAGAAGTTGTTTCCTTCTTTGGTGGGTTAATGTCAAAATCCTTACTAATAATTGGGAGTTCACTCATAAGTACACTATCTTTACCGATTTAGTGTAGTTTAAACCAAGGTTGAGAAAAAGTCCAGTTATATGCAAAATGTATTCATGGATACTGCTATGTTTAAGTTTTTGTGAAATTATGCTATGAAATTCATCAAAATACAGTTTGTCAATAGAATTACCGTACTTTAAATATTCATCTCAAAAAATACACTGTCAGTCTTTGTACTGAATTTACCTGCAACATACTATGAATCAACACACTGATTTTCTTTCAGAAATATCTGATTTTCTATATCCCCGTGTTCCTTACTATGGACAATATAAAGCAGAATATTTAGTTTTTAATGCTCATTTGCAAGAATTTTCTCAAAGAGTAAACTACATCTGTGGTTTACAAACAGGTGGTAAAATTTCCCCTGAAGAGGCTTATAAACAAATTCAAATTTTATGGAAACAGTTAAAAATGACTAAAAAACAACTGTTAATACACCAGTAAATATTCAGTTATCAGTTAATTGATAACTGATAACTGATAGCTAAAATCTAGTAGGTACTAAGTAAACTATAAGTAATAGTAACCAAAACTAGAAAAGTGATAATTACATAACTAAATTGTCGCCAAAATAGGAAAGTAAAGAAAGAGATAATCACTCGTAAAATAGGAACAGAAATTAATATTAAAAGTCCTAGTTGAATAATTGCCCGCCGACTACCGGATGAAATAGCTTCTATGATACCAATGAGTGAGCAATATTCAGGGGATGTACCACGAAAGGTATGATAATGAGCAGGTTCAGAACCATGATTAATTAAATATAATATTCCTCCTATTAATACTACGGTGCTGGCAATTAAAACGCCATATTTAAGTAAATTGCTCAGGAGATTTTCTAATAATTTTTCACTTTGTAATTTTCCTGTGTTTTGATTATTAGTAATTGCACCCTGATAATTGATATGCTTAACATGATTCAGCCGTTGTTGTTCTAATTGTTGAATATCTGAATCTTGTTCTTCTGGCATTAAATTTAGTGCCATGACTTTAGTATTTGCCGGTGCGGAAGAACTCCAACGAAAACCAGAATTTAATTTATACATCACTATATTCCCCCGATGACACTGTTGTAAACCATTTTGAATGCCATTGCTATTAATACAAGGCTAAAGATAATTCTCAAAGTTTGAGTTTTCGCACCAATTAAAATTCTTGCTCCTAAAAAAGCACCGGGTAAAACCCCCAACATAACTGGCATTGATAACCCTGGATCTATATATCCCCGACTTAAATAAACACCAGCAGAAGTGGCTGCTGTAACACCGATCATAAAATTGCTGGTTGTGGTGGAAACTTTAAAAGGTAAACGCATGGCCTGATCCATTGCTAATACTTTAAATGCTCCCGAACCAATTCCTAATAAACCGGAAAGAACCCCTGCAATTAACATAATACTAAACCCAGCAGGTAAGGCATTTATATAGTAAGGTATCACGCCATTAGGTGTGGGATAAGTACCATTCAATTGGAGATATTCAGCAATGGGATCTGGTGTTTCAATTTCTTGATGTTCTGGTCTTGGTCTTTGGGATAAATATGCTGAATAAATCAGCACAACTGCTAGAATAATTGTGAGAAATTTCACAGAAACAAAGGCAGCTAATAAAGCTCCAATAATTGCACCAATAGTAGTGGCAACTTCCAAAAACATTCCTAACCGGAGATTAGCAAATCCTTGTTTAATATATGTGGAAGCTGAACCTAATGATGTGGCAATGACTGAAACGAGGGAAGCACCAACAGCATAGCGAATATCAACACCAAAGACGGAAGTTAATAAGGGAACTATGACGACTCCACCACCTAAACCAGTTAATGCTCCCACTAAACCAGCACTAAATGATCCCAGCCAAACTAATAAAGAAAATCCTAGTATGCTCAAAATTTTTTCCTCTTTGGGTATTGGTTATTAGTTATTTCCCCATTGCTGATGTTAGTGTTTATCTACCAAAATTAATCAGACTCAAGCTATTACTATCAAGAAAGATAAAAGCACCTAATCCAATTAAAACATAAGGCATAAAACGATTACCATATTGAGTGAATATTTTGGCGATCGCCTCGTTTCGAGTTAATGTATATGCCATGTAACACAAAACACCAACCAGTAGAAAAAAAACACTCACAATTACTAAAAGACTCTGCCAATTACTGTTAGCAAATATCGGTACATAAATACTGATATTGTCTGTACCATTAGCAAAGGTAATAGCAGCAACACTATAAGTTTGCAAATTGAAAAATTTAGCTAAATGTGACTGGTGAGAAATTGCCATATCTGTGTTCACATTCTCGGCTTCTTCATCCTCTGAACTAAATAAGTTTTTGATTCCAATTATAATTGGTACTAAACCAAATAAACCAATCCAAGGACGAGAGAAAATTAAACCGCCAAAAAAACCCGGTAAACTAGCCAAAACTAAAGCCGAAAACCCGACATATTGCCCAAGAATAATATGCCACCTCCGAAACTTAACATTTACTTGAGAGAAAAACAAAGTCAAAATTACTAAATCGTCAATGTTGGTAGCGCTAAAAGCTGCTGTTCCTGTGCCAATTGCTGTAATTATGCCACTCATAATAATTTTGGATGTTGGATGTTGGATTTTAGATTTTGGATTTTGGATTTTTAGATTGAGGATTGATATTTATTCTTACCAATCAACAATCACTACTCTCCTGTCACCAGACATTAATAGTTATTTCTGTCTGCAAAACTGGCATGAATTTCATCTACTCGTTGCTGCATTCCTGTAGCTAAATGGGGAGAACGCTGTTTTTTAATCAAAAACCAACCACAACTAATAAACAGGTAAGCTAAGAACAAGTAAGGAAAAATATTGTAAGGAGCTTCAGGGACAGGGAAAAGACTATTACCAGGAATACCCACACTACCAAAAATGGGAATCATCATAAAACCTACTGCAAGCACGGAAAAAACAATATCTAGGAGGCGGAGTTTATTCATCTTGCATAAATAAACAGGAGCAGCTACAGAAATCAAAATATAAACAGTTAAGAATCCATAACTACAAATAGATCCCAAATAGCCCATACAATCAAAGAGTTTAATGTGAAAGAAAGACATCAATGCCGGAACTAAAAATGTTAATAAAGAACATAAGGTTACGGCGACATGAGGAGTTTTATTAGCTGCATGAGCATTACCCAAAGAAGAGTGAAATAAACCATGACGTGCCATTAAAAAAGCTACTCTTGCCGCAGGATTAATACTGCCCAAAATGCAAGCAAAGAAACTAAATAAAGCACCTAAAGCTACTAATTCTCCTAAAAAACCTAAGCCTATTTGTTGAGAGAGAAAACCTAAAGGTTCTTCAGTTTCTGTAATAGATATCCCAGTACCACTAAAACCCAAAACTTCTATATAAGTGGTGGAAACAAAAAATAAACCTGCGAGGATAACACTACCCATCACCGCTTTAGGTATGGTGCGTAATGGTTTTTTGGCTTCATCTCCTAAGCTGGTAGCACTTTCAAAACCGGAAAAACCAAACATTACTAATACTAAACCTGTGGCAATATTACCCGGAGTTACACCAGATAAAGTTAACTGAGACATATCAAGAGCGAAGCCTTTATGCGCCCAGATAATTATGCACAAAACTACAATCAAAAATAAAGAAGCTGCTTCCATCCACAGCATTGCTACTGCTGAAAGTTGAATATCTTTGTATGCTGCATACCAGGAAATTCCCGCCCCAATAGCTAACAGTGTAATACTGGAAGGGTGAATACCTAAATGACCAATGAAAATTCCACTGAAATTAGCAAAACCGCAAAGAACTGACATTCCTGTAAATAAATAAGCCAGAACTAAACTCCACCCACAAATTACACCAGCTGTAGCTCCTAAACCTTTAGTAATGTAGGAGTAGAGAGAACCAGGAGAAGCAGAACGACTAGCAAACTGGTTAATATTAATGCTTACAAAACATAGTCCAACTAACCCAATTAAAAAACTCAACCAAGCCCCATTTCCAGACAGTGCGACAATTAAACCAATGTTAGATGCCGGTATGGTTGTTGGTGCAATTACGGCAAAAGATTGAGCTAATACTTCTGAAAAAGAAAGGCAATTTGGCTTTAAACCATGAACACTTTGAGATGATTTGATTTCTGTCTTCATTTTCGAGATTCTCTCTTGTGAAATGACGCATATATAGATGGACGATGGGGTGATTTTGGTGTTTGCCTGGGAAATATATGATGGCAAATAATATAAGTTTCAAATCGTCCTTTTTTCTGTAAATATTCACCAGCCAATTAGACACAGATATATTTTTATTCTGTGTTGGGCTATGAATAGTTGTTTAGATAATTTCTGGGTTATTTGAGCTAATACCTATGGTGTTTGTGGAAATTATTTCTGATTATTTGCAATTGCTATCATTTGATAACCTGCATCCAGACTACTTACAATTACTATCTTTTCGTGCGTTTTCTTCGACAAGTCAAATATTACCTGATTTGTTTTGATTACGCAAGTAGTTTTTCTATGTTTTTATGATTTTTATAACAATTGTTCATATAGTGAATGAATCCTCGAAAGACTATCGGATTTGGCAGGAATAAATTTTGTATAAAAAAATAAAAAAAATGTTGATAAAAAGTTGATAAAAAGTTATTGAAAATACACTACTTAATCAAGAGGGATTTTCAAAATCAAACGTAAAAAAGACCTAATTATATGGGTTTAAGGCATTTTATCTAATAAACTTAAAGAAAATACTGGGTATCATAATTAGCGAAATTATATTGTTGCCAATTTGAATTAATGATGATAATTTAAACTTGCTGATTGTTCAGTGAATTAAAAATAGTGATTAAGCAATTTTAGATTTAGAAGTTGCTCCTTAACTTTCCGATAGATAAATTAACTATCCTCGAAACAGGAATTACTACCATGAAAGGCTTCCAGTGTATATTGATGATTGTAGTCTGCTGCATTAGCCTATTATTCGGTGAATCTGCACTAGCAGATCCGCCAAGATATACGAAAAATCCTGATTACATAACATTGACTCAACAGTTAAATAAATTGGAGACCGCAAAAACAACGCAAATACTACCTGAAGGTTATACGCCAGAAGTGCTGGAAAAACAAATTAGTGATTTAGAATTGCAAAAATTAGCCTTTGAATCAGGTATTGATTGGGGTCAATGTAGTAATCAAACAGGTAAAAATCTAGCGATATACGGACCCGAACCAAATTTAGACGAAGATGATTATTCCCAAGGGACAGCATTATACTTTTTAGGTGATGGTCAAACAACAAAAAATAAATGGAATTGCAAAGGAATTTATTTTCCAGCAGATGTAAAAGTGGCAGCTTTGGGGTTAGAAGGACAAAGCCAAGAACTAACGGGTGGTATTGTGATCAAGGTTTATAATGGCACTAAATTAGTGTTAAAAACCAACCCAGATACAGGAGAAATTGAGTTTAGCGAAGCCGGAATAGAAATTTTAAAACCTGATGAAATTAACTGGTATATCCCTAATATTTCCCAAGGGATTGTAGATGCTAAAATCACTAACGCACCTACGAAAAAAGCCTAATTTTCACCCTCAAATTCTGATTAATCTCAAAAGCTTATTCCTCTGTGTTCTCTGTGTCCTCTGCGGTTCGATATAACAAAAAACGCAGATGAACACAGATAAACACAGATGATTTTTTCTGTATATCAAACCTACTGAAATTTACTGGCTGTGAGTAACAGTAACTCTGTGCCAATTAGGTTTAATGATCAAACTCATACCAATAGCCCAAGCTAACGCAACCATCCAACCAGCGAAAATATCACTGGGGAAATGTACTCCCAAATATAGGCGTGTCCAAGCAATAACTAACAGATAAGAACTACCAATAGTTACAATTAACCACTTATACGGACGATCCCATGTTAATATTAGCAAAATTGATACTAATGTCATACTGGTCATGGCGTGGCCGCTAGGAAAAGCATAATCAAATTCAGGTGCTTTTGATACCCATAGATCAGGGCGCGATCGCTGTATTATTTCTTTAGCGGTATGATTAATGATTAAATTTCCCACCGCAGTAATTGATACATAAGCAAATGTTTTCCATCTGTGTTTATATAACAGCACCAATGAGATCGCACTTAAAATAGGAAAAGCTGTCCAAAATGATCCCCATTTCGTCAACACTACGGCGATCGCGTCTAGTTTAGAACTAGCTGTAGAGTGAATAGCCATCAAAATTGGTACATCCCAAAAAAAACCATCTTTGTGCTGCAAAACTTTGATAGTCAGAATTGCCACAACCTGCAAAGGTGAATATACCCCTATCACTACTAGCAACAAAAAACGCCAACGGGAAACCAGTAGGTTTTTGAGAGAATTTAGCACTGAATTACTACTGTTTATTTTTTGAAACATCTTTGATAGTCATGCACCGAAAAATAAGAGATATGTAGATCCCGGACTTTTTGAATAAGTTGAGGATCTGGGTATTCAGTTTTGTGAGTTTAGCTCAGTTCAATAAAGTATAGAAATCATCTTAACCTATCACAAATATGATATTTTTACTGCCCCATTTATATTTCGTGATATTTAATTTATCAGCAATATAATCACCCATAACTGTAGTTTATTTTTTAATCAATTCCACATCAAAATATTCTTGAATATTTGCCAAAATCATCACCAAAATAAAACAGTACAAAATACCCAAAACCCTTATAAAACAAGCAAAAACTATATTTTTACATCTAAAAAAGATAATTCACCAGCTATTGACAATAGACTTTTAAAAGATTTAAAATTAAAATACGGTAAGTCAATCGGTTTTTAGTAATTTAGCCAATAGTGAAAAAGATAACTATCGGCGTTGCTTATAAACTAAAAAACTCATCCTTGAGAAGTAATGACAGCTTACTAGCTAAGTTTATAGTCATATTCAACCTTGACAAATAACAGCTAAAACCCAAACCCAAACAGAAACATGGATTACTTATTACTGCCAGTTTTCAGCTTTTTCATCGGTATTATTGTTGGTTTAACAGGGATAGGAGGTGCATCACTGATCACTCCTATGTTAATCTTCATCTTTCAAGTACCACCTTCCATTGCAGTTAGTTCAGATGTTGTAGCCGCCACATTAATGAAAGTAGTAGGTGGAGTTAAACATTGGCAACAAAAAACCCTGGACTTGGAAATAGTTAAATGGTTAGCAATGGGAAGTGTTACAGGTTCATTGCTAGGTGTAGGAGTTTTACATCACATCAGAAGCAGTGGTAACTATAACATAGATAATCTACTATTAAAGTTATTAGGAATCATGATTTTGATAGTTACATTGACAGCATTAATACAAATGTTATTAGTAACTTTTTTCCCGAAAGTCAATTTACCAGAATTACCAAAATTAACTGTTAAAACCAATCAAGGACGGTTTTTAACTTTGATTATTGGCGCAGTTTTAGGGTTCAGCGTGGGGATGACAAGTGTTTCTTCTGGCTCTATGTTTGCCTTGGTTTTAATAGCCTTATTCCGTCTAGATTCTCGTAAATTAGTAGGTACTGATATTACCCAAGCGGCGATTTTATTAACATTCACATCCTTGGGGCATTTAACATTAGGAACAGTTAATTGGGGTTTAGTATTCCCTATTTGGATCGGTTCAATTCCAGGGGTTTTATTAGGTGCTAAACTTTGTCAGATTACCCCACAACGTCCACTAAGATTGATTATTTATAGCATCTTAATGATGGTAAGTTGGAAGTTAGTTTTATAACCACAGTCGAAAATTACCAACTAAAAAGTAAAACTTGAATAATAAAAATCTAGAAATTGACGCTAATCAAAAAACTGATTACTAATAGCTGAATACTGATAAATTTTGAAGACTCATAAGTCCAGAACATTGATTTCATCATTTCAAAAGTTCCGCGTTCATACATAATAAATAAACCCAAGCCAATTAACACAAAGGGAACTAGAACTTTACCATAACGATTTAAAAGATAGGCAATAGTAGGTTGCCGACTTAATAAGTAAGCTATACCAGACCAAACACCTAGCATACCTAAAAAGACAATTAAAATAATTGCTAAACCGCGAAAATTTTGACCTGCAAAAAGAGGAACATAAATACTAACATTGTCTCCTCCATTGGCAATTGTCACAGCTGCTACCTTATAGGTGTGGGGATGTAAAACACTGAAAAAGAAAGATAATATTGGATTGTGATGTGATAAATTTACACCGTCTGTATTCACATTTTGAACCTCTGTATTTTCCTCTGAATGAGAAAAAATTTGTTTGATTCCAATAGCTATGGGTAATAATCCCAATAAACCAATATATTCATGTTGGATGAATAAACCTCCAAAAAATCCTGGCAAACTCAAGATGATAATGACAATAAAGCCCAAATATTGACCGATTAAAATATGTCTACGTCGAAAATGTTGATCTATTTCGGAAAATAATAATAGTAAAATAATAATGTCATCAATGTTAGTAGCAGCAAAAGCAATTATGCCTTGAATAAATGCAGTAATCAGACTATTCATGAGTTAAATTGGAAGATGTATTTTCTGATATGTATGGTAATTAATGAATGATTTATTGGTGTCTATCATCACCGGAGTAGTTGCTTTTGGTGCGACTAATATTGATGATCTGCTGATTTTACTTGTGTTTTTTGCTCAGGTAGATGATAATTTTCGTCCTTGGCAAGTTGTTTTAGGGCAGTATTTAGGGTTCACTGTACTGATTATTTTAAGTTTGCCTGGTCTATTTGGTGGTTTGATTTTACCTGCTAATTTGATTGGCTTATTGGGTTTAATTCCAATTGCTATAGGGATAAATATTTTAGTTAATTATGAGGTAGATATTTCAGCAGAAATATTACCTCAACCTACACCAAATTCATCATCAAATGAGGGATTTTTTTTCAACACCAATATCTATACAGTTGCTATTATTACTGTCGCCAACGGTAGTGATAATATTAGCATTTATATCCCTTTATTTTCAAGTATTAAATTAGATATTTTTTTCATTATTTTAGCTTTATATTTCTGTTTATTAATGGGTTTGTGTTACGTGGGATATAAGTTAACCCATCAGAGAAAAATAGCTCAATTTTTAACTGAATATGGTAGTTATTTTGTACCTTTCGTGCTGATGGGTTTGGGGGTTGTGATTATTTACAAAAGTCAGGCTTTAGGTTTGGTTAAACTCCTTGCTATTTGTATTTGTTTGTTTGTATTAATTAAAAAAAATAACTAATGATGACAGTTAGTTAATTTTGACATTACATTAGATTAGATTAGATTAGAAATTATTTCCTGTTCCCTATTCCCTCCTCTTGATAACTAAATGTAATACATGGGACTATTTTGAGCGCGAATTTCTTTCTCTTGACATAAATCCTGAAGTGTATAGCCACGTAAAACTTCAATTGAAGCGGCGTTAGCTTGCTCCCAAATTTCTCGCACTAAAATCTTTTCTATAGTCGGTGTGTCAGAATTTTCCTTTTCTTTACGTTCCCCTTCTATCAAGATGACTATTTCTAGTAAGGTAATCTGCCAAGGTTCAGGTACTAAAAGAAAACCACCTTTTGAACCGCGTTGACTCTGCACCACGCCCGCACGCCGCAGTTGAGTGAGAATCTGTTCTAAATAACGCTCTGGGATGGGTTGCTTGGCGGCAATTTCATTTATTGTCAACGGAACTTTTTTCTCATGATGGCTGGCTAGTTCTAACAGTGCTAAGAGTGCGTATTCCACCTTGGCAGAAAGATCCAGCAGTGCGTAGCTTTGACTATTTAAGTCTGTATTTGGAATACTACTGTACATTGATAGGCTTAAAGGTGATTTTGCGAAAGTAGTTTCTTTTTAAGTGTTAAATGTGATAGCATTCCACTTATTACAATAAAATATCATAACCCTATCGAATTACCGTAGTTTTTAGCTATAATTCTTGTAGATGCTGATTTTTCGTAATAATTAGCTGTGAAATATAGCTTTTTTAGGATCAATCCACGTATACTACGCTTAGTTGATCGGGAAAACGTAATATAAATAATTATGGGATTATACACAGGTATAAATAAGATAACGACTGGAGATGATCAACGGCATTTCTCCAGACGATCACTTTTACCAATTAAAAAAAATGCCCTCTGGCAAATACAGAGTGGCTTTGTGATGACTTATACCTACTTAGAGGATGGTACTACAGTTGCTTTAGGTTTATGGGGTCCAGGGGATGTAGTTGGTGAACTGTTATCAAAAATTAACCCCTATCAAATGGAATGTTTAACCACAGTGGAAGCAAGTATTTTACCTGTAGAAAATAGGGATCAACTTACAGACACATTACTCAATCACATCCATCAGGCAGA
>RDXV01000219.1 GCA_004292695.1 Nostocales cyanobacterium | reverse complement strand
GTTGACAGTTGACAGTTGACAGGTGACAGTTGACAGTTGACAGTTGACAGTTGACAGGTGACAGGTGACAGTTGACAGTTGACAGTTGACAGTTGACAGGTGACAGGTGACAGGTGACAGGTGACAGGTGACAGTAAATAGTTAGATTCTGAATTGTTGATAACTAATGACTAATGACTAATGACTAATGACTAATAACTAATAACTAATGACTAATGACTAATGACTATTTTCTGTATAACTTACCATTTTTAACTTGAATTACTGGATGATTACATTTTCTCACCAGTTGTTCATCGTGGGTAGTTACAATTACCGTTGCACCAAAAGAATTTAACTTTTGCAGAATTTGGATCACTTGCCAAGAATTATCAGGATCAAGATTACCAGTAGGTTCATCTGCTAAAATCAGAGGTGGAGTAGCAATAATCGCTCGCGCTATACTCACCCGTTGTTGTTCACCTCCAGAAAGTTGATCTGGGAAACGATCAGCTTTAGATAATAAACCTACTAACTTTAAAGTCGGTTCTAAACGTCTTTGAATTTCCTTCTTTGTATATCCTTGAGCTTGTAATACGAACGTGATATTTTCTGAGACTGTGCGCTGGGGAATTAACTTATAATCTTGAAAAACAATCCCGATCCGCCGTCGTAACATTGATAGGCGATCGCCTCGTAACTTTTCCACATTCACATCATCAATAATTACCTCTCCTTGAGTTGGTAATTCTTGACCGTATAACAATTTCAAAAAAGTAGATTTTCCAGAACCACTCGGTCCTGTAACAAACACAAATTCTCCCTTTTTAATATTTACACTCACATTCAGTAGGGCATAAGAATTATTAGCATAAGTCTTAGTCACAGAACGTAATTCCACCATTGAACCCACTGGAATTTTTTCTGTTTGACTTGTTTGACTTGTTTGACTATTCGTATCTTTTGTAATGTTAACTGTTGACATTTATAGAAATTCCTATTTCCAAATATCCCAAGTATCTATATTTACTTACAGCAGATTTGGAGTAAATAAGGTACAAAATCTAAATTAAAATCTAAACACAAAGCCAGTTTTACTTGTGACTCCTGTACGGGCGAACAGCCGTTCACCCCTACTGAATTCTGCTGTAGATTTAGCAACCAGCACTATGGATACTTTTTGCCGTCAAACGATAAATAAATGCTTTGATCACAAACTCAGGTAAAGCTAACATTCTTCGCCAGCGCCAAGGTTCTTGATACAAGCGGTATAGCCATTCTAAATTATTATTTGCTAACCAATCAGGAGCGCGGTTTTTACAACCTGACCAAATATCAAAACTACCACCAACCCCTACCCAAATTGCTTGGGGACAAAGATCACGGTTTTTAGCTATCCATAATTCTTGTCTAGGAACTCCTAAACCCACAAAAATCACCTGTGGTTGTAATTTTACTAAGGTTTTATGTAGTATTTCTTCCTCTTCTGGGGAATGATACCCGGAGTGAGTACCTACTATATTGATATTGGGTATTTTATCTTGCCAAAATTGTGCGGCTGTTTCAGCTACTTCTGTAGCTCCCCCATAAAAAAATATTTTCGTATCAGGTTGTTCTTGAGCAATTTCTTGTAAAAGTTTTTCTGCTAATTCAATTCCTGGACAGCGTTTTACTGCTTGTCTTAATAGATATCTTAAATATAAAACTACTCCCGCACCATCTGGGATGACTAAATCAGCTTTTTGAATGACTGCGGCTAGGGGTTGATTTTTTTCCGCTTGCATAGTCATTTCTGCGTTTAAGGTAACTACGTGAACACCCTTTCCTTTTTGTATACAAGTTAACAACCACTGAGAATAGTTGCCCATTACATGAACTGGCAAGCCCAACACGGAAAGTTTTACTTCTGATTTATACATATAATTTTATTAATCAACCTCACACTGAATTATATAGCAGCTTAGTCTATCAAATTTTTTCCCAGATGAATTGTCTGTGTCAGCTTATTTTCGATACTGTTTTTGGTTATTACTAAAAATCTGTTACCAACATCACAGCCACAGAGTACATAGGCAATATGCTGTTAATAATATCACTAAATTTCCGATAGATAGGTTAAGACAAGTTTGGGAAACATAGTCCAAGTTTCCAGTAATTTAGTTTAGGCTGGTATTGTAAATATTGGGTAATTACAAATTAACTTTTTTCTAGCCTAAATTTTATGGTCTCTACTTAGGGTTTGCTGTTCGCGTAGCGTGCCGTCAGGCATATAAAGCGCAACCCTTTATAAATTAAAGGTTTGAGGTTGATAAAGAGGAAAAAAAGTGCAGGAATTTTGAAGGGTATACCTGAAAAACCTGTGCATTTTGAAACCAAGAAATCCCAAAATGGGGGATGACAGATAGCTCAAACTATTCCCTATTCCCTGTTCCCTATTCCCTACCTCCACGAAAAGACTTTCTCCGCAAACCCTACTTGATCATCTGTAATATTTTTAGCTAACCAATTTCTGAAATATGAGTAAAATTCGCGTTGTCTTGATTGAAGATCATGATCTTACACGTTTGGGTATTAAAGCCGCACTGTTACAAAAACAAGAAATTGAAATTATCGGTGAATCTGCCAATGGTACTCAAGGACTGAACATTTTAAAAACTTTGCGTCCTGATGTTGCTATTGTGGATATAGGTTTACCAGGTAAAGATGGAATTGAATTAACCAAAGAGTTCAAGAGCATCTGTGACAATGAACCTTTAAAAACAAAGGTATTAATTTTAACATTAGAGAATTCTAGGGATTCTGTATTAGCGGCTTTTGCTGCTGGTGCGGATTCCTACTGTATGAAAGATGCCCACTATAATAATTTATGGGAAGCAGTGAGAGTAACACACAACGGAAATTCTTGGATTGATCCGGCGATCGCCAGAATCGTTTTACAACAAGTTAGGAATAATCCTCCAGCAAACATAAGACTACCGAATCATCAAACCATCAGCAATCATTCAGAATTAGAGGAAGAACAACCAGTAGTAGAAGCCTCAGCACTGACAGCTAGAGAACTAGAAGTTTTAAAATTAATAGCAGATGGGCGTAGTAATTTAGTCATTTCCCAGAAATTATTTATCACCACTGGAACTGTTAAAACTCATGTTCGTAATATTCTTAACAAGCTAGGTGCGGATGATCGCACTCAAGCAGCAGTCATAGCTTTAAGAAATGGACTAGTCAGCTAACTATTAATTTTTCAGTAGTAAGAACATTATTTTATTGTTATAGAAATACCCCTAATTAATTAGCAATAATTAGTATAAACTTGATCTATCTAAATGATAGGAAAGTATCCAAAGTTTTAGTCAAACATGACGGAAATAGAAGTAGACAAGCCCAAGCTCATGGTAGTAGACGATGAGCCAGATAACCTACAACTACTATACCGCACTTTTTGGCGAGAATTTAGAGTATATAAAGCGATAAATGCCCATGATGCTCTAGATATCTTAAACCAAGAAGGAGAGATGGCAGTGATCATATCTGATCAAAGAATGCCAGACATGAACGGTACAGAGTTTTTTAGTCTGACAGTAGATCGTTTTCCAGATACCATTCGTATTTTATTGACTGGTTTTACTGATGTCGAAGACTTAGTAGATGCCATTAACACTGGTCAAGTATTCAAATATATTACTAAACCTTGGAAACCAGAACAACTAAAAATATTAGTTGAACAGGGACTAGATACATATAAAGTTGTAAAAAAAAGAACGAAAGAACTAAGCAATGCCCTCCGCAGAGAATCCTTATTTAATGCGGTGACATCAGCAATTAGGGAATCCTTAGATTATGACAGTATTTTACAAAAAATAGTCGTCACCATTGGCGAAGCCTTCGCAGCCACCCACTGCGTTTTAAGATTGGTAGAAGGCGATCGCCTCACTAATACAGAGTTTTCTTACCTTCATCCTCAATCTTCCTTAAATGTTACCCCTCTAGACTCTACCCCCTATATGGAAGAGGTAATTGAGAGTCAAACATATAAAGTAGTAACAGATATAGATAACGATATTACTTATCAATACTTAATAGTACCCTTCACTTATCAAAAACACCTGATCGCAGTCATGAGTATTGATCAAAGGGGAAGTGATGTACTCTGGCCAGAAGAAGATATTCAACTAATTACAGGAGTCGCAGAACAGGCCGCCTTAGCCCTCTCCCAAGCTAAACTTTACCAAAGTCTGCAAGAAAAACAACAACAAATTCGCATAGAGTTACAAGTAGCCAGTCAGATTCAAAATAATCTCCTACGTCAAACTTTACCAGAGCTTGAAGGTGTAAAAATACAATCCTGTTGTTATCCTGCAAGGGAAGTAGGAGGAGATTTTTTTGAAGTTTTTGTTCATCCCAATGGTGACTTATGGTTAGCTGTTGGAGATGTTTCTGGTAAAGGTGTACCCGCTGCTTTGTTTATGGCCAGCGCAATTTCTCTATTACGTAGGGAATTATCCCAAGAATCTCCCGCTGAACCAAATATTGTCATGGAAAATCTCAATCACGCCCTAGCTGATGAGTTAATTAGTAACAATTATTTTATTACTCTGGTCATTGCATCCTACAACCGCAATACTCACGAACTCATTTATGCTAACGCTGGTCACATTTACCCAATGGTGTGGTTACATCCTCCCACACAAGATACTCAACCCAATTATCTTAAAGTTCGTAGTGTTCCTCTAGGTATTCTCTCTCACTGGCAGTCAGCATCAGGCAAGTTAACTTTAAAATCTGGTGATACTCTGTTATTAGCTAGTGATGGAATTACAGAAGCTAAAGTAGCAAAAAGTGTCAATTTATCAACGAAAATAGATAGTAATAGTCAAGAAAAAAAACTGTCTATGCTTTACCAAGAAGGACTTTGGCAATTAATCAAAGAGCAACCTTTACCATTCTCTCTCTCAAATTTATTAACTGTGATTCGTCAAGATAACCCGACTCAAGAAGATGACCAAACTATACTTTCTCTGGAGGTGATGTAACAGATGAAAAGTGAGCTTCATGTACCCAGTAATTTAAGTTTTGTTACCATTGTGGAAAATTGGTTGTTGGGATGCTTAAAAGTTCAACTGGGTGACTCTTTAGATTGGTCAGAATTATCCAGTCGCTTGCGCTTAGTTCTGATTGAAGCATACTCTAATGCTGTTCGTCACGCCCATAAAGACCAGCCTAGTTTACCAATACTACTGAGGTTAGAAATTAAAGACCACAAATTAGCAATTGAAGTGTGGGACTATGGCCAAGGTTTCGATCTGTCTAATTATTTTCCTCCCCATCCTACAGAAAAACAAGAAGGGGGCTATGGTTGGCTGATTATGAATCGTCTCATGGATAAGGTAGAATATAGCTTACAAATTAATGGTGGTAACTGCTTGAAGCTAGAAACAACTATTCCAGACATCATCCAGCAGACTGATACAGCCAGTTCTTTATGAAGAAATGTAACTAAGATAATAACTTTTACTAAATTTATTTGATTTATGAGTATTAGTTATCGAATACTTAATACAGGAAAGCGACATTTTGTGCTGCCTGTTTTTTTAACTGACTGCACAAAGTGAATTTAATAACTGTACATTAAATCACAAATTAACAAATCTGCTTATGAAACCTCCATTTTGTCTATCCCCCCGTTACCGTTTGGATGATGAATCATCTTGGTTAGAAGGAATTGATCCGAGTCGTCATTACTGGATTGCGGTAAACGGAGACAAAAAGGTAACATTAGCTCTACCGGGGTTAATTGTTTCTTCCATTGAAGATTTTAAACAAGTAGTACGTAGGTTTCGCTCTCTCCAACCAGGGGAAGTGATGAATTTAGCGAGAATTTCAAGCCGTTGTATAATTCGCTGTATAACTGATAACTGCTATGCAGTGGAAGCGAATGTTAATGATGCTCCCGTGTGTCACCTTTTTGATCGGGAAGCTTTAGAAAGTCTGTTAATGACAGCACACCCAGACTGGCAATGTTCTCCTTCAGATATTGAATTAGGCAGAAAAATATTACTGCGTTCTTTAGAACAATCAGTTTCCAGTCAAAGTCAATCATTTTAATGATTCAATTCAGGTAATTCTGTATATTCCTGATGTGGTGGACGTAAAGCTATCAAATCTTGGGGTGAAGCTAAGAGCTTGATTTTTGCTTCGAGAATTTCCCGTTTGGGGTTGAGAATAAATAGCCACATCACATTGACAATACACCAAGATGTGTGTGCTTTACCTGTAACTTTGATTTGTAGGTGGTTATCTGCTAGATTTTCACTAACTATTTGCTGTGGTTCAGCTTTGATACCCTGTGCTTCTTTTTGTAAATAAGCTGTTATTTCTGCTGCTCCAATCATAGCAGGGTCTATAGGTGGATACATGACACCTTCTTTTGCAAACAATTTAGCCGTTTCTGTAAAGTCTCCTGCATTTAAAGTGCGAAAGTAACGCAACAAAGTAGGTTCTTTAATTGTTTCTAATGCAACATTCATATTGATTAATCTGCGGAATTCTATAAGTTAATATATATAAATTATTCCCAAGTGTACACTTGGGAATAAAAGTTTAAACAGACATTGAGGTTGAATGAATTAAACTAAATAGGGCTTGCTGTTCGCGTAGCGTGCCGTCAGGCATATAAAACCAAAACCCTTATAAATTAAAGGTTTGAGGCTGAACACGAGGAAATAAAGTGCAAGATATTTGAAGGTTAGACCTGAAAAACTGTGCATT
>RDXV01000253.1 GCA_004292695.1 Nostocales cyanobacterium | reverse complement strand
AACAACAGCATTATTACAACAAGTACCAAAAGCGTACAAAACACAGATTAATGATATCTTATTAACAGCATTAACTCTAGTATTGAGTAAGTGGACAAAATCAAAATCTGTGTTATTCAACTTAGAAGGACATGGAAGAGAAGATATTCTAGAAGGTGTAGACATATCCAGAACAATTGGATGGTTTACAACTATGTTCCCTGTAGTTGTGAATGTTGAAAATGCAGAATTAAACAACTTAGGAAATACGATAAAATCAGTTAAAGAACAACTCAGAGAAATACCCAATAAAGGTATCGGATATGGTATACTGCGTTATTTAAGTGAAGATGAAAATATTCAACAACAAATAACAAAGACACCAAAAGCAGAAATTAGCTTTAACTATTTAGGACAATTTACCCAAACCTTAAATACATCATCATTATTATCATCTGCGGAAGAGTCTAGTGGAAAAGACCAAAGTTTAAAAGGTCAACGTTCATCCTTATTAGATATCAACGCTATCATTACCAATGAACAACTAGAAATAAGTTTCACATACAGTACAAACATTCATGAACAAACAACAATAGAGAAATTAGCGCGAGAATTTGTATCCAATTTACAGCAGATAATTAATCATTGTTTAGTACCAGAAAATGTAGGATATACACCTTCTGATTTTCCGTTAATTAAACTCAACCAACAAGAATTAAATTTAGTATTAGGTAAAGTCAACTTAGAGAATATTGAGGATATTTACCCCTTATCACCAATGCAGTCGGGGATGTTGTTTGAAAGTTTATATGCACCGGAAGGTGGTGTTTATTTTGAACAAACTACTTTTACCTTGAATGGTGAATTGAATGTTACAGCATTTACCAAAGCATGGCAAAAATTAGTAAATCATCATCAAATATTCCGCACTGCATTTGTTTGGGAATCATTAAGTGAACCAGTGCAGATTGTTCATAGAAATGTAAGTGTAAATGTTGAAATTCAAGATTGGAGAAATTTATCAACAACAGAACAACAAACACAAATAGAACAGTTTTTACAAGCTGAAAGAAAACAAAGTTTCCAACTTGATAAAACTCCATTAATG
>RDXV01000252.1 GCA_004292695.1 Nostocales cyanobacterium | reverse complement strand
TAGATACAAACAAGTAGATGCACCCTGATAACTAATCTCCCCTGGTTGGCTAACACCTGCTAGGGGTTTTTTATTGGCTTATTTCAGTATTACAAAAAAATCAACAGATGGGATTTAATTTTCCGGAATTGGAGATAAAAAGTAGGTAGATACAAACAAGTAGATGCACCCTGATAACTAATCTCCCCTGGTTGGCTAACACCTGCTAGGGGTTTTTTATTAATTTATAACCCATGATACTACGTAAATAGTCAAAAATAAATCCGGAATTGAAAATAATTTGAGAGAAGATATAAACAAGTAGATACACCCTGATAACTAATCTCCCCTGGTTGGCTAACACTTGCTAGGGGTTTTTTATTGAAGAGATGCAAAAAAGATTATTAAGAAAAATTGATCCGGATCTTTGGGCTGCACCTGAGAACATTGTACTGGTAGATGCACCCTGATAACTAATCTCCCCTGGTTGGCTCATACCTGCTGGGGGTTTCTTATTAAATACAGTTCGCTACCCTGAATACTGTTGTGTTGATATTAGTTTTACTTGTTGGCTACCAGTTTAGCTTTGTTTTCTAGTAAATGCCAAGAGTAATTTTTAAATTACTTTCATTTCATTGTCATCCAAAAGCCTGAATTCAGAATGATTGCAGCGATATAAAATAGTTTTCTTAATATTTTCTATAGAATTGGGCATTGGGTATGGGTGATGGGGTGAAAAATTGGTTCTTTATTCTCCTGACTCCTTGTTCGCGCAGCGTGGCGAAGCCATTCTCCTCGATCTGCTTATACTGGTAATCTATTTTTCAGAAGTGATCCAATTTAGAGAAATAGATGAGTTTATCAATAATTAAATTTTATTCTGAAGATTGTGGTATCTGCCATAAAATGTCTTTTTATGACAAAAAGGTATCAGAGGAGTTGGGTTTACAGTTTATTGATGTGAAGATGCAGGATACAGCAACGTATCGTAAGTATCGGCGAATTTTGCTAATTGACATACTCACCGACCTAAAGGCGCGGTGATTCTTGACGCTTCACCGACTGATGCTACCGTATAGTAGACTTACTCTGTCTCTGCGTCCGTTTAG
>RDXV01000218.1 GCA_004292695.1 Nostocales cyanobacterium | reverse complement strand
TTTGAAGACGGCGAAGGTTCTAACACATTCCCCGCATTCAATCCTACTCAAGCTGAAGAAACCTACTCAATGGTGACAGCAAACCGTTTCTGGTCTCAGATTTTCGGTATTGCATTCTCCAACAAACGTTGGTTACACTTCTTCATGTTGTTTGTACCTGTAACTGGCTTGTGGATGAGTTCAGTAGGTATCGTTGGTTTGGCATTAAACCTACGTGCTTATGACTTCGTTTCCCAAGAATTACGGGCAGCAGAAGATCCAGAGTTTGAAACTTTCTATACCAAAAACATTTTGTTGAATGAGGGTATCCGCGCTTGGATGGCACCTCAAGACCAACCCCACGAACAATTCGTATTCCCAGAGGAGGTACTACCACGTGGTAACGCTCTCTAATAGAGTTATGGGTAGCGGCCGTGACCAAGAATCAAGCGGATTTGCTTGGTGGTCTGGCAACGCTCGTTTAATCAACTTGTCTGGTAAACTGCTGGGCGCTCACGTAGCTCACGCTGGTTTGATCGTATTCTGGGCAGGAGCAATGACATTATTTGAAGTTGCTCACTTCATTCCAGAAAAGCCTATGTACGAGCAAGGCTTAATTCTTCTTCCTCACCTCGCTACTTTAGGATGGGGTGTAGGTGCAGGTGGTGAAGTTATTGATACTTTCCCCTACTTCGTAGCAGGTGTACTACACTTAATTTCCTCCGCAGTTCTTGGTTTCGGTGGTATTTACCACGCTGTACGCGGTCCAGAAACCTTAGAAGAATACTCTTCTTTCTTTGGTTATGACTGGAAAGACAAGAACAAAATGACCAACATCATCGGTTTCCACTTAATCATCTTAGGTTGTGGTGCGTTGTTGTTGGTGCTGAAGGCTATGTTCTTCGGTGGTGTTTATGACACATGGGCACCTGGTGGTGGTGATGTACGTGTGATTACTAACCCCACTTTAAACCCCGCCGTGATCTTTGGTTATTTAATCAAAGCTCCCTTTGGTGGTGAAGGTTGGATCATAAGTGTTGACAACATGGAAGATTTGATCGGTGGTCACATCTGGATCGCTTTCATTTGTATCTCTGGTGGTATTTGGCACATCTTCACTAAGCCTTTTGCTTGGGCGCGTCGTGCGTTCATCTGGTCTGGTGAAGCTTACCTATCCTACAGCTTGGGCGCTCTTTCCTTGATGGGCTTTATTGCTTCCGTCATGGTTTGGTATAACAACACCGCTTACCCCAGTGAATTCTTTGGTCCTACAGGTCCAGAGGCTTCTCAAGCACAAGCTTTAACATTCTTGATTCGTGACCAACGCTTAGGTGCTAACGTTGGTTCTGCTCAAGGTCCTACTGGTCTTGGTAAATACTTAATGCGCTCTCCGACAGGTGAAATCATCTTCGGTGGTGAAACCATGCGTTTCTGGGATTTCCGTGGACCTTGGTTAGAGCCTCTACGTGGTCCTAACGGTCTGGACTTAGAAAAAATCAAGAATGATATTCAGCCTTGGCAAGCTCGCCGTGCTGCTGAGTACATGACTCACGCTCCTCTGGGTTCTTTGAACTCTGTAGGTGGTGTGGCTACCGAAATCAACTCCTTCAACTATGTATCTCCTCGTGCATGGTTGGCTACTTCTCACTTCGTGTTAGGTTTCTTCTTCCTCATTGGTCACTTGTGGCACGCAGGACGCGCTCGTGCTGCTGCTGGTGGTTTTGAGAGAGGTATTGACCGTGAGAACGAACCAGCTTACTACATGAAGGATCTTGACTAGGTTTTGCTAGTCGTTTCATTACTGACAATCAATTAATTAGTTAATTTTTGAGGCTCTTGCATTTTGCAAGGGCTTTTATTTTTGCTCTTGCCTCCTGCCTTCTGCTATTTAGGGGTTGCTGAAGAAAGCCAAAAGGCATATAAACATGAAAGAATTACAGGTAAAGGGTCTTAGCCTGTTGGAAGTAGAAAAGTGCAAGATTTTACGGGGTGGAAACTCAAAAACCGTTCGGCAGTTCGACACACGCTCACTAACCACTGACGCTCACGGCGAAGCCTTGCATTTAATTCCTACTCAAAGGAAAAATTGCTCCCATCCAACTCTTGAAACTGTTAAGAGTTCCCTGTTCCCTGTCTCCACGACAAGACTTTTTCAGCAAACCCTATTTATGGATTGATGTTAACGCGCCCACGACATACTAATTTTTGCTCATTTAATGTGATTTCTTCTAGGGCAACATCTGATCCCAGGTCTAAATTATATCCAGAATTATATCCAGATTTATTTTCTAAGACTACAGATTGATTGTGTTTAATGATAATTGGTGCTAGTTGTATTTCCTGAGTATTAATAAGTTCTAAACCAGTCTCTATCTCCAGATGTGTGCTTTCACCTTCACGTGGTATGATAGCCACAAGAGTTAAATATTGATGACCAATAAAAATTTTCTCCCAAGAAATAGGCTGGCAGTTTTGGGCTGTGGCTGGTGATAATTTAGGTAGTAGATCATTTAAGGCTGTTGATAATAGTGCTGATGATAGGGAGTTATTAAGATCCTGTTCTTCCACTATTAACTCACCTACTATTGGTACTACTTCCAATAGTTTCAACGGTTTACCTTTAAGAATGCCTCCTATATTTATTTGTATGTTTTCGGCTGTAAGTTGAATACTGGTGACATGAATACCTTGATATACTGCCTCTTTAGCCTCAATATGTATAATGGGTATACACCCGGAAAGCAGTTGGCGATCGCTTGCACCAATTTCAACTTCCATCTGAGATACTTGACTTAGCTGTGTTTTTAGCCATAGTTTAATTGCAGCGGTGAGGGTTTTAGTAACTAGGCGTACTTTCCTGTTATTTTCTTTTGCAGTCTCAGTTTCTCTCATTTATTGGCTCTAAGGGCTGTTTGCCTAATATAATCAACAATTTTTAACTCTTCCTTATTTAATCATCAAAAATGTTAACTGGGAAATAACCAGTTAATGAGAAGATGAAATTTAGGTGATCAAACTAGCTAATCTTCAGTGATATCAGTTGACATATAAATCAAGGGAAAAGAAATTTTTGCATGGAGGCAAGAGTACAAAAAATTATTTCTCAATGGGGTGTAGCTTCTCGTCGAGAAGCTGAGGAGATGATTAAGCAATCAAGGGTACATATAAACGGAACTCTTGCACATTTAGGTCAAAAAGTTGATCCCCACACAGATACTATTTGTGTTGATGGTAAACCCATATCTGCTAGAAAACGTCCTGATTTAATCTATTTACTATTAAATAAACCTGCTGGAGTTGTTTCTACTTGTGATGATCCCCAAGGTAGAACTACGGTTCTGCATCTATTACCACCAGAATTACAACATGGGTTGGGTATTCATCCAGTGGGACGCTTAGATGCAGATTCAACAGGCGCATTAATTCTCACAAATGATGGAGACTTGACATTTGCTCTCACTCATCCCAGACATAATATTTCTAAGACTTATAAAGTTATAGTTCAAGGACACCCCCCAGAAGCAGTTCTGAAGATGTGGCGTAAAGGTGTTTTACTGGAAGGTAGACTCACTAGACCGGCTCAAGTACGGTTGATCGAGCGCTTCGCAAATCAAAGTAAATTAGAAATAATTCTACAGGAGGGAAGAAATCGTCAAATTCGTCTTGTGGCTGAACAGTTAGGATATCCAGTTCATAGACTCCATCGCGTTGCGATTGGCTCAGTTAAATTACAAACACCAAAAACTGGATCTTCCCTAAGTATGGGTGAATATCGTCATCTCACTCCAGAAGAAATTATTTTTTTAAAGAATCGGATCAAGCGGATAACTATTAGTAACTAAGCTAAGTTAAGGAGTGCAATAACAACTATGAAATGGCTAAAGAAAAAGGCAGAAAGGTCTAATAAGCTGTCATTAGAACAACAACAGTCCCAGAAATTAGCCCACTTGGGTGCTAAATTATCAGATTTACGGCAACAACAAGGTTTGTCTTTAGATGAGGTGGTAGTCAAAACCAGAATTCCTCGGCGATTATTAAACGCTATTGAGGCTGGTGATATGGAATATTTGCCAGAACCAATTTATACTCAAGGGCTGATCAGGCAATTTGCTGATGCTTTGGGACTCAGAGGGATAGACTTTGCTAGTGATTTTCCTGTGGGTTTTCAGAGAGTGAGTATACCTAGAAATAAACTCTCTGAACCATTTTTACAACTACGTCCTATTCATCTTTATTTGTTGTACATATTTGTAATTGTTTGCTCTGTAAATGGTTTATCTCAGTTATTAAACAAAACTGAAATGCAAGCTGATCAAACTCAAGATCAATTTAAGGTACAACTCAATTCAGAGGTTATTTCTCAGAAACTCCCAGAACCAGATTTTCAGAAAATAAATGCTGAAGTGGTAAAAATTGATCTGACTTTTGAGTCTTCATCTTGGATTCGTGTTATCACTGACGGGGAAACAAAATTTGAAGGATTTTTGCCACAAGGTAGTCAACGTAATTGGCAAGCATCTGAGGAACTCACGTTAATTACTGATAATGCTGGTGGTGTTTTAATGAGTGTGAATCAAGACCAACCTAGAAAAATGGGAGAATTAGGTGAGGTTGCAAAAATCAGAATTGCTAATAAAGTCAAGTCTTAAACCCTGAACAAACAAATCGCTTTGAACATCTTTTTAAATGTAAAAAAGACTAAACTGGCATAACTTAAAATAGCCACTCTGAATACAAGCAAATATTAACCTGTGGTGATTTAACCTCAGTATTCTGAACTACTGAGACATTTATCATTCTTAGGTGTCAATACTTTGGCAACAGAGCGCGGAAATACCAGATTTCAAGTCTTCTTAACTGCAACTTTGCAATTTTGTGAAAATTAACTCAATAACAATTAGTCACAAGTTGATTTAGCAAAATTTACTTAGTTGTGAGTACGGAGTACAATCACTTACTTTGTACTACGTACTCATTTATTCTGATCAGGAATTATTTCTAAGAATTCATAGGAGCGCGTCCGTAAAGTTTGGTGAGAATTTTGAGGCGATCGCCCAATTCTGGAGTTAAAACACCATCTTGATAACGCCATTCCCAATTACCCTCAGCGGTACTAGGATAGTTCATCCTAGCTTCTGTTCCCAATCCTAGAACATCCTGTAAAGGAATAATAGCTTGATTGGCAATGGAACTCAAAGCTAATCTGATTAAATCCCAGTTTATACCATCAGGACTGATAGATCCCAAATATAACAACAAATTTTGCTTTTCGTAATCATTCGTAGTATTAAACCAGCCGACAGTAGTATCATTATCATGAGTTCCGGTATAAACTACAGCATTACGGGGGTAATTAAAGGGTAAAAAGGGATTGCCGGGATCAGAACCGAAGGCAAAATGTAATACCTTCATACCAGGAAATTCAAACTGCTCCCTCAGTGTTTCTACTTCCGGGGTAATGATTCCCAAATCTTCGGCTAATATTGGTAATTTACCGAGTTTTTGTTTAATAACTTCAAAAAATTCCACCCCTGGGGCTTTAATCCATTCCCCATTAATGGCAGTTTCTTCTCCTTGGGGTACAGCCCAATAACCCTCAAATCCTCGAAAATGGTCAATCCGAATTATATCTACATAATCCAGCATAGCCTCAAAACGTTGCACCCACCATTGAAAATCTTGCTTTTGCAATGCTTCCCATTTATAAACCGGGTTGCCCCATAGTTGCCCTGTGGCGCTAAAGTAATCTGGTGGTACACCTGCCATTAAAGCCACTGCACCAGTTTCTTCATCTAAAGCAAAAATCTCCGGGTTTGCCCAAACATCAGCACTGTCATGGGATACATAAATAGGAATATCACCGATAATATTTACACTATTTTGATTGGCGTAATTTTTTAATTCTGTCCACTGACGGAAAAATTCATATTGAATGAATTTGTAATACAGTATTTCCTGGTTTAATTCTTGTTCAGCTTTAGCTAGTGCTGCTGGTTCTCGTTTAGATATTTCTGCTTCCCAATTATACCAACTTTCTCCATTATGGGCATCTTTGAGAGCCATAAACAAAGCATAGTTATTTAACCAATAGCCTCTAGTATTGCAAAATGTGTGGAATGCTTCTCTTTGAATTGCTGTAGCATCGGTTTTGAATTTGGCAAAGGCTGTTTTTAGTAGACTAATTTTGAGGGGAATGACTTGCTCAAAATCTACTTTTTCAGAGGGAAATGTCGGTAAATTGGTAAAATCAGTTGCTGTTAAATAACCTTCATCAACTAATTTGTCTGGACTAATTAAAAAGTGATTTCCTGCCATTGCTGAGTAGCACATATAGGGAGAATTACCATAACCGGTAGGTCCGAGGGGTAAAACTTGCCAATATTGTTGGTAGCTGTTTTTGAGAAAATCAATAAATTTATAGGCTTTATCACCTAAATCCCCAATCCCAAAACGGCTGGGAAAAGAACTAGGATGGAGTAAAATTCCGCTTGATCTAGGAAACGGCATAATTAATTAACCTAAAATATGAAACACGATAGATATGGCATTTATCATGACATAGTTACTAAAAATATAGTCAAATATTTCTAGCTTGGTAAGGCTTACACCTGACTGGGCTAACTACAAGCCTCTCTACTGAGTTTCTATCAAAGATAGACTCCCCAACTACTTTTCTTAATATATTCAGAGAACCGTTTAAATCCGCTGAATAATGCTTGCCCGTACCAGCACTAAATAAACCTCTTTTAACTCTTTTACCTAAATATTGCTCATGCTTTCTGATTGGTTCAAAATCTAGAAAACTACATTTTGATGTATAGCTTTCCTCT
>RDXV01000217.1 GCA_004292695.1 Nostocales cyanobacterium | reverse complement strand
TGTAGAAGTTGGTGAATTTGTAGGTGTAGAAGTTGGTGAATTTGTAGGTGTAGAAGTTGGTGAATTTGTAGGTGTAGAAGTTGGTGAAGGTGAAGGTGTGGGAGAAGATAACTTTTTAGTTAAAGCTACACCCAAAGTTAAAGGACCTTTTAAATCTTCACCTTCATTAAATTCTAACTTCTCACTATTTTGATTACTTTCCGCCCAACTACTGGGGTAAGATTTAGTTCTTAATAAAGGAGTAGATTCAATCCCCGGAGTAGGTTCAATTAAAATAGGACGTGCTAAAGGATAAAAAGAAATACCATTAGCAAAATCTTGAGTAATAGGATGTTGTCCATATTCTGTGACAGAAGGTGCAGCAGGACCCAAACCTAAACTTTGTCCAGAAACATCAACTGCTAAACGATTATCTAATTGTACACCCCAATCTTTCAATAAATCATCAATTTTAGGATCAATATTCGGGTCAATCATTAACATTAAATTACCACCTTGATTGAGATAATTTTGTAAAGCGGTAATTTCCCCAGGTAATAATTCCCGTTTTGGTCCAGCAACCACAACTACCGCTGCATCTTCCGGTACTGTAGTTTGTTCTGTTAAATTTAAAGGTAATGCAGAAAAACCTTTTTCGGTTAATTCTTGTACTGCTTGGGAAATAGAATCTTTAGCTGCTGTAATTGCTAACTCTCCATGACCTTGGAGAAAATAAACTTTAGCGGTATTGTTAGTAATTATTTGTTGTAATCTGCTAGTTAATCTAACTTCCGATAATCTTTCATTTTCATTAATAGTTTGTACTAATTGACGTTTATTATCAAATTCTAAATACACTTCTCCAAAGTCTTTAACGCCGAATTTTTCTGCTAAACCCGGTCTAGTTTGGGGGTCAATGTATTCATATTTAAAATCACGATTTTGACGACGGTAATTTTCTAGTAATTCTTGATCTTGAAAGTTTTTATCTCTAGTAAATAACCAAACTGTGGCAGGTTTTTCTAATTTGCGTAGTAATTCTTTTGATTGTGGTGCAAGGGTAAATAATTGAGTTTCTGTTAAATCGAGACGATATTGATAACGTATACCCAAAAAATTTATTAATCCTAAAATTGTGACAACAGCTAATGTTGCTACTAACGCATTAGTGGTAGATTGGGTAGAACGGTTAGCCCAGAATTTACTTTGATAAATGGTCAAACTCAGCCAAGTAATACATATTAATAAACCCAGGGAAATAAATATTAAAGGTAATAAATCCCATTTACCTAAAATCAAACCAACTGTTAAACCCACAGTCACAAAAAAAGGACCGAATAAGAACAGTAATTTTAAAGGATTCTTTTTCTTTTTAACTATCTTTTTCATATTCATTAATTACTAAACTAACACAAATTATCAATTATCAATTACCAATTACCATTATTTATTGTCTTTGAAAACGTAAAGCGTCTATAGATTGGGCGGTGAGAAAAATGCCTAAAATGATGTAACTAGCAAATAAAATGATGGAACTTGTATCAAAAATACCTTGAACTAAAGTGTTGTAATTTTTGAGTAGGGAAATATGACCTAATGCTTGTCCAATTACACCGGGAACAGATTGAGCGATGGAATCTATTAGTAGTAAAAAAATAATTACTGCAAAGGTAAGAATTGCAGATAAAATTGTACTATCTGTTAAGGAAGAAACAAACATTCCTAGTGATAAAATCGCCGCAGCTAATAAGATTAATCCCAAGTGACCAATGAGAGGAATTGTTAAAGACATGGGCGGATTTGATTCACTAATTGCTAAAATTTCTAATCCCAATAATGGCAAAATCATAGTTAAGAAAAAAGTTAGCACTCCTAAGAGTTTACCTACAGCTACAGCCCAGTTAGTAATAGGAGATGTGGCTAATAATTCTAATGTTCCTCGTTTCCGTTCATCGCTATAAAGTCCCATAGATAGAATTGGTAAAATAAACAATAATAACCAACTAATTCTATCTAAAAAAGCCCGGATAAATTCATAAGGTACATCAATGGGAGGAACGGGAACTCCAAATTGCTGTCCTTGCACATCAAACGCAGCGATTGTTGGAATAATTCCCCCAGGACCAATTAAAATCATTACCAAAAATAATCCAGAGATAAACCAAAAAATTCCAGTTATACCATAAGCCAAAGGTGAAACAAAATAACTTTGTAATTCTCGGCGGTAAATGGCAATAATGTTAGCTATGACGATCCCCATTTATTTGGTTTCTCCTTCTGTTTCTGTGGTTTGTGCTTCTGTGGTTTGTGCTTCTGTGGTTTGTGCTTCTGTGGTTTCTGTTTCTGTGGTTTCTGTTTCTGGTGGTAATGGTTTTTCTTGGGTTGTTAGTTGTAAAAAGACATCTTCCAAACTAGCACTAACTCGCCGCATTTCATACAGATCAAATCCCCTTTGAATTAATGCTGCTGCAATATTTTTTCCTGGTTCTGTTCCAGGTTGAGATATTACCCGTAAATGGGGACGGTGATGAGTGCTTGTTGGCATTGATTCTACTAAAATCACATCTGCTATATTTTGTAATACCTGTTTTGCTAGTGCTGCTTCTCCAGAAATTTCTATTTCATAACCAGAACCTCCGGTTAATTGTGTCATTAAATTTTCTGGGGTGTTGGTAGCGACGACTTTACCACCGTTAATGATCGCTACCCGGCTACAGGTCATACTCACTTCTGGGAGAATGTGGGTAGAAAGAATAATTGTATGTGTTCCCGCCAGACTTTTGATCAAATTGCGGACATCAATAATTTGTCTGGGGTCTAGTCCTACTGTTGGTTCATCCAGGATAATGGCTGGGGGATCATGAACTATGGCTTGGGCTATACCTACCCTTTGACGATAACCTTTAGATAGTTTACGGATAATCACCTTCCGTTTTTCTGTCAGGTTACAGCGTGCCATTGCTGCTTGAACTTTTTGTGGGCGATCGCCAGCAGACACCCCCTTAATTCGAGCCACAAAGTGCAAAAAACCCTCCACAGACATTTCGGGGTATAAAGGCGGTGTTTCCGGTAAATAGCCAATTTTTTGGCGCACTGCTAAAGAATTTTCATGGACATCATACCCTGCTATTTTCGCAGTTCCCTTAGTTGCCGGTAAATACCCAGCCAAGATCCGCATAGTCGTAGTTTTACCCGCACCATTAGGACCCAAAAAACCTAAAATTTCCCCTGGTTCTACCTGAAAAGTCACATCAGTAATAGCAGCGGTAGAACCATATATTTTACTCAGGTGTTCAACTTCAATCATTTGTATCTGACCAATAAGAGTAATGACACTAAGTAACCACGCAAAATTAATTGCATATACTCATTCCAGAAAGAATCTTTGTAAACCTTACCTGTTCCCTCTCCTAAATATGAAATTTATTTTGCACGACTACTTAGCATAGACAATATTCACATTTTCTTCACAGCCTTGGAAATTATAACCGTGAAAATATCTCGATGATGAGGTAACAGGTGACAGGTGACAGGTGACAGTAAGAAGGGAATAGAAAATAAGGTAAAGATCAATTCTTGATCCTGACTCCTAGAACTCCTGATTTCTTGAACTCCTCGATCTCCTCGATCTCCTTTGAATTGTTATATTGTATAAATTATCAACTTGTAATTATTGTGTAATTATTATGGTAGTTACCACATTATATGTCAACTCTGTTACTGGTAAAGATACTAATACTGGTTCTCGATTAAGTCCACTAAAAACCATTACTCATGCCTTAAAAATTACCAAATCACCGGGAATCATTCAACTCTTACCAGGCACTTACAGTAGTGCCACAGGAGAGATTTTTCCATTAATTATTCCCGGAGAAATACTATTAGTAGGTAATGAATCTAACAAAGGGAAAGAAATAATTATTTCTGGTAGTGGTAAGTATCAAAGTCCTAGCTTTGGGTGGCAAAATATCACCTTGCTACTCTTAGCGGATGCCAGTATTTTAGGCATAACTATTACCAACCCTAGCCATAAAGGTACAGGGATTTGGATTGAATCAACCGCCCCAACTTTAGCTAATAACACTTTCAGTCAATGCTCAAGGGAAGGAATATTAACAACGGGTAACGCCAAACCAGCCATTCTTGATAACCTGTTCATAGAGAACGCTGCCAGCGGCTTAATGATGGCACGTCACAGCAAAGGGGAAGTATTAAGAAACGTATTTGAAAATAACCCCGTAGGTTTAGCCCTCAGTGATTTTGCAGCCCCTTTAATTGCTAACAACAAGCTGCTAAAAAATAGAATTGGTTTAGCCTTCGCCCGTGATGCTAGTCCCGTACTCCGAAAAAACTTAATTTGTCAAAACACTCAAGGAGGATTGCTAATAAATGGGAATGCTACCCCGGACTTAGGAAAACCCCAAGATCCAGCCGATAATATTTTTCGAGAACAACAAGAATTTGATATTCAAAATTTATCATTTCAAACCATCAGTTCCGTAGGCAACCAAGTTAACCCAGCCCAAATTAAAGGTAACGTAGAATTTTTAGCTGCAACAGCAGACACCCCCAGTCAAATAGGAATTAGTAGCAGTTTTCCAGACTTAGATGGACATTGGGCGGCAGAATTTATAGAAGCATTAGTCAAAGAAGAATTTATTAGCGGTTTTCCCGATGGAACTTTTCAACCAGCCACACCCATTACCCGCGCCCAATATGCAGCATTAATTACTAAAACCTTTAAACTCCCACCCAGTAACAACCTGAATAGATTTACAGACATTAGACCAGATTTTTGGGCAGTCAAAGCCATAGCCAGCGCAGCGGAAGCCGGATTTTTAAGTGGCTTTCCCGATGGAACATTTAGGCCAGGACAAAATATCACCAAAGTTCAAGCCATAGTTTCTATAGTCAACGGCTTAAAATTCACAGGTAGTAATCCCAACGGACTGATTATATATGGCGATCGCGCCCAAATTCCCACCTACGCCACCAACGCAGTCACCATAGCCACCCAAAAATTATTAATTATTAACTATCCCCAACCAGAACTATTAGAACCATTGAGAGAAATTACCCGCGCCGAAGTAGCAGCCCTAATTTATCAGGCTCTAGTAGCCAAAGGACAAGCCGAAGTAGTAGCATCCCCTTACATCGTCAAACCAGAGACAGAAATTCCCTCATTTTCCGACTTAGTAGGACATTGGGCAGAAGCATATATTCGAGCTTTAGTTAGTATGAACTTAACCCAGGGCTTTGCCGACGGCAGTTATCAACCAGATAAACCCATGACTCGCGCCCAATACACCGCCCTGATCACAGCAGCATTTAACCCCACACCCAAACGTCCAACCACAGAATTTACCGATGTTCCCCCGGATTTTTGGGCAGCCCAAGCCATCCAAACAGCCGCTAGTGCTGGCTTTGTCGGCGGATTTAGCGATCGCACTTTCCGTCCTTATCAAAATGTGCAAAGATTACAGGTCATAGTTTCTCTAGTCAACGGACTAGGACTACCCCCAGCCAGTCAAGAATTATTGACAAATTACAAAGATAGAAAATCCATCCCCGAATATGCCAAAACAGCAGTAGCAACAGCCACCCAACACAAAATCATCATTAACTACCCCGATCCCCAAACCCTAGCACCCACCCAAGAAGCCACCAGAGCCGAAGTAGCAGCCATGATCTATCAGGCATTAGTCGCCCTCAAACGAGCAAAATCAATTTAGTCATTAGTCATTAGTCATTAGTCATTAGTCATTAGTCATTGGTTGTTTATTCTCCCCCTGCCTCCCCTGCCTCCCCTGCTCCCCCTGCTCCCCCTGCCTCCCCTGCTCCCTCTTGCCTTCTGACTATTCCCTGTTCCCCGTTCCCTGTTCCCTTCTTTAACTAATTTTGCATAATAGCGATTGACAAGTAGAATAAAGAACACTAGCCAAAACAATAGCTCTTGAAAAAAAATAATCATGTAGCTAAAAACACGTTAAGCTAGATGCGATGGGTGAACCTTTTATACCTATTGCCTGGAACAAAATCCCATGCTAACAACACCCCAAAACACCTGCGCCGAACTGGCCATCAACTTATTAGTTCATTATAGTTTTGACCTCAATGGCTACAGTGCCAGTGAGATAATTAGCTCATGGCAAAAAGAGTACCCAATTGATTGGCTACATTTAGCAGTTATTGAAGCTCTGTACCAAGGGCGATATAAAGCGATATCAGTACAACAAATATTAAACTTTTGGCAGCGACGTTGCCAGGTGTCCTATCATTTCAACATGGAATTTGAACGGATGGTGTGTAGCAAATTTCCAGAAAATCTCACAAAAGTATCTCGCCCTGTTTTACCATCAATACCCCAACCCCAATCTAAACCTATTCAACCAGCCCAAATACCAAAACAACTACCTGCACAAGTCAGTAATTTTGAACATCGTCATCAAACTACTGCACAATATCCACAATCACAACATCCAGAATCACAATATCTGGAACATGAACAACAACAGGTTCGCGCTTTGACAACTCCCTCTTTCAAACTGGCTACTGATACTAACAGAAGGCAATTAGCTGTATCAGTCAGTAAACAACTGATGACTCAAGGCAGTTTATCCCCAGAAACTGAATTACCTCAATTACCCCCAGCAAATGCTAATCATCCACCTATTGGGCAATTTACACCCCAAAGAAGTGATCTCTCTGAGTCTTTTACTTCCAAACTCAAAGCCATGAGTAGCACACAACCTTTATCAGTTGTCAGTTAACAGTTATCAGTTAACAGTTATCAGTTGAAGAAGGGAATAGGGAACAGAAGGCAAGAGGGGAGGCAGGG
>RDXV01000216.1 GCA_004292695.1 Nostocales cyanobacterium | reverse complement strand
AATACTCTAAATTACTAATCACACTCATAAAATCACCTCTTATATATGACTAAAGATCCCCGACTTCTTTTTTAAATCTTACTAATCAATGATAAATTAGTCTTAGAAGTCAGGGATCTGAACCTTAACCCAAAAAATCATGCACCTTCTGTAAATATGTTTCTGCATCTTCCAACATGGGAAAATGACCAGTTTTAGGAATAACAATTAATTCAACTTTGTCACTTAATGAAGCTGCGTGTTCTCCCAATTCTTTGGGAATAATTTGATCATATTCTCCCGCTATTAACAAAGTGGGTACAGTCAACTTCGCAAATTCTAAAGGCATTGTTTCCGCTTGTTCTTTACTCACAGAAGTAAAAATTGTTCCCAAAGCAGAATCATAATCAGCATCAATAAAATCTTGTAAAAATGCTTGTCTCTCAGCTTGAGGAATAGGACTATGTAGAAACCTAGCCATAAACATCCTATCCGCTAAAGGTATTTTGCCCAACCATTGGGGACGAAATTTAACTACTAAAACACCAAATTTATAAAAAGCTGCAAAAGCCTTTTCGTCATATTCAAAAATACCGCTACAAGTTAAAATACCTTTTTCTACTCTTTGGGGATAACGATTAAAAAATAAAGTCGCAACGGAAGCACCCATAGAATGGGCATTAATATAAACACGATGCAGATTTAATTCATTTAATAATACTGCTAAATCTTCCGCATATTCTGTTAATTCATAACTCAATTTACTGCCATCTTGGGTTTCAGCACGGGAACGTCCAAAACCACGCATATCATATAATAAACAATCAAATTTATCTAATAAAGCCTCAGCCGTACTGCGCCAATAACGACAAGAACCAGCCCAACCATGAACAAAAACCATCACTGGTTTAACTCCCGTTGATGGCTGTTTTATCCACTCGTAATAATGTTCAACACCCCGAACTTGTAGATAAGACATATTTTTCAACTTATTAGGAAGGTGGGGAGATGGGGAGGTAGGGAGGTGGGGAGGTGGGGTGATGGGGTGATGGGGTGATGGGGTGGTGGGGAGATGGGGAGAAAAGATTTTTACCAATGCCCAATGCCCAATGCCCAATGCCCAATGCCCAATGCCCAATGCCCCATGCCCAATGCCCCATGCCCAATTACGCCGACTCCGGTTTTGGTAATGAAGAAGGATGTACCAACAGTTCCGCAGTGGAACGTTTTTCTACCATTTCTTTAGTTACTGTACAGCGAGTAACATCTTTACGAGATGGCAACTCATACATCACATCTAACATCAATTCTTCCACAATTCCCCTTAACGCCCGTGCGCCTGTTTTCCGGCGGTATGCTTCTTGGGCGATCGCCTTTAAAGCATCCTGTTTAAAATCTAACTGCACGTTATCCATTTTCAGCAGTTTCTGGTACTGCTTGACTAAAGCGCTCCGGGGTTGAGTCAGAATTGCCATTAATGCTTCTTCATCCAAGGGATCAACTACAGCCACCATTGGGATTCTACCGATAAACTCAGGAATCATCCCAAATTTAACTAAATCATCTGGTTCTAAATGGCGCAGTGTTTCCGCTGCTCGTTTCTCTTTAGATTGCCCTTCTTTAGATTGCACGAAGCCTATTGACTTTTTACCTATTCTCTGATCTACTACTTTTTCTAAACCCAGAAAAGCACCACCACAGATAAATAAAATATTACTTGTGTCAATTTGGATACAATCTTGATATGGGTGTTTACGTCCGCCTTGGGGTGGTACATTGGCAATTGTACCTTCTAGCATTTTCAATAGAGCTTGTTGTACCCCTTCCCCTGACACATCCCTGGTAATAGAGGTATTCTCACTCTTGCGGGCAATCTTATCTATTTCATCAATGTAAATAATTCCCCGTTGGGCTTCCTCCACATCCAAATCTGCTACCTGTAGGAGTCGCAGTAAAATGTTTTCCACATCTTCCCCTACATAACCGGCTTCTGTTAGAGTTGTGGCATCTGCAACAGCAAAAGGTACATCCAGGATTTTGGCTAGAGTTTGTGCCAACAAAGTCTTACCGCAACCCGTTGGACCCATTAACAGGATATTGGATTTTTGTAATTCTACAGCATCATCAGCCGCACCTTTTTCACTACCCTTAGATTGGGCGATCGCCAGCCGTTTGTAATGATTGTAAACAGCCACAGAAAGCACCTTTTTGGCTTCGTCTTGACCAATTACGTGTTCATCTAAATATTTTTTAATCTCTCTGGGTTTGGGAATTTGATTAAAAGAGATATTCGCAGAACTGGTACGACGTTTTTGGGGTGGTTCTGACTTAGGTGCTGGTTGAGAAGCAGCCGCAGCATTTGTATCTAATAATTCTTCATCCAGGATTTCATTACACAAGTCCACGCATTCATCGCAGATGTAGACTCCCGGACCTGCGATTAATTTACGCACCTGCTCCTGAGACTTGCCACAAAACGAACATTTTAAATGGGAGTCATATTTAGACATACCAAGCCTCTTACTTCAGAATGGTGACGTTTTCCCCTGCTGAGGGGAGATTTTGCCGTGAAATAACCTGATCAATCAAGCCGTAATTTTTAGCCTCTTCTGCGGACATAAAAAAGTCACGCTCTGTATCTGCTTCGATTCTTTCCAGTGGCTGCCCAGTGTGTTGAGCCATTAATTGATTTAATTTACCCTTAATGTAAAGAATCTCACGGGCTTGAATTTCAATATCAATTGCCTGTCCTTGAGCGCCACCAAGGGGTTGGTGGATCATAATTCTCGAATCAGGTAAAGACATCCGTTTACCCGCCGCCCCTGCTGTTAACAAGAAAGCACCCATACTGGCAGCAAGGCCAAAACAGATGGTAACAACATCAGGACGTATCTGTTGGATTGTATCATAAATTGCCATTCCTGCGTATACCGATCCACCGGGAGAATTGATATACAATTGAATATCCTTTTCTGGATCTTCAGCATCAAGAAAGAGCAACTGAGCCACGATAGAATTAGCTACAGTATCATCTATTGCCGTTCCTAAAAAAATGATCCGTTCTCGCAGGAGACGGGAATAGATATCAAAAGCCCTTTCCCCCATACCAGACTGTTCTACCACCATCGGTACAATGTTTTGAGGACTGTTGTAATTACAGTTAATGTTGATAGGACTCAAGCTGTTAATTGGGTAATTTCCTGACTGAGATACAAGCATACAAAAATAACAATAAGTGAAGTGGGACAGATTTGATAGCCTACTATTGTTGTATCTAGGCTGAGTTATCACCTAAAATACCCATTAATAATAGCATTTTTAAAGATTAAAGTCTCAGATGGGCATGGGGCATGGGGAATTTAGAATTTAGAATTTAGAATGAAGAATGGGGAATTAATTAATTGGTAAAAATCTTTTCTTCCCCATCTCCCCATCTCCCCATCTCCCCATGCCTCCTGTAACTTAACCCTCTATTTCTTCTTCGTCTTCGTCTTCTTCATCTTCTTGACTACTTAAAGAACCTTCGGGAACAAGTTCTACAGTAGAATTAGCTATCAACCAATCAGTAATTTTTTCATTTACTAACTGAGCTTCTACCACTGATTGCAGTCTTACCGGATCTATATCCTCATCTGCATACTGCTCTAAAAGTTCTTTGACTTTAGCGGCAACTTCTTCTGTTGTAACCTGGATAGATTCCCGTTTACCAATTTCTTCTACCGCTAGAGTCCGTTTGAGTCTCTCTATCGCTTCTGGTTCTGATCTTTCCCGTAATTGGGGCAAAATATCCTGAGTAAATAACTTTCTCACATCTAACCCTTGCTCTGACAACCTCATCGCGGTTTGTGTCAGCATCGCATCAACTTCTTTATCAATCAAAGTTGCTGGTAAATCAATTTCTACATGATTTAACAATTCTTTTAACAAGGCTTCCTGTTGATTAGCTTTGGTTTGCTCAGAAGCTTCTTTTTGATAACGTTCTTCTAAAGATGCCTTTAATTCTGCCAAGGTTTCAAAATCACTGATTTCTTGGGCAAAGTCATCATTTAATTCTGGTAGTTCTTTTTCCTTAATCTCTTTGAGAGTAATTGTAAACAGTGCTGGTTGCCCTGCTAATTCCTCGTTAGCATAAGGATCAGGGAACTGTGCAGAAACTTCTTTAGTTTCTCCAGGGTTCATTCCTACTACCCCAGCGACGAAACCAGGAATAAATTTATCTTCCTGTAATTCGATTTGAAAATCTGTTGCTTCTCCACCAGGAATAGGGGTAGGTTCACCGGCTTCATCCTTAACTTCTGTCAACACACCTTTAAAATCTGCAACCGCTACATCCCCTATTTGGGCTGATCTTCCCTCTACGGGAACTAAAGTAGCCATTTGTTGACGTTTTTCGTCTAAAATTTTGTCTACCCTGGTTGGATCATACTTAATTTCTTCGGCTTGGACTTGGAAACCAGTATATTGGTTTAATTTTACCTCTGGTTCTACATCTACCGCCGCTGCTACAGTCAAAGGCTGTCCTGGTTCGTAAGTATTGATTAAATCATCAAAGGAAGACCGTAAACGTGGTTGGCCAATGGCGGAAATATTTTCCTGTTTTACCGCGCTTTCTACCACTTCAGGAATCAATTCTTCCAGTACAGATGCTTTAATGCGGCTGACACCAAGGCGCTGTAATAATATCTGCCGGGGTACTTTGCCTTTGCGAAACCCAGGAATATTTACAGTACCACTTAATTTTTTAATGACCTGCTCGTATTTTTGTTTGGTAATTTCCGCTGTAATCTCTATGTCTAGTCCAATTTGGCTTTTTTCAAGTTTTTCCTGGGTAACTTTCATGCTTTGTCTCTATTTTTTGGTATTTTTGATCTGGAGAGTACACACTAGAAGCTGTTCTTTCGGCTTCTGTACTTGATATCTCATGGTGAGGATTCAATTATGTCTGATCGCCATGATTAAATCCATATTTTTCAGTCTGTACTCTTGAGCAAATATTCAGTTTACCGTCAATAGCACAGGACTTCACACTTTTACTGTAATATCTTTACTAATAGCATTTTTCCGGCTGTTTTTTATATTTACTTCGTTTATGCAATTTAATGTAAGTCAATAAACGATTTTGCGAGAATTTTTGTTTTTGTACATACAGCTTGGTAGTTCTGTGGTGATATCTAGTGATATCTATTCTAATTTTTTCCAACTTGCTCTGGCTGTGCTATGCTGGCAAGATACTATATACAAAATACATACGGATGCAGTATAATAAAAGGTTACTCATGATCTAACAAGGAAATAACCTACTATAATCGAAAAAAATATCTATCGGAAAAGTGCTAGTAGCTATTATTGTGTTAATTAGTTATTAAGTACAATGCTTAGTATTTATTTTTATCGTAACTCATTTGTAAAACAATTGTGTTGCTTATGGTGTTTAAATGTTAAATTTACAGTTAGTAGATGTTAACAAAAAATACAACTTAATTTCTGAATACTGCTTATGGCCTAGTTGAGAGTTTGTTTTATGGTAGTGTATAATTCAAGTCTGTACAGATTAAACAATAAATATTGTCAACTAAAATCAGGAATCAGGACACTCAGTTAATTGAGATGGAAATGTTTCACTATATTATTTATGGATATTATGGATACCTAAATTTAAAAAAACTCCATCAAAAACCACAATAAATGGAATTATAGATATTCAGAGTTGTACAGAAAATGTTTGTTACCTCTTAAAGGAGGAGTCTAATTTGTCTAAATCCTATCGTGTAGCTATATTGGGTGCAACTGGTGCTGTAGGTACAGAGTTGCTGGAATTGTTAGAAAGCCGTAATTTCCCTCTAGAGGATCTCAAATTATTGGCATCACCAAAGAGTGCGGGAAAAACCTTAAAATTTAAAGGAGAAGATTTAGTAATCGAAGCGGTAAGCGATCGCTCCTTTGAAAATGTAGATATAGTATTGGCTAGTGCTGGGGGTGGAACTTCCAAAACCTGGGCTAGTGTAGCTGTAGACAAAGGTGCTGTAGTCATAGATAACTCCAGTGCGTTTAGGATGAACCCTGATGTACCCTTAGTAGTACCAGAGGTAAACCCCCAAGCCGCAGCAGATCACAAAGGGATAATTGCCAACCCCAACTGCACTACAATTTTAATGACCTTGGCAGTCTGGCCACTACATCAAGTAAAACCAGTCCAAAGAATTGTAGCGGCCACCTATCAATCAGCTAGTGGTGCGGGTGCAAAAGCAATGGAAGAGGTAAAAATTCAAAGCACCGCCATACTACAGGGACAACAACCAGTAGCGGAAGTATTACCATATCCTCTAGCCTTTAATTTATTTCCCCATAATTCCCCCTTAACTGACGTGGGTTATTGTGAGGAAGAATTAAAAATGGTGAACGAAACCCGGAAAATATTCGGTAGTCAAGAGATCAGAATTACAGCAACCTGTGTGAGAGTTCCCGTACTCCGCGCCCATTCCGAAGCAATTAATCTGGAATTTGAGACACCATTTAATCCTGATGAAGCCAGGGCAATTTTAAGTAATGCCCCAGGGGTGAAACTGGTAGAAGATTGGCAGAAAAATTATTTTCCTATGCCCATAGATGCTAGTGGTAAAGACGAAGTTTTAGTAGGGAGAATTCGTCAAGACATTTCTCATCCCTGTGGTTTAGAACTCTGGCTATGTGGTGATCAAATTCGTAAAGGTGCAGCTTTAAACGCTGTCCAAATTGCTGAATTATTAGTAGAAAAAAATCTGCTTTAGGTGACTGGGGACTGGTGATAGGTGACTGGTGATAGGTGATAGGTGACTCGTGATAGGTGACTGGGGACTGGTGATAGGTGACAGGT
>RDXV01000054.1 GCA_004292695.1 Nostocales cyanobacterium | reverse complement strand
GTGAGAACCTTTGTTTTTTCTGGCGAAGTTTCGTGATAATCGGCGAAGCTTTTCTAGATTTGTTTTGTAATGTTTGGGATTAGGAAACACAACCCCAGTCACTACCAAAAGTCACACAAGGACTATCAATTTCCACCGTAGGAGTAAAGGAATTACAAAAAACCACATCAGCACAATTTACACCCAACTCATCAGGATGAATACATTCCATTTGCATATAAAAAGCACATTCCCGACAAAGATAAAAAATATTTTGATCAGAAATTGTTTGATTATCAATTATTTGTAATTCCATCACAGGATCATATTAATTATTACCAGTATTCTTACTATTATCCGTAGCCTGTCTACCTAAAATTTCCACAGCCTTGGCAAATTGCGGATCTTCTAAAGTAGCTAATTTATCCCTTTCCTTTAACCATAACTCTTCTCGTTGACCCTCAGTTAAATTAACAACCACATCTGGATCAATACCATGTTTGTTAATATCTTTACCACTAGGAGTATGATACTTAGCAATTGTCACCGCTAACCCTGAACCACCCTCTAAAGGACGTACCGACTGAACTAAACCCTTACCGAAAGTCTGTGTACCTACTATCGTAGCTCGTTTATTATCCTGCAAAGCACCAGAGAGAATTTCACTAGCACTAGCTGAACCTTTATCAACTAAAACCACTAACGGTTTATCTGTTAACGCCCTACCGTTAGCCATTTCCCGCTCTTGTTCACCTTGACGATCAATAGTAGAAACAATAGTTCCTTTATCTAACCACATTCTGGCAATTTCTATACTGGAGAACAACAAACCCCCAGGGTTTCCACGTAAATCTAAAACATAACCAGATACTTTTTCAGCTTCCAGTTTTCTAATCGCCGCTCTCATCTCTTTCCCAGCATTAGCACTGAATTGATTGAGACGAATGTAACCTAAATTACCTGCTGGTGTTTGCTTCTTAGAAAACTTAACAGGATGAATCTCAATCCGCGCCCTTGTAATATTAAATACTCTTTTCTGACCATCTCTGAGAATGGTTAATTTTACTTTAGTTCCTACCTCACCTCGGATCAAAGATACAGCTTCATTAGTATCCATTCCCTTAGTGCTTTTACCATCAATTTCTAAAATAATATCTTTAGCTAAAATACCCTGTTTAAAAGCCGGTGTATCCTCAATAGGGGCAATAACAATTAACTGTTTAGTTTTTTCATCCTGACTGATGGTGATACCAACACCTGTTAACTCTCCAGAGGTGTCAACCTGCATATTTTTAAATTCCTCTGGATCCATAAACCGGGTATAAGGATCTTCCAGCCTTTTCAGCATTTCCCGAATGGATTTATAAGCCTCCTCCTGATTACTGTAGGACTTGCTTAAATACTCTTTACGGACAGCTTGCCAATCTACTTGGTTGAAAGTTCCGTCAACATATTGACGATAAACTATTTGCCAAACCTCATCTACTAATTCCTTGGGACTTGCTTTAAATAGAGCTTGACCACGGGAATGTATACCAAGGCCTGTAACCGCAATTGTAGAAAGGGTAACTGCTGTAGCACCTAAAACAAGTCTACTTTTTGTAATCACCATAATGACATCTGTGTCAGAGGAAAATTTATTTTCAGTATGCCCAATCTAACACATGATTTGATAATTGGTAATGGGTAATTTAGAATGAGGAATGAAGAATGAAGAATGAAGAATGGGAAATGAAGAATGGGGAATTAATTGATTAACAATCTTTTCTTCCCCTGCTTCCCCTGCTTCCCCTGCTTCCCCTGCTTCCCCTGCTTCTCCATCACCCCATCTCCCCATCTCCCAAGTTAAGGATCTACCCAACGTCCATCAGCTTTAATTAAATTAATCAACTCCTCTACACCTTGATCCTCTGGAACTTTTTTAATTTCCTCCCGACCTCGGTACAAGGAAATAAAACCAGGATTTTTTCCTACATAACCATAGTCAGCATCAGCCATTTCTCCCGGTCCATTAACTATACAACCCATGACTGCAATATCTAAACCAGTTAAATGTTTGGTAGCTTCCCGGACTTTGTGTAACACTTCCTCTAAATTAAACAAAGTTCTTCCACAGGAAGGACAAGCTACATATTCAACCATTGTTTTCCGCAAACCTAGAGCTTGCAGAATGCTGTAACAAACAGGAATTTCTTTTTCTGGTGCTTCTGTTAAAGATACGCGAATCGTGTCACCAATACCATCAGCTAATAATGTGGCTATTCCCGCAGTAGATTTAATTCTGCCATATTCCCCATCTCCTGCTTCCGTTACACCCAGATGTAAAGGGTATTCCATCCCTAACTCATCCATCCGCTTGGCCATTAAGCGATAAGCAGCTAACATCACGGGAACTCGTGACGCTTTCATGGAAATGACAATGTTGTAAAAATCCAAAGATTCACAAATACGGATGAATTCTAAAGCAGACTCTACCATTCCTTCGGGAGTGTCACCATAGGTAAATAGCATTCTTTCCGCTAATGAACCATGATTAACTCCAATTCTTAAAGCTTTACCTTGATCACGTAAGGAAACTACTAAGGGTTCTAAAGTTTCCCGGATTTTTGCCCCAATTTCCTCAAATTCCGCTGGTGTATATTCTGTACGGTTAGCATTGGGTTTTTCAAAGACGTACAAACCCGGATTAATCCGTACTTTTTCTATGTGTTTAGCAACTTCTAGGGCAATTTTCATCCCGTTATGATGCACGTCGGCAACAATGGGAACATCACGGTAAGTTTGCTTTAATTTCTGCTTAATTTCTGCTAAAGCTTTAGCGTGTGCGAGACTGGGAACTGTTACCCGGACAATTTCGCAACCAACTTCATGGAGACGACGAATAGCGGCCACTGAACCATCAATATCCAGGGTATCTTCGTTAATCATTGACTGTACTACCACTGGATAACCTCCGCCAACGGTGACATCTCCTACCTTGACAGGACGGGTTTTACGGCGTTTGATGGTGGTGTCAAAGCTGGTTTGACTGGATGTAGTTTCGTTACTTTCAATTATCGGCAGAGTTTGCATAGCCTCAACAGGTAGATTTTCTGTAGCTAAAATATCAGATCGCAAGGGTTTCTGTTTCTCAGATTGCCATAGTTCCGGCACTTTTAAACGATGAGTTCGTCTGGATCAGAAAATATTTTCTCTGGGAATATCCAAGACCTTGAATTTATTTAATTATAATTTGTATAAATATTATCTCAACTTAGCTCAACTTAGCTCAACTTAGCTCAACATTGCTAATTTGATTTTGTGTTTTTGTTGTAACAATTTGTATAAACTTGATATAAATGATCATCTCTATGGTTGCATACCTATGATTAAGAAAACGTTAACAGTACAGGAATTAGCTGAAGCAATTGATGCACTTGAACTGGAAGAACAAGAAATGCTGATGGAAATGTTTAACAAGCGCTTGAAAGAATACCGTCGTAAAGAACTTTTAAAAGCTTTTGAGAATGCCCGTCAAACTTATGCTAAGGGTGAAGTTACTGTTGTTTCTGTAGCTGAATTATTGGCAGAATTACGTAATTCTAAGTAAAAATACTAGAAATCAGCAGTCAGAATTTTTTATCACACCTTAGATCAGGATAGGTAAATGGTAATTTTTGATCAGACTTTCAATTATCTGACTACTGAGTGCTAGTAGAAAAACTTCATATCAAATCTGTTCTTGCTTGAACTCGGCTAACAATACAGTGTTATATAGTGTAATGTATTAAAATTATGGAGTATGTTTTAAATAATCAGCTTCCTATTCCTGACCATTTTCAACCCGCGAAAGTTGGTGAAGTTTGGCGAGTACCTTATCAACAACGTGCGGTTGCAGCGGAATTATGGGCAAAACAACATCACATTTCAATTGCAGCAGCAGATCAAAACCGCATTTGTTTATTATTAATAGATGTACAAAATACATTTTGTATTCCCGGTTTTGAGTTATATGTAGGAGGAAAAACCGGAACTGGTGCAGTTGAAGATAATCAAAGATTGTGTGAGTTTATTTATCGTCATTTGGGCAAAATTACTAAGATTATTCCTACCTTAGATACTCACACAGCAATGCAAATTTTTCATCCTATTTTTTGGGTGAATAAAGATGGAGAACATCCCACACCAGCGGCGACAAATATTACTCCAGCAGATATTGAATCTTGTATTTGGCAAGTAAACCCAGCTATTGCTAGTAGTGTAACTGGTGGGAATTATGATTTGTTAAAAAAACAGGCTTTTCATTATGTGAAAAAATTGAGTTTAGACAGTAAATATCCGCTGACTGTTTGGCCTTATCATTCAATGTTAGGAGGAATTGGTCATGCTTTAGTTTCTTCTGTGGAAGAAGCGATATTTTTCCATAGTATCGCTCGTCAAACTCAAACTCAATTTGAATTAAAAGGTGAAAATCCTTTAACAGAAAATTATTCTATTTTACGCCCAGAGGTGTTAATAGGATATGATGAAAAACCGATTGTCCAAAAGAATACCAGTTTAATTCAGCAACTTTTAGAATATGATATTGTGATTATTGCTGGACAGGCTAAAAGTCATTGTGTAGCTTGGACAATTGATGATTTATTAACAGAAATTCAACAGGTAGATAGCACCTTAACGAATAAAATTTATATACTAGAAGATTGTACTTCTCCTGTAGTTGTTCCTGGGGTTGTTGACTATACTGAACAAGCTGATGCAGCTTTTAAAAGATTTGCAGATGCAGGAATGCACATTGTTAAATCAACTGATTTGGTCATTAGTCATTAGTTATTAGTCATTAGTCATTAGTCATTAGTCATTAGTAAAAATCTTTTCTCCCCATCTCCCCATCTCCCCATCTCCCCCTCACTTTAAATATCCTTTTGGATCTTTTGCTGTCCATCCTAGAGGTTCATCTGCTCGAATTTCAAAGTGTAAATGTGTTTCCCTGGAAGTGGGTTGGCCTGTTGCTCCTACTGTTCCTAAAACTTCGTCTTTTTGTACTGTTTGTCCTAAGTTTACTTGTATTGTTTCTAATTGGGCGTAGCGCGTTTGTAGTCCTCCTGCATGATTAATGATCACTAATTTTCCATAGCTTTCTTGATCTTTAGCAAAGACGACAATACCAGGGGCGATCGCCTTTACTGGTGTACCCACTTCTGCAACTAAATCAATTCCACTATGAAAGAAAACTTTACGTGTAATTGGGTGAATTTGCCAACCATAAGGTAAGGCGATAGTTGTAAAATTATCTAAGGGATATCCGCTAATTGTTGTTGTTGATGCCGTTTGTCTAGGGGAAACTGGCATCATTTGAGTTAATTTTATTGGATTTGGATTTTTTGTATCTACAGGTAAACCAAATGAAGAATTTTGTTGACAACCATTAATTTCCAAGGAAATATTTGGATCACAAATTTGTTTAGCAGTGGCGCTTTGTGGTTTCAAAACTGTGGATATCATGGCAATTGTGCTGATTATTCCCAAGAAAAACAGAGAACGATGTAAAAGATTCATGTCAACTTGTTTAAAAAAGATGACCAATTTTAGATTTTAGTTGCAGAATTTTCAAGATGGAATCTTCTGAGCGACATTGTTAGCTAACTACTCAATACTGAATAAGTAGGTGAACAGAAAAAAACAGAAATATGTCACGAAAAGTAAAATATCCACAAACCTGTTCCCTGTTCCCTGTTCCCTGTTCCCTGTTCCCTTGTCAAAAGGACAAATTTTAACGCCTAGCTACTTACTGATAACTACTACAAACTTAATTTAAAGTGAATTAATCTGTTCACTCCTTATTTCCTTGATTACACTTGTAAGTTAGTACCTGTCTTATTGTCAGCGTCATTATTCTTAATAAATTAATATGAAGTTACCTGTGAAGCAATTAGCTGTTTATCTGTTGCTAGTGACTGTTGGTGGTGGTGTGGGTTGGTTTGGCAGTCGTTATTTATTACATAATTATTCTTTAACACCAGTCAAAAATGTTACTGCTTCAGTAACTCAACAATCAACAATGGCTTATCCTGCTGTGAGTGTGGGAAATGCGATGAATGGAGATAATGTAAATTTTATTGCTAATGCTGTGCAACAAGTTGGTCCTGCGGTGGTGCGAATTAACGCCACCAGGAAAGTAGCAACCCCATTTTTGCAAGAATGGAGAAATAATAATATCTTGCGGAATTTTTTTGGGGATGATGAACAACCAATACCCCAGGAGAGAATTGAGCGTGGTACAGGTTCGGGGTTTATTTTAAGTGAAGATGGACAATTACTTACTAATGCTCATGTAGTCGCGCAAACTAAAACAGTGCAAGTTACCCTCAGAGATGGCCGGACTTTTGAGGGTAAAGTGGTGGGGGTGGATCATGTCACTGATATAGCAGTGGTGAAAATTCCTGCTCATAAATTACCGATAGTGAAATTAGGTAATTCACATAACTTAATTCCAGGTCAATGGGCGATCGCCATCGGCAACCCTTTAGGCTTAGATAATACAGTCACCATTGGTATTATAAGTGCCACAGATCGCACCAGCGATCAAGTAGGTGTTCCTGATAAACGAGTCAGCTTTATCCAAACCGATGCAGCTATTAACCCTGGTAACTCCGGTGGACCGTTGTTAAACGCCCAAGGTGAAGTTATTGGCATTAATACCGCCATTCGCGCTGATGCTCAAGGACTTGGGTTTGCTATTCCCATAGAAATTGCAGCACGTATCGCCAATGACTTATTTACGAAAGGAGAAGCAGATCACCCTTTTTTGGGGATCGAAATGTTAGACCTGTCAGCGACACAAAAACAGCAATTTAATCAAAGACAATTATTCCCAATTCAGGCAACCGCTGGCATAGTCATTGTACAGGTAATTAAAAATTCCCCTGCGGAAAAAGGAGGACTGTTGCCTGGTGACGTGATTCAAAAAATCAATGGTCAACCAGTAAAAATTACAGCCCAAGTACATAAAATAATTGACTCTAGTCAAGTCGGTGACATTCTCAAAATTGAAGTCAACCGTAACGGTAAAACTAAAATTCTGCAAGTCCGTTCTGAAACCAAACCTTAAAAGTATTTGGAGTACAGGCGCTATTGAGTTGCGTCTGTACCTTCACTATTCCTTGGATAAATCTTCTAACTGCATTCTTTGTTCCATTTGCCGCAGAAAATACCCCGTCATCATTGCTGATGCTAACAGTCCAGCTAAATTATCTCTATCTGTAGTTACTTGGACATGAAAATGCTCCGATGGCAACATTCCCACCAGTCCTTGAACATTTTGGGAGATAATTTGTTTAATTTCCGGGCTGACAGACTGAGCTACACGGGCGAGAACGTCGGGGGACTGATGCTGCAAATATTTTAATAACTGGTTTGGGTTTTCCCCCAAGTGTTCGTTCAAAACTTGGTTAGTGTGTTCCTCAGAGTTGTCATTTAAAAAATCAGGATCAAACACCATTGGCAATTATTTTTAGCTTAGTTGCTAATTCTACTTTAAACCATATTTATTCAGTTATCAGTTATCAGGAGTCAGGAGTCAGAAGTCAGAAGTCAGGAGTCAGGAGTTAATTTTCTCCCCCTGCTTCCCCTGCTCCCCCTGCTTCCCCTGCTCCCTCTAGTTCTAGTTCTAGTTGCTGTTGTTGGTTGTCTTTGGGGGTAATTTCTGGGAGTTGATCAATTTGAAAGTATTGATGGAATTTAGGTGTGATTTGTAATGAATATGACCGAGATTCTCCATCTCGGCGTTTACGCACAAATCCTAATTCTACTAATTCGGGGACGTGCTGATATACGCCTGAGCCACGCATGGCAATTAGATCAGTTTGTAAAATTGGACTATTGAGGGCGATCGCCGCTAATGTCCGTAAAGCTCCTACACCTAATTCTACAGGGATTAAAGCCTGGACTAAATCATGGAAATCTGACCGCAGTTGTAAGCTATAACCATTGGCAGTTTCCACAACTTCTAAAGCACTATCTCGCCTAGCATAACTATCTATTAATTCCAGTATTCCTTCTTCTGCTGTGTGGCGATCGCATCCAGCATAATCAGCTATTTCAGTAACAGATAAAGGTTTACCCTTTAAATATAAAATTGCTTCTATTTTGATGGCTATGGATATATTTTTTTTGGACATTGTTAGTAGAATTTAGAATTTAGAATTTAGAATTTAGAATTGAAAATTGAGAATTTAGGATATAAAGGAGAATCAATTATTACCCATTCCCTATTCCCCATTCCCCATTCTTCATTTCCCATGCCCCATGCCCAATGCCCTATTTCCTATTGCTAATAATAAATTCTGCGATCGCCAAATCTTGGGGAGTTGTGACTTTTAAATTAGTTTCTTCCCCTGGAACTATACGGACTTCAATTCCGCATTTTTCAAATAAAGCCGCATCATCCGTTACTTCCCAACCTTGGCGAACACCTTCCGCGTGACATTGTTTTAGTAGGTTAACATCAAAACCTTGGGGTGTTTGCGCCGCCCAAAGATTTTCTCGATTAGGTGTACTTTGAATTACATTATCTTTATCTACAACTTTAATAGTATCTTTTACCGGTATAGCAGCAATTAAACCAGGACAATGGAGAATAGCCTCTGCACAGGCATTTAATAAATTTGGAGTAGCCAAACAACGCGCCCCATCATGAATTAATACTTGTTTTGCTTCTTCTGGTAAAGCCTGTAAACCATTGTACACAGACTCTTGGCGAGTATTACCACCGGGAATAAATTCCACAGGTTTAGTTAACTTTAAATCAGCCAAAATCGCTTTAAAATCATCCCAGTCATAGGGTTGAGAAATAATACCGATCCAACTAATGGAACTAGCCGCTTCCGCAGCTAACAAAGTCCAAGCAATGAGAGTTTTTGAGTGTACCTCCAGTAACAGTTTATTGCGGTCAGCACCCATTCTTTTACCGCTACCAGCAGCAGGAATCAATAAATACACAACTTTCCTCAATTTTGTAAATAATAAGAGTCAGGGAGATAGGGTGATGGGATGATGGAGAAACAGGGGAAGCAGGGGAAGCAGGGGGAGGAAAAGGTTTTTACCAATTAATTCCCCATTCTTCATTCTAAATTCTGAATTCTACATTCCCCATGCCCCATGCCCAATTCCCAATTCCCCATTCTTCAATTCTTCATTCTTCATTCTTCATTCTAAATTCCCACTCCATATTTCCCCTAAAATAAAAGCGATAAGCTTCAATAAATATATTATTTATGCGAGTAGTAGCCCTTGTACCTGGTTCAATTGGCGACCAAATTCTCTTTTTTCCCACCTTGGATAGCCTCAAGCGTCATTATCCCGATGCACAGATAGATGTCGTGGTCGAACCCCGGTCAAAGGCTGCCTATCGAGTGAGCAAATCAGTTCACGAGGTATTGACCTTTGATTACAAGGATCGTAACAGTTTAGCAGATTGGGGTAACTTAGTAGGAACAATCCGAGATCGGGAGTATGATGTGGCCATTAGTGCCGGAGAAAGTTGGTATGTTGGTTTATTTCTCTGGTTGACTGGTATTCCTACCCGAATTGGTTTTCAAGGTAATGGCGCTGGTTTTTTAACTAATGTTGTTCCTGTGAACACATCTCAATATGTGGCAGCTATGTATCATGATCTGCTCAAACCTCTGGGAATTAAAGCACCTTGTCCAGAGTTAGCAGTGAATATTCTCAAACCTGATCTTGAATGGGCGCAACAGCAACAACAGCGTTTAGGTATCAGTGATTCAGGTTATATCCTGGTTTATGGCGGTTCTGGCCAGTTATCACAAATTAACGGTGCTGATACAAATTATCCTGTGGCTAGTTGGCAACAAATTATTCAAAGTTGTCAACAAAAACAGCCAGATTTGCCCGTAGTTGTGATTAAAGAAGCTGAAGATGAATCTTTTATATCTTCTTTAGTAGCATCTTGTCCGGGTGTGAAAGTTTTCGCTACTGATGATGTTGGTAAGTTAACAGCTATTATTGGTGGTGCAAGTTTGATGTTAACTATAAATGGTGCGCCTTTACATTTGGGTGTAGCTGTACAAACATACACAATTGCTTTATTGGGTGCTGTAGATCCCGGTAAGCTATTACCTACAAGTGATAAGTTTTTAGCCCTTAAATCTATGAGTGGCAAAATTGCGGATATCGCACCAGTGACGGTGTTAGAAAAAATCTGGGGAGGTTAAAAAATAATTCGTAATTCGTAATTCGTAATTCGTAATTCGTAATTGATTAGATTAGCTTTTAGAAGTCAGCTTTTAAGGTTTTAATTTATTCACTCACTTAATTACCAATTACCAATTACCAATTACCAATTACCAATTACCCATTACCCATTACTTTTTTCTATCATTTCAAAAAATCCATCTTCTAATTCATAACCTAAAATTTGTGCTAATGATTTTAGTTTAGATTGAGATGGTATATTTTGCTGTTTTAACCAATCACTCAAAATAAAAATTTTGTGCATTAAAAATATTTCTAATGCCTCTGGATTATAGATAATACCTTCTTTTGAACTAAATTGATGCGGTACTAACATTGCTGCATAACGAGCTAATTCTCCAGATTTCCAGTCTAGTAAAAATGGCAACCAAGGATACTTAGCATCTAAACGCACAAACCACAGTCTTACTTCTGGAATTTCTGACAGTTCCCTGGGATCATTTGCTTCCCTTGTAAAGTCAATCTCAAAGCGCAATTGCTGTTCTTGGGATATGACCGATTTTTCTTGTATTAGTGGTTCAATTACTGCTAATGCAGGTGATAAATCTAGGGTATGAATAAAATTGCTGTTAAGGTTAATGGTTATTGTCATTGACTTTTTGGCAGCTTTCTCAATTGCTCAACAGTGGTATTGACAATACACAGTAGCAGTTTTTAGCTCTCAATGCTACTACCCCACCCTGGACATTTGGAGTATTGTTAAGCTAAAGTTGTAATGAGTTTGTTTTACAGTTAAAATCCTAAACATCAAATAAACATCAAAGTGTAAGCCTGACCAAGCTAGAAATATTTGACTATATTTTTAGTAACTATGTAACATCCTTGCATATAAAAATCAGTAATCGTTTTCCTATAGTGAAATTTGAAATATGCAAAAACCAGCTATTTCTACAAAAGCAATTCGTTCTTTAGAAGATGCGTTAGAGCGATGTCAAAATCTTGGTATGCGTGTTAGCCGCCAGCGCCGATTTATACTAGAGTTACTTTGGCAAGCTCAGGAGCATCTTTCCGCTAGAGAAATTTATGATCGTTTAAACCAACAAGGTAAAGAAATTGGTCATACTTCTGTTTATCAAAACTTAGAAGCTCTATCTAGTCAAGGGATTATAGAATGCATTGAACATTGTGATGGGCGTTTATACGGAAATATCAGTGATGCTCATAGTCATGTTAATTGCTTAGACACAAATCAAATTCTAGATGTATACATTGAACTACCTCCAGATGTAATTGAGCAAGTTGAGGCACAAACAGGGGTAAAAATTAGTGGTTACACCATCAACTTTTTTGGACATCGCAACACAACACCTGATTAATTGCAGCAGCTTTCAGCTATCAGCAGTCAGCTATCAGATTGAAAATCCTTTTGGTGTAAGGTGTTTTCATGTATACTTGTACCTCATTTACATCTAAATCGCTGTATCTACTCAATTATCTACATTGTGACTGTAGGTAGATTAAAGTGACAAAAACAGGTGAAAATAGGGATGACTCAGTTAGGTAACACCAAGTTATTTAGCTGAGAAAAAGTCTACCTGTATTTTATCTGACTATGAGCGATCGCCCTTTACCTTTACAATTACTGTTGATTGACCCAGATCCAATTTTTCGTTTAGGATTAAGGGTAGCTCTAGAAACAATTCCCCATTTTCAAATAGTAGCTGATGTCCCCACAGATACAGCAGCTTTGCAAGTTTTAGGGGAAATTTCCCCACCGGATCAAAATCCTGTAAATTTAATAATTTTAGAATTAGGAAATGGTAATACTAACGAGTCTCAACAGTTAGGATTGCAATTTTGTAGACAACTAAAATCTTTATATCCACAAATACCTATATTACTTCTCAGTGTCATATCAGCACCAGAGATTTTATCAACAGCGAAAAATCTAGGGGTAAGCGGTTATTGTCCTAAAGGTACATCTATTTCTGAATTAATTCCGATTATTCAAGAACTAACTAATGGCGGTTTTTATTGGTTAGAAATACCAGGAATTCATCATCAATTATCCCAGTTACCATTTAAGAAAGTTAGAAATAATCTCAGATTATCGGGATTGGAACATATTAACACATCGCTAAATTCGGTAACATCACAATTAAAAATTCCCGGAATTCCCATATTAGATAAAGCAATTTTAGCAGGACAAAGAAGAGAACTTTTAGCAGCACGTTGGTTAGTTAATAAACTCTTAGTTACATCAGCAGAAAAACAACCACAAAAAATAGTTTCAGCATCAAAACCACCTACTCCTAATTTAGAAAATAGTATTACTAAAACAACACCTCAAGAGATACAAACAGTCATTCCACCATTATTAACTCCCAAAGCTATACAATCTACCCTATTAACAGATTGTATTAATAAACTGCAATTTTCATTAGAAAATATTACAGATACACCCTTAGAAATTGATATTCTGAGAGAAGATAAAAAAAGGGAATTGCTATATAGTATAATTCAAAAATTAACAGAAAAATTAGATGAGATCAGAAATTCAAAATTAACACCTCAACAATTATCTGATCTCAAAAATACCACACTTCAATATTTATGGCGTTCAGCATTAGAAGAATTTTATAATCAGGTATCTATCCTCAATTTAGGTGGTGAAGATATAGAAGTAGTCAAATTTTTATTAAATAACTCAACAAGAGTAGAAACAGAAATTTTGCAAAAAATACCCTTAGTAGAAGATTTATTTTCCTATATAATTTTGCAAACTGATATGTATGTAGATAATAAACTTTATCCCGCAGGAAGTGAAACAGCAAATTCTCAAGCAGCAATGATTTTAGAAAATTTAATTATTCAAATTGCCAATGGAGTATTACAACCACTATTAAATTTCTTAGCAGATGTAGAAACCATCAAACAAACATTTTATGATAGACATTTAATTTCCACCAGAGAAATAGAAAGATTTAGAAATAACCTTTCTTGGAAATATAGACTAAATCAGTATTTCACTGAACCCCAGACAATTTTTGAAAGTCGCTATGAACTCTTTGTATTTGCACCTCGTGGTATTGCGAAAATTTCCATTTACTCACCACGTAACCAAGAACTAGCGCAACTTTCTAGTATTCCTTTAGCAGTGACATTAATATTAGAATTTAGAGATGCAGTTGCACCACGTTTACAGTCTTTATTATCCTTCGCAGGAAGTGGTATTGTTTTTGTTCTCACCCAAATAATTGGTAGGGGTTTAGGTTTAATTGCAAGGGGTATTCTCCAAGGTATTGGTAGTGTGTCTTTTACAGATAAACCCTTTAAACGTAACAGCGAAAAACAAAATCAAAACTCAAGATTTTAACCAAGATTTTAACCAAGGTTTTAACAACCAATCTAAAATCCTAATTATGAATTATACATTCATTTCTCAATTCATCACTCAACAAGATATCATAGGATTATTTATTTCCTATACTTACGCTATTCTCCTGTTATTATTTGGTGAAATATTACATAGATTTTTCGGAATTAAACAGGATATTACCCGCAAAATTATTCATGTTAGCGGGGGAATGTGGGTGTTTGCTATTTTATTGTTATTTAAAAATTGGCAAATAGGAATCATTCCCTTTGCGACATTTATAGTCATTAACTATATTTTATATCGCTACCGATTTATTAAAGCAATGGATCAGGAAAATAGTTCTCCTGGTACTGTTTATTTTGCCATTTCTATCACCTTACTTTTTGGTTTGTTGTGGCGACCAGATGGTATAATGGATAATGTGAATATTGCTGTTGCTGGTGTGATGTCTATGACGTGGGGTGATGCAATTGCAGCATTAATTGGTAAAAATTTTGGTAAACATAAATATCAAGTAGGAAGTTCTACCCGTTCTTGGGAAGGTTCGGTGGCCATGTTTTTGGTAAGTACAACTGTGATATTTTTGGTATTGCTATTACTTCCCGGTTCAATATTTAACCCTTTAGGAATTTCTATAGGTATCAATAAGGCAATTTTCACAGCTATTATTAGCGGTATTTGTGCAACTTTGATAGAGGGAATTTCCCCTAATGGAACTGATAATTTAGGTGTTCCGTTAGTGACATCAGGGATAATATGGGTAATAATGAAATTTTAACCTTTAAATATTCCAATCTCGACGAAAATGGTAGAAACTTTGTAAAAATTCCTGTAAAAAATGATTTTGATGTAGTTTTTGTTGATGCCATTCTTCGGCAATTTGTGATATTATTTCTGTAAAACTAGGATCAACAATAGTTAATTTTTCTAAGTTCTGAATTTTGATATTTTGAGAAATTGCTAAAGCAACTAAATTTATTAATTCTTCCGCTGCTGTACCTAAAATAGAACATCCTAAAATTTCGCCATTTTTTAAAGTAACTAATTTACAAACACCTGTAATTTCATTATTAATTTGTGCTGCTGTCAGTGTCTTATAATAGTTTTGAAAAACCAAAACTTCATTTTTCCCATATCTTGTTTGTGCTTCTTGTGCTGTTAAACCTACTTTTGCTACCATTGGGTGAGTATTTATTATCCAAGGAACACAATTATAATTAACTGTATGGTTATTGAAAAATAAGGCATTTTTGACAGCAATTTTCGCTTCATAGTTAGCAAAACTAGGAAGATGATAACCACCAATGACATCACCACAAGCGTAAATTTGTTGATGTGTGGTTTGTAGTTTTTTATTAACTACTAAACGTCGTGGATACCATTTAACACCTATCGCTGCTAAATTCAAATTTTCTATATTTGGTTGTTGTGCAGTTGCAACTAAAATTTCCTCAGTTTCAATTGCTTTATTTCCCACTTGTACCCATTTTTTATCTTCTATTCTTCTGACTTGGGAAACATTGACATTATTAAAAACTTGTACACCATTAGCTTCTAAGACTGCAATTAATAATTGTGATATTTCTGGTTCTAGACGGGATAAAACACTGGAATCATTTAATATTAAATTAATGGTACAACCTAAGCGGGCTAAAGTTTGGGCAATTTCAATACTTTGGGGTAAACCACCTATAATTACCCAATTGTTTGGTAAATTAGATGTTTGTAAAAATCGCCAAATATTAGCTAAGGTTAAATATCCTGTAGTTTGTAAACCTTCAATATCTGGAATATATGGATATGAACCACAAGCGAGTATATAAGTTCGTGATTTTAAATTTCGGTCATTAACTGCAAAGTTTAATTTTCCTGAGTTTAATTTTCCTGAAGTTGTGAATTTACCACTACCAATAATAATATCAATTCCTTGAGTTGCTAAGTGCGAAAGTGAGTTAATTTGGTTAAAATTATCTGTGATATTTTGAGCGTAAGATATTGATTTTTTATAGGAGAAATTATAGTCATTTTGTTGTTTTTCTAAGTTGGTATTTTCTTGTATATTTTCTTTTGTATTTTCTGTATATTTAACAATACCTAAATTTGATATTTCTTGGTAGTTATGATAAATGACACTGAGTTTTTTTATTGAGTAATTATAATCAAATTCATAGTTAATTTGAGGTTGTACTAAAGCAACTTTAGCCTGTAATTGATTTGCTGCTAAAGCTGCTTTATACCCGGCAATATCACCGCCTATTATCACAATATCGTAATCATTTTTCATTGGTAATTAGTAGTTGACAGTTGATAGTTGACAGTTGACAGTTGACAGTTGATAGTTGATAGTTGACAGTTGACAGTTGATAGTTGACAGTTGACAGGTGACAGTAAAGAGTTCATCTATTCCCTATTCCCTATTCCCTATTCCCTATTCCCTATTCCCTATTCCCTATTCCCTGTTCCCTATTCCCTTATTAATTTAATTGCTTGAATTAATCGTTCATTATCAGCTTGTGTACGGACTGCAACGCGGAAATAGCGATCGCCTAACTCTTTAAAACTTTGACAGTCCCGAATTAAGATCCGGTGTTGCTCAAGTAATTTTATTTGTAACTCGGAAGTAGAGTGTTGAGATTCCACCAGTAGGTAGTTAACCGCGCCTTCTAGGGGTCTTAATCCGTCAATGGATGATAGACCTTGAAAAAGTTGATTTCGTGCCTCTGGTAGCCATTTCCAGGTGAGTTGTTGAAATTCTGTATCTTGTAGGGCGGCGATCGCGGCAACTTCAGCCAAGGTATTCACAGGCCAAGGATCTCGCCAAGATTGCCATTTAGCTAAACGATTAGGATGGGCGATCGCATATCCCAACCTTAAACCAGCTAAACTATAAAACTTTGTTAATGATCTCAATATTACTAAATTATCATATTCCTGCACTAACTCAATCAGACTTTGTTCTTGTTCAGGAGGCAGAAAATCCATAAACGCCTCATCCACCACCACCAAAGCAAAATCTTGTAAATGAGGCAGAATATCATCCCGTGAAAACAACCTACCCGTCGGGTTATGGGGGTTATTCAGCAGTAAACCGTAGTCAGAAGAGGGGGTGATGGGGTGATGGGGTGATGGGGTGATGGGGAGAACTTCTGACTCCTGACTCCTGACTCCTGACTCCTGACTCCTGACTCCTTGATCTCCTGTCAAACTTACAGGAAACTCCAGAACTTTAGCGTTATAGGCCGCAAGGGTGCGGTAATAGTCGCCAAAAGCTGGAGTTAATAAAACCGTAGCTGTTAATTGTGCAAATTCCCTACCCAAGAGAGTCAGCAACTCAGCAGAACCATTTCCTGGCAAAATCCAATCCGGGGAAAGCTGATGAAAGCGACCCAGAGCAAGTTTTAACTCGCCATAATCTGGGTCTGGGTAATGTTGAATATTGCCCAATTGGGAGGCGATCGCAGCAATAACGCTACTTGGCGGTCCCAAAGGGCTGATGCTGGCAGAAAAATCAACAATGGCATCAGCCGGACAACCTGCAATAGCCGCTGCCCAAGCTAAATTCCCCCCGTGTGCCTTTTGCCGCATCAAAAATGGACTCCCTACAACAGAAACTACTCTTTTGGGGGCGCTACTCTTTCTCTAAATAATTTCCCAGCGGAGAAAGCAGGAACTTTAGTAGCTGGGATTTCCATTTTCTCGTTAGTTTTGGGGTTGCGGCCTTCCCGTGCTTTGCGTTCCCGTGACTCAAAAGAACCAAAACCCACTAAAGTAACCTTGTCGCCAGAAGAAACAGCTTCAATGATGGTTTCCAGCGCAGCAGTCAACACAGCATCAGCTTGTTTCTTAGTCACAGTTGCCTTTTCAGCCACTGCATCAATTAATTCGCCCTTGTTCATATCAAGCTCCTTGAGGTTTAATTGAGATTTTTTTCCAGATGTACTTTGTCGCATCTTTACTGAAATCTCTGTTGGCAGAGTTACAAAAATCGTCCTTCAAGAGTATTTACACTCAAAACCGCTGTAAATCCGATTGGCTCGACTTTTCAATGAATCATTCTAAGGTGTTGTAGCCAGAAGTGGATAGATGAAAGCATTAATTTATATAGATTTCAGATTTTAGTGTATTTTTTGCTGCATTGTTACCCTAGAAACAACTTATTTTTAGGAATAAATACTTACTGGTGATCGGGGACTGGAGACTGAGATTGAAGTCATGGACTTGCTACAATCGTACTAATGTTTTGAAAATCTGAAAATATTGCATGACAAAAGATCGTTTTCACAATGCGGTGAAAAATGCTTTGGAGAAAGACGGATGGACAATAACAGATGATCCTTATGAGGTAAGCGTGGGAGATGTAGATTTTGAAATAGACCTAGCTGCACAAATGTTAGCAGCCCAAAGAGCAGGAGAAAAAATTGCAGTAGAAATTAAAAGCTTTATTGGTGGCTCAAATGTCTCTGAATTTCATACCGCCCTTGGACAATTTCTTAACTACCAATTTGCTCTAGAAGAATTTGATCCACAAAGGAAACTTTACTTAGCAATACCTGACTCAGTTTATAAATCATTTTTTCAACGTCGTTTTACTAAGTCAGTAATTCAAAGAAATAAGATTAGCCTACTCGTTTATGAGCCTAAACAGGAGGTAATTGTTACATGGCAGTAGAGAAATATCGTGAAATAGTTAAAAACTTAATTTTAGAAAAAGCACACAGAAAATTTACGCCTCCTGAAATAGAAGTACAGGCAGTCATAGATACCAAAAACGATCACTACCTGTTACTACACACTGGTTGGCGAGGTAATCATCGTACTCACGGTTGCAGCATACACATTGACATCAAAGATGGTAAAGTTTGGATACAACATGATGGTACAGAAGTAGGAATTGCTGCAATTTTACTAGAAAAAGGTATACCAAAAGCTGATATAGTTCTGGGCTTTCACTCTCCAGAAATGCGAGAATTTACAGAATTTGCTATTTCCTGAAATTCTATTAAATACCCGAACCATTAACTCATTCGGGTATCTGTTAAATCTATCTTCTACTACCAGGCATATTGACATTTTGACGTTCTAACACCTGCCGTACCTGGGGACTGGGGTTGTAGTTATAACCGTAAGCAGAACGCTGAGAATCATCCATCACTTGAGGTGTCAGTAACACAATTACCTCCCGGCGTTCAGTGTCCTTATTTGTACTTCTAAACAAAGAACCCAACAGAGGGATATCACCCAAGATAGGCAGTTTCGTCACAGTTGTCCGGTCTGACTCCTGAATAATACCGGATAAAATCAAAGTCTGACCATCTCGGAGACGAATTAAACCAGACTCTAGAGTTCTGGCAGCCAACAAACTAATAGTTCCATCAACAGTAGCAGCAGTACCACCAATACCCGCTACAGTAGGCGCAACAGATAAGGAAACAAAACCATTATCATCAATGCGTTCTACCCTCACTGCCAGAGTTAAACCAGCTTCTTTAATAATTGGTTCTCTTAATTCTGGTGTGACTCGGATACCACCATACACTTCTGAAATTAATTTCACTTCCGCATTTTGTCCTTCTTGGACAATCAAAGTCGGATCTGTAAGAATCTTGGCGTTACCGTTTGTTACCTGAGTTTGTAAACTAGATAGGAAACGTGTGGGATATTGGAATAATGTGGGTACTTGATAAGTAACCTGACCCTGATTACTTTGTGTAATACCAGGTAACAAAGGGTTATTAGTTGTACCAAACCCAGGGCGTGCATTCCACTGATTATTTGGTGAACCACGCAGGAAATCAGGACTCCTTGTAGGATCAATATCGTTATTTCTACCAAAAGGAGCATTAGTTTGATAATCGAGGAATGATTGTCCTTGTACACCCTGTGGTATCACATAAGGACCGCTTGCACTTCTTCCCTGAGTACCAATGACAGTAGGTGATAATACACTATTAACTGCATCAGCTTGACTAGGTGGGTTTACCCGACCATAGTTAAATGCCGCAGCACCACCATCACTAACAAAGAAGCTATCACCCAAACCAAAGGAGAAACTAGCTTTGTAGTCTTGAATACCTGTGAGGTTAACATCAATAATCTTCAAGTTCACCACAACCTGACGACGACGCACATCTAACTGTGTTAACTGAGACACAGCCATTTCCACAATCTTAGGATCACCAACCAAAGTTACAGAGTTTGTCCGTTCATCCCCGGAAGCCTGTAAACCTCTTAATAAAGGCTGAGAGTCTTTATAATCAACTCTTTGCACTTCAATTTTAGTTTCAGTGGTAGTTTGAGAGTTAGTAACTGCGTTTTCTGCACCAGTCACAGGTACAGCACTAACACTGGTAACTAATCTTTCCCGACTCACAGCACTTTCCGCACCCAATGTCACCAAAAAGTCTAAAGCTGCTCTGACTGACACCTGGTTAAGTCGCAAACTCCGCATCACCGTATCACGGGTGGTATTGGGTAGGTTAGCACCCACAAAAATAGTTCTACCACTGCGGTTAGCTTGTAACCCACTCAAGCGCAAAACATAGTTAAACACATCTTGCACTGGTTCATTTTCAATATCCAAAGAGATAGTTTGACTAGCTGCTGTTGCTGCTGCACCTGGTGTTGGTTGTGGTGTTGCTGCTGCTCCTTCTGAACCAACATAAGCTAGGTTTAAACCAGCGGCGCGAGCTAATAATGATAACACTTCCCGCACAGATGCTTCTCGTAACACCAAGCGAGGGAGTCTTTCCTGTGTACCTAAATCAATTTCTTTAGGAGCAGTATCAGTGTTAGAAACCGTAATATCACCTACTGGTGGTGCAACCGCTCTGGGTAAAAACGGCGGAGCGACGTTATAGGGTTTGTTTGGACCTGCGGGTTGTGCAGGTTGACCATCAATAGATATTTCTGGGTTAGGGACTAAGACATCTATTTTACCCGCTGGTTGTCCTGGTGTGGTGACGGTGGTTGCGGGTAAAGATGCTGTGTTATTCGCTGGTTGGGAATTGCTGGCGGTGGCATTACCACTAGCCATAAATCCCAAAGTTAAATTATTATCTTTACGGATTATTGGTTGGTTAGTAGGTGCTTCATCCACACCTGTCACCTTCACCCGCACACTGTTAGCATCTAGTTGGTTAACTTCCACTAAAGCTATACCTGGTGCTGGGTTTTCTTGGCGGAAACTCTCACCTTTTGGTAAACGTAGCTGAGTATTTATAATATCTGCAACTAAAGCATTATCTCGTTTAGTGGTAAACACCTGGGGTTTATTACCAGCGGAGATACTTAACATTACATTGACTCCCCCATTGTTGGGGTTGAGTTTAACTTCTGTAATTTGGGTAACTTGGGCAAAAGCTGGTTGCGCCGCTAACAGAACACAAGCGGCAGCACTGGAAAATAAAGCATTACTATGAACTTGTTTCACAGTTCATTCCTCACCTTAAATTAAATAAAATTCAAAATTCAGTTTGTATATCTACGTGTTAACGGGAGTTGTAAAACTAACTGGTATTGTACTGTATTGGCATTTCACTCAGACAAAAATTCTCATTCATGGTTGTTGAGTTTATTTAGGTGGGGCTTGTTTAGCAGCTTCTTCAGCAGCGATTTTTGCCGCTTCTTCCTCTGTTAATGGCATTAATGCCACTAAGTCAAAGGAGGTTAAAATTTTACCAGGCTCACTTCTAACTGGGGGTCTATCTCTATCAGTATTGTCTATTTCTGGTTCGATCAATTTAGCATCATAATTTTCCACCAGTAACAAAGGCTGTAATCGCTCAATTTCACTCATAATGTACTGCATTTGATCAAATCGGCTTTCTATTTGCACTTTGATAATCTGGCGTTTGAGTTTGTTGTCTACTTTAGCTCCCAAGCTACTATCATTAACTATTTCTGGTTTATCTCCTGCTGGAGCAAATCTTTTTAGTTGCGCTCTAATTAAACTACCACTTTTGTTTACACTATTACTCTTATTAATGAGGGTGCTAGTGTCCAAGAGTAGAGTATTTAAACTTTTTTCATTGGCAAATAAGTTTAAAACCTGAGTTTGCAATTTTTTAGAACTTTCTAATTCTGCTTTAGCTTTACTACCTTGATTAGCTTGGATAGTTTTCTCATCTACAGTTCCTTGTAATTTAGTCGCTTCTGCCTGTAGTCCTTGCAGTTTTTCCCAAGCGGGCATTCCCAAGTTCATAATCATATAAACAGCGCCCAGTACACCCAAACTGCCAACTACAATACCGATGATTTTGGGAGTAAAGGTGATACCAAAAAGTACAGGGTAGGATGGTGAAAGGTCATCAAACCCAGCACCATTGTTAAAACTTAAATCATCACTCATTGTCATTATGGTAATGCTCCTGTTTTTTGTAAACTACGAATTCTATTAACTAATCCTACTGTGCCTTTGTTTTCTAGCTCACTGATTAATTCAGATGCCGGTACTTTACTCAAATCGGCTTTGATAGTGTATTTAACCACTTGCTGGGGTTTAATCTTGATTTTGGATTCTGATGTATTTTCTGGGGGAATAGCGCCAGTGATGGGTGGTGCATCTACCAATTCTGCGGAACTAATTCTACTAGCAGAGGCATCTAATAGTTTAGATTCTGCCATGCTCAGTAAAAAGTCGTTAACATCAGAAAAGGAGCGAGCGTAGCCAGTAATTTCAATCACACCAGAGGGAATAGAACCATCGTCAGTTAGTGCTTGTTGTTGTCCAGGTTGTGATTTGGCTGGAAGTTCTGGCGGTATCTGTTTAATATTTTCTACTTGGACATTGGCAGGAATACGCTTTTCTAGGTCAAATAACATAGCAGACCAAGGACGGATGCGGTCAAATACGGTAACTAGTGCTTGAGTTTGATCTTTGACGGCTGCTGTTTCTGCTCTGATCTTATTAATGTCTGCTATTTGACCATCTAATCGTTTACTTTCTTCCTGTAGTTGGGTAATTTTCTGTTGTAAACTTGTGCTTTGTCCTTCCAGAAACCACACACCTAAGAAAATTAAGCCAGGAAACACTAAACCTACACCCAGTCCTATACCTACTGGTATATACTCTTGGAGATTAATGGGTTGAGCTGGTGCAGCAGGTCCCACCTCTTCTGGTGAACGGTCTTTGAGAAAATTAATATCTAAACTGTACATTGTAGTTATGCCTCCCGCATTCCTAAACCCAGTACAATCCCTAAACCGGGACGTTTAACTGGAGGATATTTGTCTTCTTCTACTTGTAAGGCTAAATCCCTAATCGGATCAATTTGTGTAGTGGCAAAACCTAATCTTTGAGTAAAAAACTCATCGAGTTGTTGTAGTCCTCCACCCATACCTGCTAAAAGAATTTGTGCAACTTCTAAACCTTCACTTTGATTAATATAAAAATCTATGGAACGGCGTAGTTCATCAGCTAATTCTCCTAAGATTTTTAACATTGGACCCATTCCAGGATTTCCACCAGTTAACCCGGTTCTGTTAGCATCAAGAGGATGTGCAGGTATTGTCATATCCATTAACATATCCATTTCCCTGGATGTGGGTAAACTCATAGCTCTGGAGAGAGCAGCTTGTAACTGATATGTACCAATGGGAACAGTACGGGAAAACTGGGGAACACCATTTATAATTATGGCAATTTCTGTACTGTCAAATTCTATATCTACTAATACTGCGGCTTCCTGGGGTCCGAATAGTCGCAATTGATCACGAATAGTCCGAATTAAGGCAAAGCTGTTAATCTCTAAAACATCAATTGCTAATCCTGCCTCCGCAAAGGTACTAATATAGGAGTCTGTGATTTCTTTGCGGGTAGCAACTAGGAGAACTTGAACTTTTTCAATGCCATCCTCGTCTACAAAGTAACCCAATTTCTGATAATCTACGTCAGCTTCTTCTCTGGGATAAGGTAAGTACAATGCAGCTTCATGATTTAGTACCATCTCCCGTAATTCTTTGTTATCCAATTCAGCAGGAACTGGAATTACACGGACTATGGCATCTCTACCAGGAATACAAGTAGCAGCACGGGAGGCTTTAATTTTGTTTTCAGCCATCGTTTGCTGTATGATTTCCGCCATTCTGGGAGCGTCATTGATTTGACCATCAATGATAATTCCTTCGGGAACTGGAACTGTGATTAAGGATTCTAGTTTTAAGCCTTGGCGTTGTTTCCGTAGTTGTACTATGTTCATCCGATCAGGAGCAAGTTCAATTCCTACCCCTTTACCTTGTTTACCAAGGAGTTTACTAAAACTGCTTAGGCTGGTTAAACTACTAAGATTATTTTTGACTTTTAGCACAGTTTTACTCTCTAGACTAAATAAATGGAAATTTTAAATCCGTTTCTCAGATCATCTGTGACTAAGTGATCTATATAGCCTATAATCTCCACATTTCTGCATAAGTTTTTTACTTACCCCCGCTAATCGTAAAAATATACCACGATGATTCGATCGCATAAATTAAAACAATTAACTGTTTGGGCTTTATTGGGTGTACTGGCTAGTTGGATTGTCAGCTGCAACACTGGAAATGTTAGCACAAGTACCACTCAGGTAGCCTCCGAAACTGCAACTATTGAGTTTTGGACTATGCAACTCCAACCCCAATTTACTGAGTATTTCCAAGGTCTGATTCAAAATTTTGAATCTAAGAATCCCAATGTTAAAGTTAAATGGGTTGATGTGCCTTGGGCTGCAATGGAGAACAAAATTTTAACAGCTGTCTCCGCAAAAACGCCACCAGATGTTGTGAACCTTAACCCAGATTTTGCTTCCCAATTAGCTGGTAGAAATGCTTGGTTAGATTTGGATACAAAAGTACCTGGTGATGTGAAGTCCTCCTATTTACCTAATATTTGGCAAGCTAGTACACTCAATGGTAAGAGTTTTGGTATTCCTTGGTATCTGACTACGAGATTAACTATTTATAACACTGATTTATTAAAACAAGCAGGTATTACAAAACCACCTGCAACTTATACTGAGTTAGCTCAAGCAGCGCAGCAAATTAAGGATAAAACCCGCAAATATGCTTTTTTTGCTACTTTTGTTCCCCAAGATTCTGGTGAGGTTTTGGAGTCTTTGGTACAAATGGGGGTGACTCTGGTGGATGCTGATGGTAAGGCGGCTTTTAATTCTCCCCAAGGTAAGGCGGCTTTTCAGTATTGGGTGGATTTATATAAGCAGGGTTTGATACCTAGAGAGTCTTTGACTCAAGGCCACCGTCAAGCTATTGATTTATACCAGTCTGGGGAAACGGCTTTTTTGGCTTCTGGTCCTGAGTTTCTCAAGACTATTGCTAATAATGCTCCAGAAGTTGCTAAAAATTCGGCGATCGCCCCCCAAATAACTGGTGATACTGGTAAGAAAAATGTGGCGGTGATGAATGTTGTTATCCCCCGTGCTACTAAAAATCCTGATGCTGCTGTTAAGTTTGCTTTATTCTTAACTAATGACGAAAATCAGTTAGCTTTTGCTAAGGCTGCTAATGTTTTACCTTCTACTGTTAAGGCTTTGTCTGATAGTTATTTTCAACAAGTTCCCCCAGAAGCCTCTACTGTGGAAAAAGCTAGAATTATCAGCGCTCAACAACTACAAACCGCAGAAGTTTTAACTCCTAAAATGAAGGATTTTAAATTACTGCAACGAGCAATTTACAATAATCTCCAAGCAGCTATGTTAGATCAAAAAACTGTAGATCAAGCTGTAGCAGATGCAGCACAGGAATGGGATAATAGGTAATTAGTCATTAGTCATTAGTCATTAGTCATTAGTCATTAGTAATCTATTCCCTTTTTCAACTGATAACTGATAACTGATAACTGTTACCTATTCCCTAAAAAATAACCAATTAGATAAAGAGAACCACATAAAACTACTAGGTTATCTTGATTTTTAGGAGAGGTGAAAGCAGCATCTAAGGCAGAAAATACATCTTCGTAGATGCTGCAAAAACCTAATTCTGAACAGGTTTCTAAAGCTAATTTTTTCAAATCTTCTAAATTTGCAGAATTACTATCAGGTACAGGTACTAAATATAATTTATCTCCTGTTTTTAACAACTCTTGAAAAATATCACTATGATCTTTATTCGCTAACATTCCCATTACCCAAGTGATATTTTGATTAATGTTCGTTTTTTCCTGTTTTAAACTATCTACATATTTTCTCAAAACTTCTGCTGATGATGGGTTATGTGCGCCATCTATTAATAATTGATGTTCTTGATTTTTTTGATGTTCTTGATTTTTCTGTTTATTCTTCCATGTCAACCACTGCATTCTTCCTGGCCATTTGGTTTTTTCAAAACCTTGAATAATTGCTTGTTCAGAAATTTCCCAACCTTGGGTTTTTAATATCTCTAATGTTGCTAATGCTAAGGCTGAATTATGTAGTTGAATTTGCCCTTTTAATGGTAAAGGATATTTAATTTTAAATGAAGAACTTTCTATTTTTTCCCCATCTCCCCATCTCCCCATCTCCCCATCTCCCCATCTCTTATATTCTGCCCATCCAGGACTAATTTCTATTGCTGGTTGAGGTGTAAAAATCGGACTTTGTAATTCTAAACTTCTGGATATTACAACTTGTTTGGCATCCTCTGGTAATTGTCCCATAATTACAGGACATCCGGCTTTAATTATACCTGCCTTTTCTCCAGCAATCTCTTTAATTGTTGATCCTAATTGTTGCCAATGTTCTCTACTAATTGAGGTAATTACTGTTACTAAAGGTTGTTCACAAACATTTGTCGCATCTAACCGCCCCCCTAACCCAACTTCTACTACGGCTATATCTACTTTCTGTTGTACAAAATATAACCAAGCGGCTGCGGTAATTACTTCAAATTGTGTTGGTGATTCCTCGTTTTCGTCTATTGCTGCTTGAACTTGCTGTATTAATTGAGACAAGTTTTCTGAGGCGATCGCCTGTTCATTAACACAAATTCTTTCTGTCCAGTCTATTAAATGGGGTGAAGTGTAACGTCCTGTACGATAACCTGCTTGGGTGAGGACAGATGATAGATAAGCGCACACTGAACCTTTACCATTAGTCCCGGCAACATGAATTACAGGTACTTGTTCATGGGGGTTATTAAGTTTTGCTAATAATTTGAGAATACGGGAGAGTCCCAAATTAACGCCGAATTTTTGGAAGGGTTGTAATAAAGAGTCTGTATTCACGGTTATCAGGTGACAGGTGACAGGTGACAGGTGACAGGTGACAGTGAAGAAAGCAGGGGAAGAGTATTAACTTTTGCCTTTTGCCTTTTGCCTCTTGCCTTCTGTTCCCTGTTCCCTGTTCCCTTAATTAAGCTTCTTTGTTCAAAAAGTTTTGTACTTGTCTAATAGCAGCAGCACCGATATTAAAAGCAGCCCAACCTGCGGCGATAGCTAAAGGTGCTAAGACAATAACAACACGGGTATCAATGTCCATTTTAAGAATCCCTCTGTTATGAGTAAATTAAAATTTTGTCAACAGTTATCAATTTTATTTTTATCTGAAGTGGGGTATTTTTCCAAGGGGATGTGTAAAGAATTGAGAATTTAGAATGAAGAATGAAGAATGAAGAATTAGTTGGTAAAAATCTTTTCTCCCCCTGCTCCCCCTGCTCC
>RDXV01000215.1 GCA_004292695.1 Nostocales cyanobacterium | reverse complement strand
ACCAGACCAACCTACGAATACGAAGCGATCGCGCTTCAACCAGTCGTCTAGTACGTCAAACCACCCTCTTGACGGGGCGCGTCCAACTGCAATGGTCATTGAACTAAAATCCTCTTGTTTACTAAAATTGCGACGTTTTTTAAGACAGAATGCTATGAGGTTGTTAATTTCACAAGCAACTGCCGCGAGGAATTAAACGTAATTTTGACACTTTTAGCTACTTTTCGGTAACTAATATACTCTGAGATTTTGTTACCTGTATGTTTAGGCGTTTCTCAGAATTATGCCATTACTGCTGTCACTTTCTAATTATTTAGCTTGTGACAACTTAATGATTCTTAACTTATCACATTCGTCAAGGTTTGCGCTGACGATAGGTGAATTTAGTTAGATGCTGAGAATGTTAAACGTATGGATGTATCAGAATTTTAACAAAATGATACAACTTTTCTCATAATTCTCATAAATATTATAGCTTGTAATACATTTTGCTCAACTAAGAGAATGTTAGCTTGATCAGTAAACTTTCCTGAGATGCTTAAATTCTGGGGTAGTTTGATCGTCACAATGATAGAATTCACTAAAATCTCTCAGGCAAGATTCACCATAAAACTGAAGAGTCACGGTTTTTTGGCTACAGGCTGATGAGATTAGTTGCTGGGGCAAGATTTAAGCGTCAGCTTGAGAAAACGTGTCTTTGATGGTTTAGGTGCAGTTAAACTCGAGATTTATTTCTCATTACCCATTTCCCAATTTACACACAAAATCTTACGGTCTAAGGTAGTTTAAATGACGACATCAAAAACGATTAATAAAGGCGATAGCCTCCTGCATCAAGACGTTCTCGGTTCTCGTCGCTTGAGTAACTACTTTTGGGCAGCTATTGTCACTATGGGAGCTTCTGGTTTTTTGTTGGCTGGTATTTCCAGCTATCTGAAAGTTAATCTACTGATTGTTACTGATCCCACTCAACTGGTGTTTATCCCCCAAGGATTGGTAATGGGTTTGTATGGAAGTGCGGGTTCGCTGTTATCTCTGTACCTGTGGTTAGTTATTTTATGGGATGTTGGCGGCGGTTACAATGAGTTTAACCAGGAAACTGGGAAGTTCAAAATTTTTCGCTGGGGTTTTCCTGGTAAAAACCGTCAAATTGAAATAGAAAGTCGCATTCAAGATATACAGTCTGTTCGCATCTCTATTAAGGAAGGTTTAAATCCTCAACGTGCGCTTTACCTCAAGGTGAAAGGAAGACGTGATATTCCTTTAACTAGAGTTGGCCAACCTATGTCTTTGGCTGAGTTAGAAACCCAAGGCGCTCAGTTAGCTCGCTTTTTAAGTGTACCCTTGGAAGGATTATAAAATTGCTAAGATACTCTGGTTGAGTCAATAATTATCAATGCGGTTAAAATTTTCACAATTTTTAGTGCTTTTGTTGATGATTAGTGGTTTGGTTTTGGGTGGATGTGCTACAGAACAAGTTGCTTCTGATACATCTACCACTTCTACAACTACTTCTGAGGTGACAAACACAAACTCAGAATCAACAACTCAAGCGACAACTGTATCAGAAAATAAAAAAGAGAAGATTCCAGGCATGAAAGATTTACCACAACTCGCAGGTAAGGCTATTGTCGAAATGAAGGTGAAATACAAGAACACCGAGGAAGTGCAAACAATTACTATCGAAGTTGATGGTGATAATGCTCCTATAACTGCGGGTAATTTTGTTGACTTAGTACAAAAGGGTTTTTATAACGGTTTGAAATTCCACCGGGTTGTACGTGATCCCCAACCTTTTGTAGTTCAGGGTGGCGATCCTCTGGGTAATGGTACTGGTGGTTATGTAGATCCGAAAATTGGTACTGAACGTCGTATTCCTTTGGAAATTAAGCCTAAAGGTGAGAAAGAACCAGTTTATGGTAAAACTTTTGGGCAAGGAGGTATAAATAAACAACCGCAGTTACAACACAAATTAGGTGCAGTGGCTATGGCTAGATCCCAAATGCCTGACTCTGCTTCTTCTCAATTCTATTTTGCTTTGGCTGATTTGCCGTTTCTAGATGGTGACTATGCGGTTTTTGGCTATGTTACTAATGGCTTTGAGGCGGTCAATAAGATTCAACAAGGCGATACTATTGAGTCTGCTACAGTGATCCAAGGTGCTGAAAATTTAAAAGCTGCTCAGTAATTTAGTAGTCAATGGTTAGTAGTCAGTTATAAATGCTGACTATTGACTGCTGAGGTTTTGTTAAAAAAATAAGTTCTTAAAACTTTTTTAAAATTTTTAAAACTATTAAAATTGTTAAATTGATTAGAGTTGTTGTTACTGGTATTGGTTTAGTTTCTGCTCTGGGTAATAGTTTGGAAGATAGCTGGGAAAATTTGCTGGGTTCAAAAACAGCCATTAAATTACACCAACCTTTCCCAGAACTATCGAAAATTCCTCTAGCTTTAATTGATAATCAACCATCTCAATTAAATGTTTTAACTCAAAGAGTTGTTAATGATGCTTTGATGAATGCGGGACTAATACCACCTTTATGTGAATGTGCGGTGGTTATTGGTTCTAGTCGTGGTTATCAAGGCCGTTGGGAAAATTTGGCACGACAATTACATCTCCTAAATGACTATATATTTGATAAGTCGGAAAATTTAGAATCTTGGTTAAATACTCTACCTCACCAAAATGCGCTCACGGTTGCTCATCAAGTTGGTACTTTAGGTATAGTTTTAGCACCGATGGCCGCCTGTGCTACGGGTATCTGGGCGATCGCCCAAGCAGCAATGTTAATTCAAACTGGCCAATGTCAAAGGGCGATGGCCGGAGCAGTGGAAGCACCCATTACACCCCTAACTATTTGCGGTTTTCAGCAAATGGGAGCTTTAGCACAAACGGGAGCTTACCCCTTTGATTTGCACAGAGAAGGTTTAGTATTAGGTGAAGGTGGAGCAGTATTTGTTTTGGAGTCTGCGGAGTTAGCACAGCAACGTCAAGCGGACATTTATGGGGAAATTTTAGGTTTTGGCTTGACAGCAGATGCTTTTCATGGTAGTAAACCTGATCCTGATGGAAAAAGTGCGATCGCCGCAATTCAACAGTGTTTACAGCGTAGTCACTTACAACCCCAAGATATTGATTACATCCATACACATGGTACAGCGACCATCCTCAATGACCAAATAGAAAGTAAAATGATACAATCTGTATTTCCTAGTCATGTAGCCGTTAGTTCTACCAAAGGTGCTACAGGACATACTTTGGGAGGTTCAGGAGCTTTAGGCGTGGCATTTTCCCTACAGAGTTTAAAGCACAAAATATTACCTCCTTGTGTGGGGTTACAGCAACCAGAATTTCCACTTAACTTTGTAACCACAGCAACAAAAAAGCCAGTACAAACGTCATTGTGTTTTAGCTTTGGTTTTGGTGGACAAAATGCAGTCATCGCCTTGGGTGCAATGAATTAGTTATGTAAATGTTAAAATTATTTCATTTAATTCGTAAATTCATCATTGCAGTTTGTATAACAGAATATTATCTACTACTGTATATCTTAGTAATTAGATGTAAAAATATTGATTAGATATAACAAAATCAGTATTTCTTCTAGCAATTTTTTAAACAATTTCAAAGTATCTAATTCTGAGTTTACGTATTTGGAGTATAAAATAGTCAATAAAGAGGATATTCAAAGATGAAGTTATCAAAAACGCCCCTCTGTTTTTTTGTAGTTTATTTAACTTGTAACATCCTATCGCCTACCGTATTAGCTCAGTCATATTCAAGAGATCGAACTTGGCAAACCAGTCAAAGATTTCAGCCTCCAGTAGATCAAAGAAATAATCCTGATACCATAGGTGCTGCAACTAGATTTAAACCTCCCGCAGATGATAAAGAAAATCCAGAAACCATTGGTGCTGCTACTCGTGGATCTTCATGTCTGAATCAACAAGCCATTACACCTTTGCTACCTAACAGTCAATCAGGAATAACAGTAGTAAAAAATCCGACATTATTTTGGAATATACCCAAATCTACCGCTAAAACTGCTGAATTTATACTACTCACTAACAACCCACAAAATAAAGATGATCAGAAAGTAGTTTATAAAACTATTTTAAATTTACCTGAACAATCAGGAATAGTCAGCTTGACCTTACCTGAAAAAGAGATCAACTTAGAAGCCAACAGTAGCTATCGTTGGTATCTTACAATCATTTGCGATCCTGACGACTCTAGTAGAAATCCCTTTGTGGAAGGTGTAGTCAAACGTATACCCAAAGAATTACCTCTTTTAAATGTAGGGGAAAAAAATAATTTATTACAACAAGCCTCTAGCTATGCACAAGCTGGAATTTGGTATGATGCACTGACTTCTCTAGTAACACTACGTTGTCAGAAACCAAATGATCCCGTAGTCAAAGCACATTGGCAACAATTTTTAGACTCAGCAGAATTAAATCAAATGGAATCTGAACCAATATTAAACTTTTGTATGCAGGAAAGCACCACCAAAAATTAGTAGTTCATTACATTTTTGATTCCCAAAATACAAACCTAACATCAAATTTTAAATAATATGCTGGACAAGCTAAAAAAGAAATTTTGGGAATGGCAAAGTGTAATTATTTGTGTTCCCAGTATGACTTTTATTGTCATCATGATTCGGTTAACTGGTTTACTCCAATCTTTAGAATTAAAAGCATTGGATCAAATGTTTACTCTTCGTCCCCAAGAAGCAGATGAACAGCGGATAGTAGTAGTAGAAATCACAGAAAAAGATATCAGTAATCTGAAAAGATGGCCAATTCTAGATACAACTTTAGCGGAATTATTGACTAAAATTAAACTTCAAAAACCCAGAGCAATAGGTTTAGACATTTATAGGAATTTCCCTGTTGATGATGGTTATAAAGACTTAGTGAAGGTTTTTGAAAGTACACCCAACTTAATTGGGATTCAAAATGTTTTAGAAAATTCTCAGAGTTTTACAGTTCAACCTCCACCAATTCTGAAAGAAAAACAACAAGTGGGGGGAAATGATTTTCCTACTGATCCAGATGGTAAACTTAGAAGAGCAATTCTCTACTATTACTTAAACGGTGAGAATGTTGCAGAAAGTTTAAGTTTAAAATTAGCATCTATCTATTTACAAAAAGAAGGAATTGAAGCAAAAGCAGCAACTACTAATCCCAATTATTTACAGTTAGGAAAAGGAATTTTTCCGAGATTTGAAGGAAATGATGGTGGTTATATTCGTGAAAATGATGGTAGTTATCAAATCTTATTAAACTATAGAGGTGATGAAACTAAATTTGAGACTGTCTCTTTGACCCAAGTGTTAAAAAATGAAATTTCTCAAAACTTAATGTCAGGAAAAATAGTATTAATAGGTTCAACAGCAGAAAGTTTAAGAGATAACTTTTTAACACCTTACAGTAGTCAAAAATCGTCAAAATCATCCAGATTACATGGGGTATATATTCATGCTAATTTAACCAGTCAAATATTGAGTGCTGCACTAGATAATCGTCCGCAAATTCAATCATGGAAAGAACCAGAAGAATGGTTATGGATTTTACTTTGGTCTTTCATTGGTTCTATGTTATGTTGGCAACAAAGAAAAAATATTTATCTCATCACCATTAGTATTTCAATTACTGCATTTACCTTAATTATTACTTGCTTATTCGCATTTTTAGCAGGTTGGTGGATTCCTGTAATTCCTCCTTTATTAGCATTATTAGGATCAGCAGTAATGATTCTACAATATATTGCCAATACTGCTAACAATATGCAAAAAACTTTTGGGCGTTATCTAACTGATGAAGTTGTGAAAAACTTAATAGATGATCCTGATGCTTTGTTGTTAGGAGGAGAAAGAAGAAAAGTTACCATTTTGGTTTCTGATGTCAGAGGTTTTTCATCTATTTCTGAACAATATCCACCAGAAAAGGTAGTAGAAATTCTGAATCTCTATCTAGAGGAAATGACTAATATAATTAATCAATATCAGGGTAATATTAATGATTTTATGGGTGATGGAATTTTGGTGATGTTTGGCGCACCAATTAGTAGAAAAGATGATTCTGAAAGAGCGGTAGCTTGTGCTTTAGCGATGCAATTAGCAATGGAAAAGGTGAATAAAAAAAATCAAGAAATGAATTTACCAATTTTAGAAATGGGAATTGGTATTAATACAGGGGAAGTGATAGCGGGAAATATTGGTTCTCAAAAAAGAGCAGAATATACTGTTATTGGTAGTCATGTGAATTTAGCAGCCAGAATAGAATCATATTCTGTGGGTGGACAGGTTTTAATTTCTGAATATACCTATCAAGATATTGATTTAAAGTTAAGAATTGATAGTAAATTTAAAGTAGAACCAAAAGGTATTAAAGAACCAGTGAATCTCTATGAAGTTGGGGGTATTGAGGAAAAATATAATTTATTTTTGCCAAGAATTGATGAAAATATTGAGTTACTAAATGATCAATTAGCTATTGAATTTGTCGTTTTATATGGTAAAAAAGCTGATGGTAATTTGTTACCGGGTGCTTTGGTAGGATTATCAGAAAATGGTGCTAAATTGCAATGTAAATATGAGTTAGAAATCTTAACTAACATTAAATTAAAATTGCTAACAGAAACCGCTGTTATGGATGAAGAACCTGATATATACGCTAAGGTTATGAAAAAGTTTGATCAGGAAGAAAATTATTATTTGATTAGATTTACTGGTATTCCTCCCAAGGGATTGAAAAGACTCAGAAAAGTAAAACAGGATTTTGGTTAATTAGGGCTTGCCTCTACGGAAAGACTTTTTCAGCAAACCCTATTTATTATTCCTGCTATATAAATCATAGACAAGTCTAGACATTTATTTCTTACTTCACGGGGAGCATGGGAGCGGTTATCCCTCAGTAAGCTTTCACGCTTTAGCCAAA
>RDXV01000214.1 GCA_004292695.1 Nostocales cyanobacterium | reverse complement strand
GATCTATGGGAACATAAGCAGCACCAGCTTTGAGAATACCTAAAACACCAATTATCATTTCTAATGAACGTTCTATAGCAATACCAATTAAGGTATCTGCTTTGATGTCATAATTGAGAATTAAATAGTTAGCTAATTGTTCAGCTTTTAGATTTAATTGTTGATATGTGAGACTTTTTGATGCAAATACTACAGCTAATTTATCAGGATTTTTTTCAACTTGTTGTGTGAATAAATCTACAAAAGTTTGATTTTGAGGATATGCTTTTTGTGTTTGATTCCAGCTTTTAATCTGATTAATACCATTAGCTGTCAGCAAAGATAAAGTATACAGAGGTTGTTGGGGATAATTAATAATTTCTTGAATGAGAACATGAAAATGTTCCGCCATATTTTGAATAGTGGTTGTAGTAAATAAATCTGTAGCATATTCCCAATAACAGGTTAGCTGCTGATTCTCTTCCATTACTAACAGTGATAAATCAAACTTAGATATTTCCCCTTTTATTCCGAACATTTCTATATTTAATCCTGGTATATTTACCTGTGAATGTTCGTTATTTTCAAGAGCAAACATAACCTGAAATAAGGGATTATAAGTTATACTGCGTTCTGGTTTTAATTTTTCTACCAATACTTCAAAAGGGATATCTTGATGAGCGTAAGCATTTAAACAAGTTTGGCGAGTTTGTTGTAATAAATCAAGAAAATTTTGATGCCAATTAATTTGATTTCGCAGTACCAAAGTGTTAACAAAAAAACCTATTAAACCCTCAGTTTGACTATGGGTACGGTTAGCGATGGGAGAACCAATGCACAAATCATTTTGACGACTGTAACGAGATAGGAGAATATTTAAAGTAGTCAACAAAGTCATAAATAAGCTAACATTTTGTTGTTGACTAAAAGTTTTGATAGCATTAGTTAGTTCTGTTGAGAGAGAAAATATATAACGATTTCCCTGGAAACTTTGTACTGGAGGACGAGGAAAATCTGTAGGTAATTCTAATAATGGAGGAGCATTATTAAGTTGCTCTTGCCAATAATTAATTTGTTTATTGAAAATTTCGCCTTGTAACCTGTTTCTTTGCCAAGCTGCGTAGTCACTATATTGAATTGGTAAAGGAGAAAAATTTGGTTTTTCACCTTGATTAAAAGCTCTATATGCTTGCCATAATTCCCGCATTAACACACCCATTGACCAGCCATCACTAATAATATGGTGCATATTCATTACTAATACAAATTTATGATTTTTAAATTGCAGTAATGTGGCTTTAAATAATTGTCCTTGATTGAGGTCAAATGTTTCTTGAATGTGAGTATTAATTAAATTTTGAATTTGGTTATTATCTTCATGATTAAATTTTGGGCAATATTGAATATTTAAAACTTGAATTTCTGCTAAATTATGAACAGCAATCTGAGGTTCTCCGTTTATTTGAGGAAAATACATCCGCAGACTTTGATGGCGGTTAAATAAATATTTAAAACTAGCATATAAAGCATCAATATTTAATTGTCCATTAATTTGTAAAGCTACTGGCATATTATAAATATTTGTTGCTCCTTGCAGTTGTGATAATATCCACAAACGTTGTTGAGCAAAGGAGAGAGGTTGAGGAGTATCAGCAGCTAAGATGGGAATTTCTTCTGTAGATACAACTTGCTTTTTAGCTGTTTGTAAAAAAGCGATAATTTCGTTTTTATGATTTTGAATTTCTTGTTTTAGTTCAGGGGTAAGTGAATTTTTGCTAGTACGAATCCGCAATTTATCATCTTCTACCCAAATACGGCAGTTAATATTTTGCAATTGTTGGATTAAATCAATAATTTGTTGATTGTTGATCATATTTTTGTAAGTCTATTAAAATAAATTTATTAAAAGTTTTTATGAAAAATCTAAAATTCTATTTCTTCCTCATCAGCACTTAAAGGTTCTATTTCTAAGGTATTATAATTAACCCAAATGCAGCTATCTATATATTTAGCTAAATCACAGAGAATCGGTAAATCAAATATTTTACTTAATGGAATGTCTACTTTAAATTGATCACGAATCAGATAACATAGCTGAGTTGCTAATAAAGAATGTCCACCTAAATTAAAGAAGTTATCTTGCCGGGAAATAGCTTCATATTTCAGCAGTTTTACCCAAATTTGAGCTAAGAATTTTTCTGTTTTTGTTACAGGTAATTCAATATTGTTTTTGGTAATAATTGCGTTTGGTGCTGGTAGTGCTTTTCTATCTATTTTACCATTGGGTGTTAATGGTAATTTTTCTAAGACTACAAAATGGCTAGGAATCATGTAATTAGGTAAGGTTTTATTTAAAAAATCTCGCCATTCTGTTAATAAAGACGGATCAATATTAATATTATTGGTTTGATATTTCAAAGGTTGATTAGCGTAATCTTGCCAAGGTTTACAGTCATAATTGTCTTGATAATTACATCCATAATTAAATCTGGGTATTTGCTGCTGTTGAGAAATATTTTTCTGTAAGATAACATCATAATTACCTAAATTTGTAGAGTTATATTGCAGAAAAACTTTATAAGGTAGATTGGCGGTTAAATCGTGAAAATTTTCTGGTTCTATACCTGAAGAAATTCGATGATTTAATGTTTCTATATATCTCTGTAAATCTTTGACATTTCCCTCTAACTCACCTATATTTTCTAACAATGCAATTTCTATACTTAGTCTAGCATTGGGAATATTTTTAATGTGTAATAAATCTGGTGATTTAGTGGTTAAAATTTCTTGAATAGATTCTAGATTTAACTGTTGATCTCGCCAATCTAAACATTCAGTTTGAGTAAAGTTAACTTCTAATTGATCTAAATATAAAATCACATCATATCGAAAACGGCTCATTTCTGTATGATGATAACTCCGTTTTAGTTGAATTTCTACATGAGTGATCCGGGGGAATTTTTGTTTAATAGCAATAAAGAAATCAGGATCAATGAGTAATTCTTCTTCTGTAATTATACTTCTTTTAATGTTTTCCAGTAATTCTGGAATTGAGAAATTTTCAGGAGAGCGATAAAATTCGGTAGCAGTATGGAAAACCTCTAATAAATGTAAATTTCGCACATCACCAATAAATATTTTACCTTGATGACTAACAGAGTTAATTACTCCTGCTAAAACATTTATTAAATAATCAACAGATGGGAAATATTGAATTACAGAGTTGAGAATAACAACATCATAGTTATTGTTTTGAATATTGGTAAAATCATTGGCTTGACTTTGCTTTAAAGTCACTTTGTTATCTAAAGATTGTGGTTCTAGATATTGTTCAATATACTTTAATGCACCTGTGGAAAAGTCTGTACCTAAATAATGTTGAGAATGGGGAGCAATTTTAAATAATAACATTCCTGAACCACAGCCAATTTCCCACACTTTTTGAGGTGAAAGTGCTAAAATTCTCTCTACTGTTGTATCACGCCATTCTTGCATTGCATCTGAAGAAATGGGTTTACCAGTATAACTATCATTCCAACCTGCGATATTTAAAGTTGGATCATCAGTGGGGTTTATTTGCTGAGAATAGTTATTATTAAATAAGTCTGACCATAGTTTTATAAATTCATCAGTATTTGTGTTTTTTGCTGTCAGATTGGGAACGATATAAGCTACTAAAAGTTGATCAAAATCGCTATCTTTTCTGAGAACAACCACTGCTTCTTTAATTTTTTGATGTTTGATTAATGTAGCTTCAATTTCACTTAATTCTATTCTGAATCCACGCAATTTTACTTGATGATCAAGTCGTCCTAAATAATATAAATTACCCTGATTATCCCATTTAGCTAAATCACCAGTTTTATAAATTCTTTCATGTTTACCAAGTAATTCAAGTTCAATTTCAATAAATTTTTCTGATGTTAATTCAGGTTGGTTTAAATAACCTCTAGCTAAACCTACACCAGCAATACATAATTCTCCTGGTATTCCTGGGGGTAATATTTTATTATTGGCATCTAAAATATAAACACGATTATTATTAATTGGTTTACCAATAGCTATTTTTTTATAATGATTATTACATTGATAAATAGATGTACAAACACTAGCTTCTGTAGGACCGTAAGCATTAAAAAAGTTTCTATCTACAGACCATTTTTGCATTAATTCTAAAGCACAAGTTTCTCCAGCAACAATTATTGTTTGCAGTGATGGTAGTGTAGTTTCAGGTATTACCGCTAAAGCTGATGGTGGTAAAGTAATATGAGTAATTTTATATTTATTTAACTGCCCAATTAATGGTTTTCCTGGTATCAGAGAATTTTTAGTTGCTAAATATAGAGTTGCTCCTGTTCCTAAAGCCATAAAAATTTCAGAAGAGGCCGCATCAAAACTGAAAGATGCAAACTGAAGAATGCGACTATGAGAGTTTACTCCAAAGGTCTGAATTTGAGATTTAACTAGGTTGTAAATTCCTCGATGTTCAACCATTACACCTTTAGGTTTTCCTGTTGAACCAGAGGTATAAATTACATTGGCTAAATGATTTTCACTAATGTTAATATTAGGTTGAATCGGAGAATTGTTTAATATTTTATCTGCAATTTCATCTAAACAAATTAATCTATTTTCATCATTGGTAAATTTATCAGTAAATTGCTTTTGAGTAATAATTAATGTAACGTTTGCATCTTCAACCATAAAGCGTAAACGCTCAAGGGGATATTCAGGATCTAAAGGAACATAAGCTGCACCTGTTTTTAATATTCCTAGTAAACCAATGATCATTTCTAATGAACGTTCAACACAAATACCAATTAATGTATCTGCTTGAATTGCATAATTGTTAATTAAATAATTTGCCAGTTGATTGGCTTTGTGATCTAATTCCTGATAAGTTAAAGTTTGTGATTGAAAAAAAACTGCAAAATGATTAGGTGTTGTTTGTACTTGTTTGTTAAACAAATTGATTAGTGTTTGTTTCTCGGAGTAATTAATATCTGTTTGATTCCAAGTTTTTAATTTTTGAATCTCTGTAGGAGTAATTAATGGTAATTGATAAATTGGTTGTTGGGGATTTTGAAGAATTGCGGTCAGTAAAACTTCAAAATGTCTCGTTATACGTTTAATTGTTTCCATAGTAAATAAATCTGTGGCATATTCCCACATACAATATAATTGCTCATCACTGTCAAACAAATATAATGTTAAATCAAACTTGGCAAAGGGATAATTTGGTGATAATTGTTGAATATTTAGATCAGTTAAATTGATTTTTTTACCCACCCCTTCCATGTTTTGTAAAACTATCATTACTTGACATAAAGGGTTACAACTCAAACTGCGTTCTGGTTGTAGTTTTTCTACTAAATATTCAAAGGGAATATCTTGATGGGCGTAAGCATCTAAACAAGTTTTTCGAGTTTGTTGGAGTAAATCAATAAATGTTTTTTCTGAGTTAATTTTACTTCTCAATACTAAGGTATTCACAAAAAAACCGATTAAGTTTTCTGTGTCTTGATGGGTGCGGTTTGCAATACCAGAACCAACACATAAATCTTCTTGGCGACTGTAACGAGATAATAAGATATTAAAAGCAGTTAACAAGGTCATAAATAAAGTTACACCTTGTTCTTGACTGAGTTTTTTAAGTTGTTGAGTTAGTTCTTTACTCAAATAATATTCTTCATGTTTACCTTGATAACTTTGTTGTGCTGGACGGGGATAATCTGTAGGTAATTCTAATAATTTTGGCGCATCTTTTAACTGATTTTTCCAGTATTTTTCTTGAGTTTCTAAGACTTCTCCCTGTAACCATTGACGCTGCCAAACTGCAAAATCACTGTACTGAATTGGTAGGGGGAATAAATTTGGTGTCATACCCGCAGCATAAGCATTATAAACCTGTTCCCATTCTCGTTTAAATATGCCCATTGACCAACCATCACTAATGATGTGGTGCATATTAATTAACAAGATATTTTCATTTTTATTTACTTGTAATAATTTAGCTCTAAATAGACAATCAGTATTTAAGTTAAAGGGTTTTTGGGCATGGGTATCAGCTAATTTTTGTATGGTTTCTGATTGAGTTTGTAAATCAAGTTTGTGTAAATCAGTAATTTCTAATACTTCTATTTCTTCTATGTTTCTAATTACTATTTGTGGTTCTCCCTGCAATGGGGGAAAATAAGTCCGTAAACTACTATGACGTTGTAATAAATAGGTTAAACTTTGCTGTAAAGCTGCTATGTTCAGATTTCCTTCAATGTGAAAAGCCGCTGGCATATTATAAGTAGATGAACTGCCTTGATTTTCTAATTGAGCAATAAACCATAATCTTGATTGGGCAAAAGAAAGGTGTTTTGCTTCATTTTCTGCCTGGGGTAAAAGGGGAGGTAAAGTAATAGTTTTAGTGGCTATTTCTACTGCTTTTGCTAATTCTGATAAAATACTGTGTTCAAATATTTTTCTGACAGACAATTCAATTCCAAAACTATCACGAATTCTGGTGATTAATTGCGTAGCTAACAGGGAATTACCGCCCAATTCAAAAAAGTTATGTTCACGACTGACTGATTTGATGTTTTCAATTTTTAATAATTCTTGCCATAAATTAGCTAATATTTCTTCTGTGGGAGTGACAGGGATTTGTAAATGTTCAGAAATATCTATATTTGGTAATGGTAATTTTTGCTTATTTATTTTACCGTTAGCAGTCAGTGGTAATTGTTCCAAAACCATAATTTGGCTAGGAATCATATAATGAGGTAGGCAATTTTTCAGATATTCTTGTAGTTCAAAACTGATATCTACAGATGTTGCTATATGAGTGACATAAGCTAATAATCTGGAGTTATGATCATTTTTATCTAAAATTACAACAGCTTCTTTCACTAAAGGATGTTGTAATAAAACCCCTTCAATTTCTCCTAATTCAATTCTAAATCCTCTTAACTTTATCTGTTGATCAATTCTTCCTAAAAATTCTAAA
>RDXV01000213.1 GCA_004292695.1 Nostocales cyanobacterium | reverse complement strand
ACCAATTACCAATTACCAATTACCAATTACCAATTACCAATTACCAATTACCAATTACCAATTACCAATTACCAATTACCAATTACCAATTACCCATTATGAAATGTATTAACTGTGGAACTGACAACAATTTAAAAGACAGAACTGCAAATAACGGTAGATGTAAACAATGTAATCATCCTTTTGTTTTTGAACCCACAACGATGGGAAATGTGAAAATTACAGATCCCATGTTTGTTAAAATTTTAGCTGATATTTCAGCAAATAATACTTTATATTTTAGTTCTAAACAACTTTTGTATTTCTTAGATGGACGGTTACGAAAAAAAGCATTTCAACCTTTAGGATTTGCTGTTGGATATATTTTCTTTAATATTTGGGTAACTGGATTTTTTGGGGGGTTGACTGCTTTTATACCTAATTCTTTTATTTTTGCCAATTTAATTTACCAAGCAGCTACTATTTTTTATTTGTTTAAAAATACAACATCTAGTAAATTAAATAATACTAACCGTAAAGCAAGTGCTAGAACTTTACAAATTTTGGGAATAGTAATTCTCGTAGTGGGAATATTGGTGAGTTTATCATTTAACTCTTTCCCTCTATTTACTACTGTTGTTCTTTTGGGAATGTCATCCATATATTTAGGAACTAAACAGTTAGGAATAGTCAAAAGTTTACCCCAAGAATTTTTGGTTAATCAATCTTATTTAGATGGTTGGCTAGAAAATTGGCAAGCAATTAATGGTAATATTGAATATATTTTACCTTCACCACAGGAGCAACTTACACCAGCATCTATTAACCCCGATGTTACAGCTTATAGTTTTGACCGGTTAGTTGTTTGTGATAGTGCTAAAGTTGCCCAGATATTAATTGCTAATAATTTCCATTTTGAAAATAATTGTGCCATTCTTAGTGTCAATGGTTATCCTGAAAATATTTTTGCAACAACTATGGAAATGCTCAGACGTAACCCCAATTTACAGGTTTTTGCATTCCATGATTGTACACCTAAAGGTATCACTTTAGCTCATCGTCTCAGTAGCAGTGATACTTGGTTTTTAAACCACAATGTGAGAATTATGGATTTAGGTTTATTACCACGTCAAATTTTAGCCAGTAAACGGGGAATGTTTGTTCAAAAATCAGATTTTTTAGCTCAAAAATCCCAACAATTACCATTAGAAGTTCGTCAAAATATACTCCCCGAAGAGTTAGCTTGGTTAGATGCTGGTAATTTTGTAGAGTTGGAATCTTTTACACCGAAAATGTTAATTAAGATTCTCCAAGGTGGAATTTCTCAAACTATGAGTTTAGTTAATGATGATAGTTCATTGTTTGTCATTAATGATCATGGTTTATCTGTAGTTGATGATGATTCCATTAATAGTGTTTACATAGTGGAAACTTTTGGTTAATTTTTTTGCTACTGAGAATAACTATATTTCTCTGTTTCCACAAAATTATAATCTTGCAAAATAGCGTACAAATTAACATCTGTTTCTAGTAAACAAGCATGACCACTATCTGATAAAATCACGCTACTAGCTTGAGGTAATATTTCTTTTAATCTTTGTATTTCACTGACTGAAGGTAATAACCGATCATTTCCTCCTGCAATTAATAATACTTCTTGCTGGAGTTGTTGTAATCTGCTTTTATCAATATCAAACTCTCTTAATAATGATAACCGCCAATTTATTGTTTCTGCGGGTAAATATCGCATTGCATTAAGCAGTTCTTGGCGATTACTTGTAGATATCCTGGGTAAAGATGCTAAAAATGGTAATAATCCTAATGTACCAACATCATAAAGCCAAGATGGAACTATATTAGTAAGCTGTGAGATTGAAGTTAACCAAGATTGTAAGTGAAACGAAGAAGCAGGATTAACTAAAATAATACGTTTAAATAAATATGGTGAATGGGTAATAAGTTTTAGTGCTAAACAACCCCCAAAAGACTCACCACAAAGATAAACCGGACGATGAAAACTTTTTTCTAATTCTGTGTGAATTAAATTGAGAACATTTTTTGTTAATACATCCCAATTACTGAGGTCATTTTTGGGAATGGCCAAACAACGGATATCAAAACCCTGTTCTAGATTAGCAGCTTGCGATCGCAATAATTCCCCAGTTCCATCCATTCCCGGTAAATATATAAACAATGGATATTCTGGTTTTAGGTAATTGGAGGTTGAAAAACAGGGTTTAAGTTCAAATTCTGCCATATTCGCAATATATCATTCCTTATTTCAATGTACCGTTTTCCAGGGAATTATGGGGAACTTAACCACCAAACACCTAATTACTCACAATCAATAAATACTGATAAAATCAGCTTTTCCAGATAAAAAAATCTTCACTCTGAAACCATGATTACAGATTTTAGTAAAGTTTGAATGAATTATATATAAATAAGTGAAATCGCTTAACAGATCCTTCACATACTCACTCAGATTGCTAATTAGGGTTTGCTGATCAGCAACTACTAAAAGTGATTACTTAATTATAGTGATTTATAGTGATTACTCACTCAGATGATAATTACGGTGTACTACAAGTGATCAAAATAAAAAATTGAATCTTCCATACTAGGCCGGAAAAGGTGACACTACATACTGTTGAACGCTACAAAGTCTTGTTACCATCAGCCACGAAGATTCTTGATCACAGTAAATAGACTCAACAAAATGAACAATATTTGGAGGAACACCAAAGTGTTTAGTTAAATTACAAAAGCAAATAAGATGAAAGCAAATAAAATGAAACTCTATCACAGAAAGAGTTTTATTTTTACACCAGCTTTTAACTCATACTTGAAGAAATAAATTGCCTACAGCTTATCCTCTCTGATCTATTTGCACCAGGAATTTTATGAATTAATTAAACTTAATTCCCAACTGTGTCTTTTTTGCAAAGAATCGCAGTTTTTCTTGATATAGTTTTTACATTTCTTTACTATTATCCCGATATTTTTGGGGTGGAAATGTATAAATCAGAGATTTAATTTTATTTACTGAGTTGTAACCAGTGTAATTTTAGTGTTGGAATTATAGTAATTACATCTTTCAACATCATTGCTGACAATAATTATGTTCATTTTGGATATAAATTATTTGTATTTCTAACTCTGACAAAATAGTTATTGAGGTGAGAAATTTGCTACTATTAACTTATCGTTTGAAAAAAATAGTTGCAATATTATATAATTGCGTGGTTTTGCCGGATTAACTAACCAAGAAAACAGTTTAATAATTTGCTTTTTATTTTGTATGAATCTAACAAATAAAACATCAAAAACCTTTGCCCTGACTACACCTCTTTACTATGTCAACGACGTTCCCCACATTGGTAGTGCTTACACCACAATGGCTGCGGATGTAATAGCCAGATTTCAACGCTTATTAGGAAATCAAGTTCTATTAATTACGGGTACAGACGAACATGGTCAAAAAATTGAACGTTCAGCAGCCAGCTTAGGTAAACCACCACAGGAATTTTGTGATCAAATTGTACCCAGTTTCATGAACTTGTGGGAATCTCTCAACATTCAATATGATCGCTTCAGTCGCACCACAGCGGTAAAGCATCACGCAATAGTGAAAGAATTCTTCCAGCGAGTTTGGGAAAATGGTGACATCTACCAAGGACAACAAAAAGGCTGGTACTGTGTATCCTGTGAAGAATTTAAAGAAGAACGGGAACTTCTAGACGGTAAACGCTGCCCTGTACATACTACCAAAGAAGTAGAATGGCGAGATGAGCAAAACTACTTTTTCCGGTTGTCAAAATATCAAACTCAGTTAGAAGAATTTTACCAGTCCCATCCTGAGTTTATCCAGCCAGTTACCCGGCGTAATGAAGTTTATAACTTTGTTAATCAAGGTTTACAAGATTTTTCTATCTCTAGGGTAAATCTAGATTGGGGTTTTCCTGTACCAGTAGATCCTCAACATACTCTATATGTTTGGTTTGATGCTCTGCTTGCCTACGTCACAGCACTACTAGAACCAGATGCAGAACCCACATTAGCTAATGCTTTAGAAACATGGTGGCCTATTAATCTCCATCTAATCGGTAAAGATATCTTACGGTTTCATGCAGTTTACTGGCCAGCTATGCTGATGTCGGCAGGTTTACCTTTGCCAGAAAGAGTCTTTGGCCACGGATTTTTAACTAAAGATGGTCAAAAAATGGGGAAAACTCTAGGTAATACCCTCGATCCCGTCGCCTTAGTCCAAAATTATGGCAGTGATGCAATTCGTTATTACTTCCTTAAGGAAATCGAATTTGGCAAGGATGGCGATTTTAATGAAACTAGGTTCATTAATGTTCTCAATGCAGATTTAGCAAATGATTTAGGTAATTTGTTAAATCGCACTTTAAACATGGTGAAAAAATACTGCTCTAGTCAAGTACCAACCGTTGATCCATCTGGGATTTCCCCAGAAAATCCCTTAAAAGCTATCGGTTTAAAACTAGGGGAACAGGTTAAACAAGCCTACACTAACTTGGCTTTTAATGAAGCCTGTCAGTCAGTTTTATCATTGGTACAAGCTAGTAATAAGTTTATAGATGAACAAGCACCTTGGACATTATATAAACAGGGAAAACAGGAAGAATTAGAAATCGTACTTTATACGGTTCTGGAATCGGTAAGACTAGCTGCTTATCTTTTATCTCCCATCATTCCCAACATCAGCAGTGACATCTATCAACAACTTGGCTGGGGAATCAATTTTAACAATCAAACAGAAAGTTCCAATCTTGCACCTTTTTCTGCTCATGCAGTTTGGGGTTTGCTATCAGATAAACAACAGTTGGGTACACCTCAACCAATTTTTAAACGGATAGAACTACCAAAAAACGATTAGCACTTTTCTTTTTTTAGATTGACTCTAAAGACTAAATCGGGGCTGAATTTTTTACCTTACTAGCCCCGGCTAATTATCATAAGCTAGTTCTCTCATAAATATGTAAAAGTTAATGATTTTTACGGGAAATAACATGGATAACAACCGAGGTATCACAATGATGTTGAGTAATTTGGAAAATGACTCGATTTTCTCGCCAGAACAGGTACTGGAAAATAGGGGTCGTGTCGCTATTTTTATTGATGGTTCAAATCTATTCTATGCAGCACTGCAATTAGGAATAGAAATAGATTACACTAAGCTATTGTGTAGACTAACAGGAGGTTCTCGACTACTTAGGGCTTTTTTCTACACAGGAGTAGATCGCACCAATGAAAAACAACAAGGTTTTTTGTTGTGGATGCGTCGTAATGGTTACAGAGTCATAGCTAAAGATTTAGTACAGCTACCGGACGGATCAAAAAAAGCTAACCTAGATGTAGAAATAGCTGTAGATATGATGGCTTTAGTAGATTCCTATGATACGGCAGTTTTAGTTAGTGGAGATGGCGATCTGGCTTATGCAGTTAATTCCGTCAGCTATCGTGGTGTCAGGGTTGAAGTCGTCAGTTTACGATCTATGACCAGTGATAGTTTAATTAATGTGAGTGATCGCTACATTGACTTAGAAGCTATAAAAGAAGACATTCAAAAAACACCCCGTCAAAGTTATCCCTACAGATCCTTATCAAGTATGGGTTTCCTAGACGATCCTCGAGATAGTGAAGGACATTTAGAAATACCAGAATAATGCAAAATCAACAAGGTAGAAATAACGGGGAAGAAAATCCAAAACTTCAGAGGGGAAGTAAATCCAGTTCTCCCCAAAACTATGTAGTTGATAATTTTCGATTGTCACTAAAATTATATTTTCTGCCTTTAATTTTGCTATTATCAGTTGGATTATTTTCCTGCGGTAATCCACCTACTCCAAAACCAGAAGAAAATAGTTCTGAACGAAAAAACACAGATAGTCAATTAACATTTTTTGGGGTTGCCTTAGAACAATTTGATGAACAAGGTAAACCAATTTGGAAAGTACAAGCTAAACAAGCAAAATATACCAAAGAACAAGAAATTGGTGAGGCGAAAAACCCCCAAGGTGAACTTTATCAAGATGGTCAAGTAGTCTACACCATTAAAGCAGAAACAGCAGATATTAAACAAGATGGTAAACAACTATTTCTAAAAGGCAAAATCATAGCTGAAGATCCCCGTAACGGTGTAATTTTAAGAGGTAATGAATTAGAATGGCGACCAGAAGAAGACCTATTAATTGTTAGAAATCAGTTAAATGGTACTCACAAACAATTACAAGCTGTTGCCCAAGAAGCAAGAGTTAAAACCCGTGAACAGCGAGTTGATTTTTCTGGAAAAGTAGTTGCTATTTCTGCTGATCCTGCATTACAAGTCAAAACCGAACGTTTAACTTGGCAAGTGAAAACAGAAAAATTAATTGGCGATCGCCCCATCGAAATTAACCGGTTTCAAGATAACAAAATTACAGATCGCGCTAAAGGAAACAGCGCAGAAATTAATTTAAAAACCAAAACCGTTACCTTACAACCTAACGCCAAGTTAGAGTTACTAGCACCACCTATGGAAATTACCAGTAACTCTATGACTTGGAATATCAGTCAAGAAACAGTTAAAACTAATGCTCCTGTACGGGTATTTCATCAATCTGAAAATGTAACTGTCACAGGCAACAAAGCAGAAATGAAAATACCAGAAAAAATAGTTTATTTAACAGGTAATGTTAACGCTGTTGGTAAAAATAAACAGTCATTAAAATCAAATCAACTTACCTGGAACTTAGATCAAAAATTATTATCAGCCAAAGGAAATGTCTTTTACACCCAAATTCAACCACCATTAAAATTTCAAGGTACAACCGCAGTCGGTAATTTAGAAACAGAAAATATAGTTGTTAAAGGTGGTGGTTCAGGTAACAGAGTCATCACAGAAATTATTCCCCAGGAGTAAGGCAGGGGAGCAGGAGAAGCAGGGGGAGCAGGGGAGGCAGGGGAGGCAGGGGGCGCAGGGGAGGCAGGGGAGGCAGG
>RDXV01000053.1 GCA_004292695.1 Nostocales cyanobacterium | reverse complement strand
GTGGAAAATTACCAACTGGTAAGGACCACCGTTATACAACCACTCATCTAAGGAAGCAGCTTCCCAAATGGGGTAGAAGTGTAAACCGATAGCGTTAGAAGAAGGAACAACCGCACCAGAGATGATGTTGTTGCCGTAAATTAAAGAACCTGCAACTGGCTCACGGATACCGTCAATGTCAACGGGAGGAGCAGCGATGAAGGCAATAACAAAGCAGGTGGTTGCTGCTAATAAGGTGGGGATCATTAATACACCAAACCAACCGATGTAGATACGGTTTTCAGTGCTGGTGATCCACTCGCAAAAACGATCCCATACGTTACCGTTGGAACGCTGTTGTAAAGTTGTGGTCATTTTATAAGTGCGGTATTGTGTTACTTAAAAGTACAAACAAAACTTAATTCTATTAATTTTGTTCGTACTTACAAGATTAGCATAGGTTATCGAAATTTGTAACACTGATTATTTTATCAAAAAAAACAAAAGTGATTACTTTTACTTATAATAAAGTTTACAAATATTTATATATCGCAAAATTGCTTAATGAGGAGATCAAGGAGTCAGGAGATCAAGGAGTCAGGAGATCAAGGAGTCAGGAGAAATATTAAAATTTCAACTAATAACTAATGACTAATGACTAATAACTAATGACTAATTTAAAAATCAAAATATATATAAGGTAAACTGCCTTCTGGAGCTAGTAACCAGACAGCATAAAAACACATAGGTGCAATAATCAACTTTACAGGCCAACTTAACTCTAACTTCATACTTCGTTTAAAAGCATAAGTAGTGAGCATGACTAAAAATAATAAGAACATTAACCAAGATATTTGGTGTGGAGTGCTATTCAATGCTTCCACATAAACTTTTTCAAAAAACTGTGCGTCTGCGTTGCGTCCCCAGAAATTTTGAACCACTAAAGCAGAGTCTTGGATATTGGGAAGACGAAACCATATCCAAGAAGTGAAAACCATAAATTGGGTTAAAAACCAAGCGAAAATTACACCAATGGGGTTGTGCCAAAATGCACTGAGAACATAAAAGCGATCACTTAAAGCATCTGTGAGACGATGCACAGCTAAAGCGATACCATGCAAAGCACCCCAAATAATAAAACCCCAGGCTGAACCATGCCAAATACCTGCAATAATCATAACAATGAATAAGTTTACACAGGTACGCATTAAACCGCGACGAGAACCACCCAAAGGAAAATATAAATAATTACGTAACCAATCACCAAGAGTTATGTGCCAGCGTCGCCAAAAATCTGCAATACTGGTACTAAAATAGGGAAAATCAAAATTTTCAGGTAAGACTAAACCGAATAACAGAGCGCTACCACGAGCAATATCCACATAACCATTAAAATCTAGATATAGTTGTAAACCATAAGCGATAGTAGCTAACCATAAATCTGTACTACCTGCTCTTTGTAAATTCCCAAAACATAAATCTACAAAAATTCCCAAATTATCAGCCAGAATGCCTTTTTTAACTGCGCCTCTGGCAATTAACCATAAAGCCTCAGAAATTCTATTAATATTGGGAAACTGTAAATTATTGAATTGTAAAACGAAATTATGGTAACGGGTAATTGGTCCTGAAATTAACTTAGCAAAAAATAATTTATAGGTGGCAAATTTTAAAAATTGGTTGGTAGCTGGCGCACCACGATATACGTCTATTAAATAAGCAATACATTCAAAGGTAAAGAAAGAAATTCCTAAAGGTGCTACAAATTTAAAAGATGAGTTACCTGAGTCTAAGGAAGTGTTAAATATCCATTTCAGGACGATAGGTAAATATTTAAAACCAAGTAATAAACCAATATTTAAAGTTATCCCTAACCAGAGAACTTTAAATTTATAAAGATTCCAGTCTGACTGAGCAATGCGCCATTCTTCATTGGAGAGTTGTGAGTTTTGTAAATTATTTACCGTTGATGTGCTTTTACTAATTTCTAAAGCTAACCGAAAGTTAATAAAAGTAAGTGCTAAAAGTAGTGGCAAGTATTGAATTTGCCAGGATGTGTAAAATACTAAACTAGCTATTAATATAACCCATAACTTTAATTTTGGTAATGATACAGTCCAGTAAATGCCCAGTATACTCAGTAAAAACAGTCCGTAAAAAATTGATATAAATTTCATTTCTTAGTGATTATTCCTTAGTTATTAGTTATTAGTTATTAGTTATTAGTTATTAGTTATTAAGAGCATAAGAAATAATGAGATCAAAAATAAAGACACTTACACCATAAACTCTCTAAAAATATCTGAAATTTGCGTTTTTATCTCTTTTTTATCTCTTTGCGGTTTCATCATATTAAACCTAAATCTGAAATCATTGTTTGAGTTGGATAAAAAAACTAAATTAAATTAAATTAAATTTTCTATTTACACATTGGGTACTTTTGATTGTTTATTAGTTATTCAGCGCTCCAGGGAATCATCGGATCAATGGCTAACTTTTTAGATATTTCATAAGCTCCATAGCGGTTAAGGTGACTAGGATCTGAGAAGTAATCATGAGAATTGAGCCAGATTTGAGTTAAATCTCTATAGATGAAGTTACTATTATTTGTGGAACTTTCTAACATATATTTTTGAAACTCTTGCTCATATTGTTTGCGTACTGGATCTAAATAATCTGCTGTTAAGGGCATATTTACAAACACTAATTTAATATTTTTAGTTTTGGTAAATTCTATGATTGACTGTAAAGATGTATTTTGTGAACCGGCTAAATCAAAAGACTTGTAATCATTATCGTAACTGCCGGTAACTTTGGGGTGATTTTCGTAATATGTCTGGGGATTAAAACGAATAGATAGGGGTAAAAATCCATCAAAATCTACACCTTGAGGAGAATCATTAATATCTGCGCTGACATCGGTATCATTATTTTCTGGATCTACCGATTGACTTTTAAAAGGTAAATTATCTATGGGTTGTTGTAATAGTTTTTTAATTTCTGAGCGATTTTCATAACTGGCAGATAAACCAACTAAAAATTCATTTAACAAATCATTAGCAGCTTGGTAACTATTAACTTTGACTGGTTGTGGGAGACTATTGGCGTTATTTTCAGATGCTAAAGCCGATGAATTTTGATTATTTGGATTGGGGTTATTAGCTCTTTTTAATACTTCTTGGTAGCCTGGAGAAGCAGCAATGGCATTAAAAGTAATATCTTCACGGCCACCATTAAAAGCTCTAGAACCATCAGCCCAAATAATCAACTTTGGTAATTCCGATGGTGTTAAAACACGAGTGATGATAAATTCTACCACTTGGGCGGTTGCACCATTCACACCAAAATTGAAAACATCTATTTTCCCGTAACCTTGAGTAGCTAAAGACTGGGTAAGAGCAACGGGATCAACACCTCTCAAAGCGCGAGAAGAACCGATAATGAGAACTTCTGGAGGTTTACCAGTAGTGGCTAAACGTTGTTTATAAAGTGCTAATTGTTCATCTAATTGACGTGCATTAAAACTAGGCATTTGCGATCGCGCAGCCAAGAGAATAGCTGTAGCACTGGCTTTTTGTTTTAATGGTGCTGCTGTGAGATTTACTGGGTTTTGCTCATTAGCGGTAAAACTAGAAGCATTAAAAGCCGAGTTGTTAGTTTGTTCAGATTTATTCTGATTGAGTAGTTCTGTATCGTTTACTGGAATGTTTTCAGATGTTAGAGCGGCTGAAGTTGGAGTAGATAAAACAGGTGACTCCGTAGAATTACGTTGTTTGGCTTGTTCAGCAAAATAACCTAACATCCAATCACTTTGGAGGGTGAGAATAAAACCCAAAGCTATCCATACCAGACTGACTCCTACACTTTGATCATCTGGGCTTTCCTCGCGTGATCTACGGATTTCTGCAAACAATTGTGTGCTTAATAGTAGTTTCCTGAATAGTCTGTGAATAGTTTCTGGCCAATTTCGTGTAATTTCTGTAACTACACTTTTCACATCTTCCGGGGTTAGATCCGGTCGTTGAACTGGCTCATTTTCCTCATTATTGACTAAATCACTGACATATTCAGAAGTAGCGGCAAATTCTGGTGTGGCCTCTGGTACGAGACGGTGGCGTTCTCCAAAATCTGTACCATGATGCCAAACTGGTTCAGTATCACCGGCACGACGACCATAAACTCTGACACCAGTAATACCATCTATATTTAAGTGACGGATAAATTGTGTCACCTTACTAGCTACTTGTTGACGAGTAGGACAGTTAGGTGCATCACACATAATATGTAGTAAGTCACCTTTACGCAGTAAAAGAATGCGAATTCCACCAGTGCGTAACCGCCAATCCATATCTTGATTGAGCAACCGTTCTAGTAAGAATATAATAGCTGGTTCATCACCAGTTGTACCCAGAGTTAAAGGAGATGTTGCTAAAGCTGGGTGTTGTGAAGCGGGTAAAGATATCCAATCTACCCAGGCGGGTTGTTGTTCATCTGTTTTTTGACCATAAATAGCGGCTGCCATTACTCCTTGGGGAGCGATTTTGTCTAGTTCTTTGTGAATGAGGGGTAAGCAGACAGATTTATCTGGAGCGGGGGCAGATTTTAAAGGATCAACTGCGGGAGTACAAAAAACGTGTAAAGTAAATTCTTTTAAGGAAGCTTGGACAGAAATTTTAAAGTCTGATAATTTATCACTTAATAAACGACTTATGGCTTGAACATCCCCCCATCGCGCCCATTCTTTGAGCATAGTTTCAGCGGGGGTTAAATCTACCCTTAACCGCCAGTCTGGTTCACTTTCACCGCGAACTTGGGAAACAATTACCGCATCTTCATAACCAGCTAATTTTAAATGGCGCAGTTGTTGGGCAATAGGTTCTGCCAAAAGTGTAGCATCTGGGGTATAACTAGATTGGCAGAAGATCCAGAGACGGTTGGCTACTTTGGCAGTTTTTGGAGACTTAGCCTTGGACTCATGAAATTGACTTTTAACCTGAACTGCGACACCCAAATTACTGAGATTTTCACTTAAATAGCGGGCGATCGCATCGGGATTACCTTGACGTGCCAAACTTTCATTAGATACAATTAGCCCTCCACCGGATAACCGAGACTTTTTGGTTTCCAGTAATAGAGCTTGTTCCGCTTGTTCTAAGTGTTTATCTAATTGATTCAGGTAGACACGATGACACCACTGAGGACGTGTTTCGCCTTTCTTTCGACCATAGACCAATACTTGGTATATTGATGATTGATCTTCATTAGTGAGGCTATCTAGGTCAGTTTGTTCGAGTGCTTGCAGCAGATCATAAAGAGTTTGCCAACGCTTGGGACAATCCGTACCTTCACACAGGATATGTAAGTCATTACCCAGTAACCGAACTTTCACTCCAAAAGTGCTGATTCCTGTGGCTTGGCTTACCCATTGTACTAAGGTTTGCTGACGATCAAGTAATAATGTTTTCATATATGAAGTTAACTGTAACAGGAAGCGAGTATAAGGAGATTTTGCCTGTACTTGTAAAGTAAAAACATAGATTTATCACATTTTGCAGTTTTTTTCTAACAATTTTGTTACCTTTGGAGCTTGCAAAATGGGCAAAGATAGTCTTGTCAGGTTACACGTCCTCTCTAGATTGAGTTTTGCGTCTATTTTACTCAACTTCTCATCACTAAAAATTAGCAATGTCACCTGTAACCCAAAACCCCTCACCCAACTCTGACCTTAATTTAATGCTGTTTAGTATCCCTCAGTCTTGTCTTTTACAAATGGCTACAGCATCTATGCTACTGCTAGTTGTGGCTGACAAAGCAACTGGTAAAACACTCCATGCTTTAGGAGAAGCCAGTCAAGAAGTTTTTCGAGGCGATCGCCTACCAATTCTTGACTTTCCAGGAGATACGGAACTAAACCAAAGCTAACAGTTATATTTAACTATCTATTGGCTGAATTAATCCTATCAGCCAATCACCAGAAAACTAGAATTGTAAACATTAATTGGCTAAACTAGAGCAGTAATATGGGTTCTATTTTATACTCTTCATCGCCGACAGCGAACATATACCCCATGTCTGAATTATTTTTGCGTCATCGTCTCCAGATAGTCGAGGAATTGTGGGAGTCGGTTCTTCAACAAGAATGCGGCCAGAACATGGTGGACTTATTGCAAAAATTACGCGATTTGTGTTCACCAGAAGGACAAACTACCCATGATCAAGCTTCCTCAGTGGTGGAATTAATTGAACAGCTGAACATTAATGAAGCTATTAGGGCGGCACGTGCCTTTGCTCTCTATTTCCAGCTAATCAATATCATTGAGCAGGAGTATGAACAAAAACAACAGTTAACCCGCTATTCTGAGACAGATATCTTAGATCAGGAAAATCTGCCTAAGAACCTCTATTCCACTAACTCTAAAGAGGATGAAATTCCTAGTCCTCAATCTCTAAGTACAAATTTTGCTAACCAAAATTGGGGAGATACAACCCCAACTAAACAAAAGGGTACGTTTGCGGCTTTGTTTCCTTTGCTGTTTAGGCTAAATGTTCCGCCCCAGCAAATTCAAAGATTGATTGATCAGTTGGATGTGCGTTTAGTTTTTACAGCACACCCGACAGAAATTGTCCGTCATACGATCCGTGATAAACAGCGTCAGGTTGTACATCTACTGCAAAAGCTAGATACTGTAGAAAATAATCCCAGCGTTTATCCTTGGGAAGTGGCTGAGGTGAAGGATCAGTTATTAGAAGAAATTCGTCTCTGGTGGCGTACAGATGAGTTACATCAATTTAAGCCTACGGTTCTCGATGAAGTAGATTATGCTTTGCACTATTTCCAAGAGGTTTTATTTGATGGTATCCCCCAACTACACAAACGCTTTCAGTATTGCCTCAAACAAACTTTCCCTTGGTTAGAACCTCCTAGTAAAAATTTCTGCTCTTTTGGTTCTTGGGTAGGTTCAGATCGAGATGGCAATCCTTCGGTAACACCGGAAGTGACTTGGAAAACCGCTTGTTATCAGCGGAAAATGGTCTTAGAAAGATACATTAAGTCAGTCAAAAATCTGATTGAATTACTTAGTGTTTCTATGCACTGGAGTGATGTTCTCCCAGATTTGCTAGAGTCTCTAGAATTAGATCAATCAACTCTCAGTGATGTGTATGATGCTCTGGCTTTACGCTATCGTCAAGAACCCTATCGTTTGAAACTTTCCTATATCCTCAGACGGTTGGAAAATACTAGCGATCGCAATTTGTCTCTATATAATCGGGAAATGCCCACTAATGAGGAAGCCCCCATGTATCGTTCTGGGGCAGATTTCTTAGCGGAATTACGACTAATTCAACGCAATTTGACGGAAACTGGGTTAAGTTGTCGGGAATTGGATCATTTGATTTCTCAAGTAGAAATTTTTGATTTCCACCTGACTCAGTTGGATATTCGTCAAGAATCTTCTCGTCACTCCGATGCAATTAACGAAATTCTCGAATATTTACAAGTTTTACCCCAAGCTTACAATGAACTCTCGGAAGCTCAAAGGGTGGCTTGGTTAACTGGGGAATTACAAACTAGAAGACCTTTAATTCCTGCTGAACTACCATTTTCTGAGAAAACTAACGACATTATCCAAACTTTCCGCACCGTGCGATCGCTACAACAGGAGTTTGGTTTAAATATCTGCCAAACATACATTATCAGTATGTGCCGGGAAGTTAGTGATGTGCTGGAAGTTCTCCTTCTAGCTAAAGAAGCAAGATTGTTTGATCCAGCTATGGCTGTGGGTACAATTCGTGTAGTTCCGCTTTTTGAAACGGTGGAAGATTTACAACGTTCTCGCAGTGTGATGAGGGAATTGTTTGAATTGCCCCTATATCGAGCTTTTTTGGCAGGTGGTTATGAGTCGGAAACAGCAGATGGTAAGTCTTCACCTGTGACTGTGAAACCTAACTTACAGGAAGTAATGTTAGGTTATTCCGACAGTAATAAGGATTCCGGCTTTTTAAGTAGTAATTGGGAAATTCACAAAGCCCAAAAGTCACTCCAGACAATTGCCGAGAAATTTGGCTTAAATCTGCGAATTTTTCACGGTAGAGGCGGTTCAGTCGGCCGTGGTGGTGGTCCTGCTTATGAGGCAATTTTGGCTCAACCTGGTCACAGTATTAATGGCAGAATCAAGATTACAGAACAAGGTGAAGTCCTGGCTTCTAAATATTCTCTGTTAGATTTAGCTTTGTATCATGTGGAAACTATTACTTCTGCGGTGGTACAAGCTAGTTTGTTAAAGACTGGGTTTGATGATATTGAACCCTGGAACGAAATTATGGAAGAATTATCAGTGCGATCGCGTCAACACTATCGCGCTTTGATTTACGAACAACCTGATTTTATTGATTTCTTCCACCAAGTCACCCCCATTGAGGAAATTAGCCAATTACAAATTAGTTCCCGTCCTGCTCGCCGACCTTCTGGTAAAAAGGATTTAAGCAGTTTACGGGCGATTCCTTGGGTGTTTAGTTGGACTCAAACCCGATTTTTACTACCCGCTTGGTATGGTATCGGTACTGCATTACAGGAATTTCTGAATGAAAAACCAGAGGAACACCTAAAATTAATGCGTTACTTTTACCATAAGTGGCCTTTCTTCAAAATGGTAATTTCTAAGGCGGAGATGACTTTGGCTAAGGTAGATATGGAAATGGCGCGTCATTACGTTGAGGAATTATCTAAACCTGAAGATAAGCCCCGTTTTGATAAGGTTTTTGAGCAAATTTCCCGTGAATTTACCCTTACCAGGGATTTAGTCTTAAAAATTACGGGATATCAAAAGTTACTGGATGGTGATCCGGTTTTACAGCGTTCTGTACAGTTACGGAATGGAACTATTGTACCGCTAGGATTTATCCAAGTTTCATTACTAAAACGTCTGCGAGAGTACAAAAATAGCACTACTCCCGGTGTCATTCACTCTCGTTACAGTAAGGGAGAATTACAACGCGGTGCTTTGTTAACTATTAACGGTATTGCTGCGGGTATGAGAAATACAGGTTGATGGGTATGGGGACTGGTGACTGGTGACTGGTGACTGGTGATAATATTAACTTTTGCCTTTTGCCTTTTGCCTTCCGTTCCCTATTTCCTATTCTCTATGAAAAAAAGAATTCTCATTTGTACTGCTGCTGCTTTGTCATCCGGTGTTTTGGGTGGTTTAATAGGTGTGCAAACTGCATCAATGCTGCATCGTCAAAAATGCCAAACTCAAACTTGGGGTTGGAAACAGGCTTGTAATGCTTGGGTAACACCGGGGGCAGTTTGGCAAGGTAGTATAGCTGGAATTTGGACAGGTACAATTTTAGGAGCGTTTGTTGGTGGATCTGTAATTCATAAAATAGAGAATTGAGAATGGGGCATAGGGCATAGGGCATTGATAAAAGTCTTTTCTTCCCCTGCTCCCCCTGCTTCCCCCATCACCCCATCACCCCATCACCCCATCACCCCATCACCCCATCACCCCATCACCCCATCACCCCAATTACCAATCCTTTGGGCTGGTGGATGATTGTAAATAACTGAGTGATTTCCAGGTATTGGTGCTAGTATCAAAACATTGCCAAGTTCCTTTACGTTCATCTTTGTAACAAAATAAACTGCGATCACGATCATCAAAATTATCAGTTAAAAAATACACCATTCCCCGAAAAGGATAGGTTTTGCGACTTAGGCGCTTTGCTACTGCTTGGTTTGGGCATTCAACGATAAAAACAGACTCCCCATTAATTTTACCTAGAGAGAATATGCACATCCGTAATATTGCTCTCAGCCAACTTTCAGAATTGTCAAAGTAATCATCAATAATTTTGTTAGTCAGGGCTTTTTCGAGGCTACGATCTTGATTAGAAGGAGTTTGGGGATTTGACATAGCATCACCTAAAATTGCTATACCGCTGGTTTGAGGTTAATCTAAAATTTCGTCAAGTGGCAAGTCTGGTCAGTTAACAGTTATGGGGCATTGGGCATTGGGCATTGGGCATTGGGCATGGGGCATTGGGCATGGGGCATTGAGAATTAGTAAAAATCTTTTCTTCCCCTACGTCCCCATCTCCCCATCTCCCCATCTCCCCATCTCCCTGTTCCCTTTTTTATTAGTTATCAGGTAACTGGTAAGATATACCTATTATCTTCAGACTTTAGAATTATGTCCACTGAAACAAATTTACAAGATCAGGTTAAAGATCAAGCTACTACTGGTGCTGATGCGGTTGATGTGGCGATCGCCAAAGGTATTGATTTTGATGGTTCTCCTATTCCTACCGCTAAGTTAGATTTATATACTCAGGTAATGGGTCTGGAAGCTGGTAGACAGCGCAGCGGTGTATCTAATACTATGCGTTCTCGCATTGTCCGTATTGGTGCTAAACATATTCCCCAAGCGGAATTAGATCAAAAACTGATTGATGCAGGTTTTGCACCTTTGAAGGAAAAGGAAATTGCTTTTTTCTACGGTGGTAAGTAACTTTTAAGTCAGTAGTCAGCTTTTTTGGATCAGTAGGCTATCATAGGATACAGTTTACTGATTGCTGACTGCTATAAGTTCCTATACAAAAATTTCTGTGTTTAATGAATACAAATATCTCTAATCAACCTAAAAAAATTTTATTTTTACATCCTAATTTTCCGGCTCAATTTCGTCATTTAGCGACGGTTTTAGGACAGGATAGTAATTATCAAGTTGTGTTTGCAACTAATAGGAAAGAAGGAAGTATACCGGGGGTTTTTAAAGCTATTTATGAACCTTCCCGCACCGCAGCACCTCAAACCCATCATTATATTCGCAATTTAGAAAATGCGGTGTTAACTGGACAAGCTGTATATCGTATTTCTGAACAATTAAAATCTCAGGGTTTTGTTCCTGATATAATTTATGGTCATTCTGGATGGGGACCGACTTTATTTATGCGAGAAGCATTTCCTAAAGCAGAATTATTATGTTTTTTTGAATGGTTTTATCATGGACGTGGTGCAGATGCAGATTTTGATCCAAGTGATCCTTTAAATGCTGATGATTTGTGTAGAATTCATATTAAAAATTCGCCGATTTTGTTAGATTTATATAATTGTGATCGGGGACTTTCTCCTACTAATTGGCAACGTCAACAATTTCCCCCAGAATATTATAGTAAAATCTCTGTATGTCATGATGGCATAGATACTAATTTCTTTCAACCTAACCCAGATGCTAAGTTGGTTTTACCTCGGATAAATCTTGATCTTGCTGATGTTTCGGAAATAGTAACTTATGTTGCTAGGGGAATGGAACCTTACCGGGGTTTTCCTCAGTTTATGGAAGCGGTAGCTATTATTCAACAATTGCGGCCAAATTGTCATGTTGTGGTGGTGGGAGAAGATCGGGTTGCTTATGGTAAACAACTTCCTGAAGGTCAAAGTTATAAGCAATTAATGTTAGATAAGTTAGATTTGGATTTATCGAGAATTCATTTTACAGGTTTATTACCTTATCATGAATATTTGCAAGTTTTACAAGCATCTTCGGCACATATTTATTTAACTCGTCCTTTTGTTTTATCATGGTCAATGTTAGAAGCTATGTCCGCAGGATGTTTGTTAATTGCTTCTAATACTCCTCCGGTTTTGGAGGTAATTAAGGATGGGAAAAATGGGATTTTGGTTGATTTTTTCAATCCTGAACAAATTGCAGAAAAGGTAAGTTTAGCTTTAGCAAAACCTAAAGATATGATGTCTATTCGCAATGCTGCAAGGAAGACTGTGGTTAAAAATTATGATTTAGCGACTTTGTTACCTTTACATTTAGATTGGATGTTGGGTAAGAAAACTAATCTTAATTCTTCTGGGTTTGGGAAGAGGTAAAAAGATATCACATCAGTATTAAGTTGAAAATTTTGGGTCTAATTAATTCTACAATTAAATTTTTGATATGCTATGATGGAATAATGGAAGCACAGCCAAGGGAGATCAAAAACTACATTACAGCGGATGAGAAAATTCCTTTTGAAGACTGGTATCTTTCTCTAAAAGATCGGAAAGCTAGACAGAAAATTCGGTTAAGAATTGATCGCGCTAAATTAGGTAATTTAGGAGATTATCGCTCAGTTGGAAAGGGAGTATTTGAATTTAAAATTGATTGTGGTCCAGGTTATAGAGTCTATTTTGGACAAATAGGTACAATCCTTGTAATTCTCCTATGTGGTGGAGATAAAAGTACCCAGGAACAAGATATTCTGAAAGCACAGGATTATTGGCAAGATTATGAAAAACGTGAAAGTTCCCACCAGTAGAAATTATCAAGACTTTTTAATTGAATCTCTGAACAACCCTGAAGAAGCTGCGAGTTATTTGGAAATCATTTTAGAAGAAGGAAGTGATGAACCATTACTGCTACAAAATGCACTAGATAATGTAGTAGAGGCTTATTCAAAAAATAATAATATTTCTGAATTTGCTAAGAGTCAATATGAACAACTAAACCACATATTGACTAATAGTAAATGTTCTGAAATTTATACTTTTATTAAGTTATTAGATGCACTGGGTTTTCAATTTGTGATCGCACCTAAAGAAAATCAAAATCACTAGGTTGAGTAATCTAGTAAATTAATTAGTTTTTAGTTACTTTTCATCACTGCATCTAACAATATTCCTGCATCAAACCTGACGGGATCTGTACAAGGTAAACCTGTTTGATCTGTAATTTGGGCGATCGCCTCCTTCGCCGCATTTTCATCTAGATTTCTGGTATTTAAAGCTACTCCCGCTACTGGAACTTTTGCAAATGCACCCACACCACTAGCAACCATTTCATACATTTTGATCACTTCCGGTAGGGGAGGAATGGGAAATTGTGGGTTATTACGGTTGTGAGTTTGTCCGAATTGATGCACTAAAATTAAATGTGTGGGTTGAGAACCACGAATTAAAGGTAATGTTGCCGTTGAACCGGGGTGTAATAAAGAACCTTGTCCTTCAATTTGTAAAATATCATAATGTTGGCCAAAACGCATTACTAACTGTTCCACCGCACCCGCAGCAAAATCAACACGCACTGCGTCTAAAGCGACACCATCACCTTCTAACATTAACCCAGTTTGGCCAGTGGCTAAAAATTTAGATTTTATACCCCGTAATTTTGCTGACCAATGCAACTCTAAACTGGTAGACATTTTACCAATTGCCATATCCGTACCTACCGTCAACACCCGACGACAGGGGAGAGTAGACGCTAAACCAGAAGCAATTTCTAAGTTACTTGGTTCTTTACGCACATCCCATATCATTTGTCCTGGTTTGAGAAGTGCTTGTAAATCTGTCATGTTTGCCATTTGTACGTGCAAACCATTAACTAAAGACATACCTCCTGTTAAGGCATCTTTAATATCAGGCCAGTAGTCATCCGGTATAACTCCACCTTTAGGTGCTATACCAATTACTAACACTTCTGGCTGATATTTTAAAGCAGCAGCTACAGATGGTAAAATAGGAACATCCCGTTTAATTCCAGTCAGTTCACAAAAAGATTTTCCTGGACATTCCCGATCTATGACTGCAACTATGGGAGATTCACTGTAGCGTAAAATAGATAAACCAGTTTTTCCCTGAGCGCTGGTTAACCCTTCATGTAATAAAATAGCAATTTTTTTATTAAGCGGAAGTCTCACTGTATTTTACTCCCAAACCAGGTAAATTATTAGGTAAAATGCGTCCGTTTTCAACTAATGCACCCATAAAAGGATCATCAATTAAATTCAGGTGACTATCTAAGTCTAAATAATCAGCTAATGGTGCAAGTTGAGATGCTGCTGTATTAGCTAAACAACTATCAGAATAACACCCAAACATTACTTGTAAATTATGTGCTTTAGCTGTATTTACCATTCTCAATGCTTCAGTTAAACCCCCAGATTTCATCATTTTAATGTTAATTCCATCTACATAGTTTGCTAGTTGGGGAATATCTGCACTGGTAAAACAGCTTTCATCTACAAAAATTGGTAAGGGTGAATATTTTTTTAAAGTTGCTAAATTTTGTTCTTCTCCTCTTGCTAATGGTTGTTCTATATATTTTACTCCTAATTCTGCTAACCAGCTAGACATTAAAATCGCATTTTCTAAATTCCAACCTCCGTTAGCATCTACAAATAAAGGTATGTTTGGTGCGGTTTCTTTAACTGCTAAGAGCATTTTTTGATCTGCTGTTATTCCCTCTTTTGATCCTAGTTTGATTTTTAATAATTTCACATCCATATATTCTAGCCAATCTTGGGTACGTTTGGCTGCACCTTCTGGGGAATTAATTCCAATGGTGACGGATGTGGGGACGATTTTTTTAATATCTAATCCCCATATTTTCCAAAGTGGTAATTTGACAGTTTTTCCCATCCAATCATATAATGCCATATCTATGGCGGCTCTGGTTGCTGATGGGGTTTGATTTTGTTTTAATATTTCTTCTATTTCTTGTCTTTGCCAAGGTTTATATAATTCTAATATGGGGGTAATTTGGGTTAATGATTCGATGATTTTTTCTGTTGTTTGGCGGTGGTTTCCTACTCCAAATGGTGATGCTTCTCCCCATCCTTCTATTCCGTTTTCTTCGATTTTTACGATGATGTTTGTTGTTTGTGCTGTTGTTCCTCTACTTATTGTTAAGGGGAATCTTTTGTTAACTGTAAATTGGTTGGTTTGGATTTTCATGTTTTTTGAATTAACCACAGAGGCACAGAGAACGCAGAGGAAAGGGTGTTATAATTTTGATGGTTGAGTTTTATTTTAGATGAGATATGGGTAACTTGGAAAGGTGGAATGTGGTAAGTTCACAAATGTTGATAAATCATCGTTTCTGTCAGGTGCGACGGGATGCGGTTGAGTTACCAAGTGGTAAGATTATAGATGATTTTTTTGTGTATGTTAAACCTGATATTGCTCTGATTTTACCTATTACTAAGAATGAAGAAGTTGTGTTTGTGCGTCAATATCGTCATGCTGTGGGTGAGTTTTTTATTGAACTTCCTGCGGGTAGGTTTAATGTTGATGAGGAAGATGCACAAACCGCAGCTTTAAGAGAGTTACGGGAGGAAACTGGTTATTATTCTGAAAATGTCAGAAAAATCACTACTTTATATGATAATCCTAGTAAGGAAACTAATCAAATTCATCTGTTTTTAGCTGAAGATGTGGTTAAGGTTGGAGAACCGGAAAATCTTGATGTGACTGAGGAAATTGATGTGATTTTAATTCCTATTAATGAAATTTTTGATAAGATTACTACAGGGGAAATTTCGGTTGCGGGAACTGTTGCTGCTTTGTTTTTAGGTTTGAATTTAAATTTTGGGAATCATGGGAATAACCAATAATAAAAATAGTTATTTCTCAGCAAAAAATGCATAAATAATTTTCAGCCAATAATTATGGTATAATTGAAGAAATGGTTAACTGCCTAAGAATCATGCTAAAAACAGTCGAAGGTATTTATCAAGACGGTAAAATCGAATTAACCGAACTACCCGAAAATATTAATAATAGAACTCAAGTTCTCATTACCTTTTTAGATCCTGGTAAAATAGAACCTAGCAAGATACGTCAATTAATTGAGCATTTAGAAACCATTGCGGGTATTCAGCAGGGTTTTGATGAACTCAATAGTGGTCAAAGTCGTCCTCTTACAGATTTTATTCAAGAAATGCAGCAAAAATATGACATTTCAAGTTGAAATTACCCCAATTGCTGAAAAACAAATTGAGAAAGCATATAATTGGTATCGAGAAAGTAATCCCGAATTTGCTGATAGCTGGTTTCGAGGATTGATGAATACTATTGCTAGTTTACAAGATAAACCTAATCGTTGTGCTTTAGCAGTTGAACATGATATTTTTCCAGAAGAAGTGCGTCAATTGCTTTATGGTAAATCTAAGAATGTTTACAGAGTTCTATTTACAATTCGAGATCCTATAGTCTCTGTTTTATATGTTCGTCATTCTGCTCAAGCACCTATGACTATGGATGATTTAGAAGATTCAATTTAGAATTAAACCTCACCTTTTCCATTGTTGTAAAATATAACTATAAAAAGATTCTTTATCTACTTTATCCATCGCTTTTATTTTCCTTCCCCCTTTTACTACTTTAGTTCTTCCTTGACTCACACCTTGGGTAATAATTTCTGTTTCCCATTCTTTTAATTCATACAATTCTGGTTTTTCTAAATAAGCTGTTGCTAAAACATCCCAAAAATAATAATCTTGGGGAATAACTAAGGCGTAACATTGACCTGCTAAATTAGAAATGGGATAATTATATTGTTTACCCATTTTTTGCACTAATTCCGATGTTACCGGAACTTGATTTGTTAAGTCTAAAGGACACATAATTATTTCAATTTCTGTATCCCAAACTTTTGCAGCAGAAACCGCATCCCAATACACATTCCATTCCGCTGAACCATCTTGTATTGGTTCTATTCCTTTTTCCACATTTCCCGGAACATTTAACGCTCCCCCCATCCACACTATCTGTTTAATTTTCTTTTCTATTTCTGGTGCTTTTTCTAGTGCAACTGCTACAGTTGTTAAGGGCCCCGTTACCATTAATATTACAGATTCAGGTGCTTCTCTTAACACCTTGATCATAAAATCTTGTCCTGTTTCTGTTAATAAAGGAGTCTTTATTGTTTCTTGTTGATTAAGAATTGGGAGATGATCAATAATTAACGAATCTCGACGATAAAGACGGGGAAAAGGGTTAATTCCCCTCACGGTACTTTCAGCAACGGGAATATGAGAAAATCCCATTAAATCCATTATTTTCCGATTTATACTGACAGCAGATTGAATATAACAGTCTGCGGGAGTGACGACTATTCCCAATAGTTCAATGTTTTTCATTGTTAATAGTAACATGGTGGCTAAATAGTCATCTACACCACCATCATGATCCATTAATACCAATTGTTTTTTCATATTAGGAGTTTATCAAATGGATGAGTTTATGCAAGCTGCAATTAGCGAAGCAAAACAAGGCAGAAATGAGGGAGGAATCCCCATTGGGTCTGTTTTGGTCAAAGATGGAAAAATCCTTGGTAGAGGTCATAATAAACGGGTTCAAGATGGTGATCCTGTTACCCATGCGGAAATTGATTGTTTAAGAAATGCCGGCAGAATTGGTAATTATAAAGGTACAACTTTATATTCTACATTAATGCCTTGTTATTTGTGCGCTGGTGCGGTGGTGCAATTTGGGATTAAAAAAGTGATTGCAGGAGAGTCAAGAACTTTTCCCGGTGCGAAGGAATTTATGGTTTCTCATGGTGTGGAAGTTGTAGATTTGAATTTAGATGAATGTGAACAAATGATGAGTGAATTTATTGCGGAAAAACCAGAATTATGGAATGAAGATATAGGGGTTTAACAGTTAAATCTCGTTCCCAGGCTCAGACTGGGAATGCTATCATAGAGTCTCTGACTCTAATTTTATTGTCAGAATCAGGATGTCCAGGATTTGAGGATTTTCAGGATTTATTCTGTAATTTTAATGTGTAAGTTTAGTATATGATATCAAGTTTGGATAATGTCTTATAATCAAGTTATAGACAGTAAGTAACCTTTACCAATTACCAATTATGTACCAAACAGATCCACCTCGTTCTCCTCAAGAAGTATTACCAACAATGTATGATCTTAAAAGTGAAGATCCAGAGGAGAAAGGTTTGCCAGATCAATTTCATTTATTGCAACCCCGTTTATTAGACGAAACTTTTAAATCTCCTGTTTATCCTAGCGATAAAATATTTACTGCTAGTGATATGAACTTATATTATGATCCCAATCATACCACATGGTATAAAAGACCAGATTGGTTCGTATCTGTGGGTGTTTCTCCCCTTTATAAAAATGGTGATTTACGTCTAAGTTATGTAATTTGGCAAGAGGGAATTACACCTTTTATTATTGTTGAATTACTTTCACCAGGAACAGAAAAGGAAGATTTAGGACAAACTTTAAGAGATGTAGAAAAACCGCCCACAAAATGGGAAGTTTATGAACAGGTTTTAAGGATTCCATATTATGCAATTTTTGACCGTTATACCTATACATTTAGAATGTTTAAATTAGATGGTGGTCGCTATGCAGAAATTGATTTATCATTATTAAATAATCATTTTTGGATACCAGAAATAGAGTTAGGTTTGGGAGTTTGGGAGGGAATATATAATAATATTCAGCAACCTTGGTTAAGGTGGTATGATGTTTCTGGTAATTGGGTTTTGACTCCTACTGAAGAAGAAAGGAAGCAAAAGGAAAGATTGATAGAACAGTTAAGAAAGTTGGGTGTAGAACCTGATATTTAATTTGTCTGATAGTGAAGCGTGGCGCAAGCCATATCAGGATATCCAGGATTTTAGGATTTACATGATTTTTATGCAATTATAGAGTCTCTGACTCTATCATATTTGTCTAATGTTACTAAATCAAAGGTTTGGAGAAATTGATTATGAAATAATTGGAAGAGTTAAAATTCTACCTATTGAACAACTAGAAAATTTACGTGCAGCATTGTTTAATATTTCTGAAGTTGCTGATTTAATAACTTGCTTAAATCAACAAAATTCCTAATTTCTCTCGTTCCCAGTCTGAGACTGGGAATGTAATTATAGAGTCTCTGACTCTAAATTTTACTACAAAAGGCAGAGCCTTTAATCATTCATTCCCATACAGAGTATGGGAACGAGAGACAGAGTATGGGAACGAGAGACAGAGTATGGGAACGAGAGACAGAGTATGGGAACGAGAGACAGAGTATGGGAACGAAAAATGGGAACGAGAGAAAAATTAAGAATTATCAATCAAGAATTTATCTAAAGTAATTCTATCAGGAAAAGAACTCTGCGCCCCTAATTTTGTTGTTGCTAAAGCACCAGTCGCAGCACCCCAAACTACCGCTTCTCTTAATGTTTTACCCTCAAATAATGCTGCTGCTAAACCACCATTAAAAGCATCACCCGCAGCAACGGTATCTACTGCATTAACTGAAAATGCCGGAATATAAAAACTCTCTTTTTTGTTTGCACAATAAACGCCTTTTGCACCTAGTTTAATAATTGCACATTTCACACCTTTTTGTAATAAAACATCTGCCGCTTTTGCTGCTGTTTCTTGTTCACTGACGGTAAAACCTACTAATTGACTAGCTTCGATTTCGTTAGGTGTGATAATATCAATTAATGGGTAAATTTCATCTGGTAAGTTTTTTGGTGCTGGTGCAGGATCAAGGATAACTTTAATATTTGCTGCTTTGGCTTTTTGCAGTGCTAAAATTACTGTTTCTAAAGGAATTTCTAGTTGTAAAAGTAGTATTTTGGTTTGTGGTAATAAAGAAGATAATTTATTCACATCATCTTGATTAACTTTACCATTTGCACCAGGAATGACAATTATATTATTCTCACCTTTTTCATCTACGGTAATAACTGCAATTCCTGAACTGATGGTTTCATCAATGACAATATTCTCAGTTTGTACATTGTAATTTTGTAAGTTTTTGATTAATTCAACCCCAAAGTTATCATTACCAACTCTACCGATAATATGGGTGGGAATACCTAATTTTGCTAATGCTACCGCTTGGTTTGCACCTTTTCCTCCTGGGGTGGTAAAAAAGCTGTTTCCTGTTAAGGTTTCTCCAGGAAGTGGTAAGCGGGGTGTGGTGGTTACTAAGTCTATGTTGATGCTACCAAATACTATGATTTTCATTTTTTGTCTGAATTAGGATTTTAGGATTTTCATGATTTACAGGATTATTACTTTAAGTTGAATGTATGATATCGAGCTTGAATAATATATTATAATAAACTAATAGCTAATCAATTACCAATTACCAATTATGTACCAAACAGATCCACCTCGTTCTCCCCAAGAAGTATTACCAACAATGTATGATCTTAAAAGTGAAGATCCAGAGGAGAAAGGTTTGCCAGATCAATTTCATTTATTACAACCACGTTTATTAGACGAAACTTTTAAATCTCCTGTATATCCTAGCGACAAAATATTTACTGCTAGTGATATGAATTTATATTATGATCCCAATCATACCACATGGTATAAAAGACCAGATTGGTTTGTATCTGTGGGTGTTTCTCCTCTTTATAAAAATGGTGATTTACGTCTAAGTTATGTAATTTGGCAAGAGGGAATTACACCTTTCATTATAGTTGAATTACTGTCACCAGGAACAGAAAAGGAAGATTTAGGACAGACTTTAAGAGATGTAGAAAAACCGCCGACAAAATGGGAAGTTTATGAACAGATTTTGAGGATTCCTTATTATGGGATTTTTGACCGTTATACCTATAATTTCAGAATGTTTAAATTAGATGGTGGTCGTTATGCGGAAATTGATTTATCATTATTAAATAATCGTTTTTGGATACCAGAAATAGAGTTAGGTTTGGGAATTTGGGAGGGAATATATAATAATATTCAGCAACCTTGGTTAAGGTGGTATGATGTTTCTGGTAATTGGGTTTTAACTCCAATGGAAGAGGAGAGAAGACAAAAGGAAAGATTGATAGAACAGTTAAGAAAGCTGGGTGTAGAACCTGATATTTAATTTGTCAGAATCAGGATGTCCAGGATTTTAGGATTTTAAGATATTGGATTTATGGGAGTTTTATTAATATTATTTAGGGAAATTGTAGAAGTAAAAAATTTTTAAAAACTACTTTAATACAAAATCCCCGACTTCTTTTTTCATCTTGGTTATAAACGATGAATTAGTTTAAGAAGTCGGGGATCTGAGTTTTATTAATTCCGATTTAAAGCAATCGGGAAAGGATAAGCGGTATGTCGCAAATCACAGCCACAAATTGTTTCCATTAATTCCGATTTAAAGCAATCGGGAAAGTTTGGCAGGTCGTAAAAAAACCCTTCAAAATCTCTCTGCTGTTTCCATTAATTCCGATTTAAAGCAATCGGGAAAGCAAATATAAACGTTTCTGCTGGTTCTTCTTCTGAAGTTTCCATTAATTCCGATTTAAAGCAATCGGGAAAGCTTTCTGAAATTTCCCTCGCTCCGGGGGAAACCAGTTTCCATTAATTCCGATTTAAAGCAATCGGGAAAGTCTCGGGTCATGGCAAAGGCTTAATCGCCGTTGACATAAAGTTTCCATTAATTCCGATTTAAAGCAATCGGGAAAGAACGCTTTGGAGTCCGCTATCGCAGCCTCTAAAGCAAAAGTTTCCATTAATTCCGATTTAAAGCAATCGGGAAAGAGTTCGCGTAGGAAGCCTTGACCAGTAAAGGTTTCAGCGTCCAAATCCACACCACTCCTAAAAACAATATATACACAGCCAAAAAAAACGTCAAGTACATAGCTGAAACTCTCTCCTGGTAAGGTATCCACACCACTTAACGAAAAATATAGGGTTTCGGTGATTTGGTCTGTGGTGTCGGCGGTGATGATACAATTTATAGAGTTGCAAGATCCCCGACTTCTTATATCAATTAATCATTTTTAGCAATGTTGAAAATAGAAGTCGGGGATCTGGTTGAAAGTTGCAAGATCCCCGACTTCTTAGATAAATTAATCATTTTTAGCAATGTTGAAAATAGAAGTCGGGGATCTAACGGTTTAAAATTTACCTGCAAATACTCTTTCTGCTGGGCCTGTCATATATATTTTATTGTCTACTTCGGACCATTCAATTTCTAACTCTCCTCCTGGTAGTTCTATTATGGCTGTGCGATCGCATTTATCATTCAATACTCCTGCAACCAAAGACGCACAAGCACCAGTACCACAAGCTAAGGTAATTCCTGCGCCTCTTTCCCATACCCGCATTTTTAAATAATTACGGTTGACAATTTGAATAAATTCTGTATTGGTTCTTTGGGGGAAAACGGAATGATGTTCAAATTTGGGACCGATGCTTTCTAAAGGAATAGCCGCCACATCGTCTACAAAGGTGATACAGTGAGGATTTCCCATACTCACACAAGTTATATTCCAAGTATTATCAGCAACTTCTAAAGGTATATTAATTACTTTGCTGTCCGTAGGTGCAAGGGTTGTAGGGATTTCCTGCGCTAATAATCGAGGTTGACCCATATCTACTTTAACTTGACCATCATCTGTAAGCTGAGGTGTAATTGTACCAGCTAAGGTATGAATTGTATAAAAATCTTTTGTCCGATTTATACCTTCTAACTCGGTGAGAAAAACAGCTAAACAGCGAATACCATTACCACACATTTCCGGTTCTGAACCATCAGAGTTAAAAATTCTCATGGAGTAATCAGTACCTTTTTGCCCAGGAAGTGCGAAAATAACACCATCAGCACCGATACCAAAATGGCGATCGCACATCTTGATAGCTTTTTCCGGTGTAATTACGGGTGTCAAAGAGGAACGATTATCAATCAAAATGAAATCATTACCTAAACCATGATACTTAGTAAATTCTATTGCCATTTTTCCCTAGATGATTTATTACAGATTAAGTTACTACTAATTTAAACATTTAAGATTGGTAATGGGTAATGGGTAAATTGATTACTTTCACCTATTCCCTATTCCCTATTCCCTATTCCCTATTCCCTACCCTAATAAAAATGCCAGCAACAGAATTTGACACTACTTTACCCAGCATTCGACAATTACAAAACTGGATCAAGCAAAAACCAACTGTAGAGTTTAAGCTAGTGACTGGTGATGTAATTATAGGTACGGTTTTTTGGCAAGATGTTAACTGTGTTTGTATTTTAGATGCCAATAACCAACAAACTACAATTTGGAAAATGGCGATCGCCTACATGAAATCTCACAATTAAGCATCAATCAAACCATATTACCAAGTCACAATTCATCTTAATTCTACGAACTCTGCCCCTCTGCGGTTAGTTAAGAAATTAAAATAACTAAGACTTAACGAACCACAGAGACACAGAAGACACAGAGATTATAGAGTATCACTAACCACCTGCGGTTGAGTGATGGGAATTGCTAAAGGTATACCACAGGTAGCGGTGAAAAACTGTTGTAATTGACTGATTTGGGCAAAATTACCACATAAAAGCACCTGATCACCAGGTTTTAATTCTATATTCCCATCTGGAAAGCGGCTAAACTTGCCATCTCGCCGAATTGCTTGGACTTTTACGCCATAATGTTGATCAGAGCTAATATGTTCCAGTTTTTTACCTAACATCGGACAATTAGCTTGTACTGTCACCCATTGACAAGCGTTAGTTTTTCCAGGCATTGCAGCCTTACCTTGTGCAAACTCTCCTAAAGCTGCCAATTCTTCGTTTGCACCGACAACTAACAGGCGATCGCCATTTTCTAATTTTACCTGACTCTGGGGATAATCAATTTCTGTCCCATCAGCACGACGGATGGCCATTAAACTGACTCCTATTAGATAGCGCATATCCGCTTCTTCCAATGTCATCCCAATTAAAGGAGAGTCAGTAGGTAAGTCATACCAGCGCCGGTTTAATTCACGGGTAACTTCTTGTAAATGTTGGGAAACTTCCGCAGCAGAACGTTCTGAACGTAAATCTAAATAGTGATCATTACGTATTTTCTGCATCTCCAATTGTATCACTTCTGGCGATAAACCTACATCTGTGAGTAAATGGGTAGCCATTTCCAGACTTGCTTCAAATTCCGGTTGTACCACTTCTTTAGCACCTAGTTGATACAACACTTCAATATTTTTATCTTGGGTAGCGCGAACAACTAAATCTAATTCTGGGGATATTTCTAAAGCCCTTTTTAAGCATAGACGAATACTAGCAGGATCAGGCAGGGCGATCGCCATACCTTTAGCGTGATGTACTCCAGCAGTTTCCAACACATGAAAACTCACCGCATTACCATAAACATAAGGAATACCCGCATCCCTGACTTGCTGAATTCTGCTTTCAGACTGATCAATTACCACCACAGGTAGATCATGTAACTGCAACAACCGCACCAAATTTCTACCAATGCGGCCATAACCACAAACCACAAAATGATCTTTTAAAGGTCTATCCTCCGCAAAATCTCGCGCTTGATCTTCCACTAAATACGGCTTTAACCAAGGCATGGTTTCCGCAAATTCAAATAAAAACGGAACTAACCGCAAAACAAAGGGTGTCAGCATTAAGGTGACAGCAGTAGTACCCACCGTTAATAAATATATGCGTCGGGAAACTAACCCCAAAGCCTGACCTTCACTAGCTAACACAAAGGAAAATTCCCCAATTTGCGCTAAACCCAAACCCGCAATTAAAGCAGTTTTTAACGGATAGCGAAATAATTTAACCAACGGTGTAATGATCAGGAATTTACCCAAGAACACCAACACCACCAAACCCAGAATTACCTCCAGGTTTTGCCACAAAAACACCGGATCAATTAACATTCCGATGGCTGCAAAAAACAGACTCGCAAAGATATCTCGCAGGGGTTCAACAATGGTTAAAGTTTCATCAGCGTATTCCACCTCAGAAATCATTAAACCAGCCACAAACGCCCCCATTTCAATGGAAAGACCTAAATGTTCAGTTAATAAAGCTATACATAGACATAAAGTTACTACTCCCAGCAAAAATAATTCCCTGCTTTCTGTCCGTGCTAACAACCTTAACAACGGCGGAATTAACCAAATACCAGCAGCTACAGCACCCGCAGCAAATAGAGCAATCCGAACTAATGCGGTTAAAATTGCTACCGTTACCGCTTCTCCGGGTTCATTTAAAGCCGGTAACACGGCCAGCATCAAACCCAAAGCTAAGTCTTGAACTACCAAAATTCCCAGCATTACCTGGCCGTGGGGGGTTTCGGTTTCGTTCCTCTCCATTAAGCATTTAAGCACAACCGCTGTGGATGAAAGGGAGAGAATACAACCTAAAAATACTCCTTTGGCTGGTAATTCTCCCCAGATGCCTGTAACACCACATACCAAAACTGTAATGAGGATGGTGAGGATAATTTGTAGTGTTCCACCTCCTAAGGCAATAGCTTTAACCTTTTTCAGTTCTGCTAAGGAAAATTCAACTCCTAAAGCAAAGAGTAAAAAAGCTACACCAAATTGTGCCAAGGTTTCAACTTGCACAACTTCTTTAATTAGTCCCAGTCCTGCTGGTCCAACGATCATCCCCCCGATCAGGTATCCTAGCAGTACGGGTTGTTTGAGGAGTGCGGCCAGGAGTCCACCACAGGCCGCAACCGCGAAAACAGAAACTAAGTCAACAATTAAGCGAAAGTCTTCTTGCACCAGTTTTAATAAGAAATATAAAGTTTATTAATTTAGTCTACAAAGTTTTCTCTCTTCGCGGGAGGGTGAGGGGAAAGAATCTTTTTTTCACGCAGAGGCGCAGAGTCGCAGAGAGTTTTAAAGTGTCATGCTTCACTTTTTAGAGTTTAAGAGAAGCTTTCACACACTAAAAAATATAATGAACTGGGAACTGCTATTTTTAAATCTCTACTTGTAGCTACAACTTCTTGAAACATTGTTTTATCTAAGTTTGTTTTACATTCAGCACAAACATATCCTAAATGAGATTCGAGAATTTTAGAGTTAGTGAAATCACTATTTTCTACTAAATTTAATTCTTGAATCCATTTTTGATACTGGTTGATTGCTTCTTGTACTCTCTCCTTATCTGCACTGGGTAAACTTGGATTTTTCAAACAAGCAATCAGTTTATCATGGTGTGGTGTTGGTAGTTTGATCATTATTTTTATTATTTGAGTAAATGATTTTCAGTGATCTTGATGTTAAATATGATTTCGATAATTACAAATAGGAGATTTTTCTGTAATATGTACTTTATCTATTGCTTCTCTCAGAGCAGATTTATTTTTTTCCGCAACCTTTTCTAATCCAATATTTAAGGACATAAAAGCTATTTTTCTAGCAATTTCATCTAATTGATCCAATGATATAATAAAATCATTAGGTGATAAACTTAATAGGTCTTCAATTATGAATTTACCAAATTTATTCTTAAAAATTCTACTTTGTTGATTAACTATTTTAAACATTTCCGATTGTCTAGCAAGTTCTAAAATAATTTTGGTATTAGAAAAAGGTACTCCTAACACATTTGATTCATTTCCAATCACAAATATGATTCTGGAGTCAGGTTTGCAAACTCTTTGTAACTCTCTCATCACCAAAGCAATATCTAAGCAATATTGGATAACAGTCAAGAATCTATTTCTGCGATTAGCACGGTTAGAACCAATTTCAGATTTAGCTATTTTTAACAAATCCCAACCTAATACTTCTGCTGACATTCGATAATTTTGATGATAATTGAAAACATTTATGTAAGGTGGAGATGTAATCACAAAATCTATGCTATGTGATTCTATTTTCAGACAACGAGCATCACAGAGAAATGACTAATTTTTTGTTTCTGTATAAGGTAAATTTTGAATAATTACACAAAGTTTATAGAATGTATCATAAAGATGTTGTGTAGAAATTTGATAATTACCTAAATCTAGTAATATAATTAGAGTATCTAAAATAATTTTTTCATGATATTCAATATCTTTATACAAATTTAAAAGACTTTCTTGAAATTCTGATATTACTAATTCTTTAACATCAGACATATTAAAAAGTATAGGTTGTGGAAAATAACTGGATAATTTATTGGTTAATAAACTAATTAATTCTGCACGCTGTTTTGATGATAAATTCATCAGTTGATATGTTCTACTTAAAATAAAAGCTGCTAGGTTTATCTCACATCCAGATGCTTGTAGACCAAAACAAGCAGATTCATAAATTACAGTTCCACTACCTACAAAGGGATCAAGAATATTAGCATTTTTAGGACAATAAGTAAGAATGAGATTCTCTATAAGTTGAGGGGAAAACTGTCCTCTCCATTTGAAAATATTTGATCTAGTTTTATCTTGAATGTTTAAAATACTCTGTGGTAAAGAGTAGTGAAAATCTCTCAAATGTTGATTTAAGAATTTCTCCCTTAACTTTTGAACTATATATGTGCTATGCTGCATTTTAATATTTTTAAAGTTTGACATTCGATATAATTATCATCTAATTATAATTTTTGAAATTATCTGTGTAGAGAGGGAACAGGGAACAGGGAACAGGGAACAGGGGAAGTGTACGGAGTGCTTTTCAAGAATCAAATATTATTCCTATAATTATAATCTAAGTAGATGCACCAAACAAAAACAAACAACTAAATCATAAACTGTTGTTGAGTACCCGTATAATTAGGTATCCATCCCTCAATAGTTGTAAAATAACGAATAACCTTAAAATGCAAAGAAGCAGAAGGACTACACCAATGTTCTACACCCGCAGGAATGTGTAAATAATCTTGAGATTGAATTAATAACTGTACCTGACTACCATCAGGTTTCACAAAACCATAAATCATTTCTCCTGCTAACAAATATACAGCTTCCGCAGCATGATGTGTATGATAACGGCTATATGTCGCTATCCAAGTTTCTAAATTTGCTACCCCCGGATGTATATTTAGTAAATCACTCCATAAATAACTATTTTCCTGTTGTAAAAACTCAAACACACTATTATGAATTTCTACAATATTTCGCTTTTCTTCATCAGTGAAAGTTTCCTGTTCTAGCAATTGCGAAAACAGTAAAGATGTTCCCGGTTCATAATGTTTAATGGTAATACCTAAAGGTGTTAAATTATTAACAATTTCTACTAAATTGCTTTCAGTATTTCCATCATTTAATAATAAAATCGCCATAATTAAGATACCAATTTATACTAAATCTTCCGTTAAAAACAGTTTACTTAAATTTCCAGTAAAAATCCACCATTACCGGTGGGTAAAAAGGAGTTTGAAAATATACTTACAGCAGAATTCAGGAGTCAGAAGTAAAACCACCTTTCTGTATAGGGTTCAATTTTAATTCTGTACCTCATACATATAGGAATGATATTTGATTCTTGAAAAGCACTCCGTACACTTCCCCTGTTCCCTGTTCCCTGTTCCCTGTTCCCTCTCTACACAGATAATTTCAAAAATCAAATACCA
>RDXV01000251.1 GCA_004292695.1 Nostocales cyanobacterium | reverse complement strand
GATAACTGATAACTGATAACTGATAACTGATAACTGATAACTGATAACTGATAACTGATAACTGATAACTGATAACTGATAACTGATAACTGATAACTGCTGAAAGCTACTGTACTACCTACAGTGGGGTGGCACTGTAGGCTTGCTTTCTCCTCAAATGTTTATTGTCTGGGAAGTGTGTTAGGTATAACTACACCTTCTTCTTGGGGTTCTAATACTGTTTGCATTTGTGGTAAATCTAAGAACTTTCTTGTATCAAGCAACAGACGCTCTCCCCACAGGTTTTCTTTGAGGAAGTCCAAGTCAGCGTAGCGCTGATCTATGCGGAGCGCTGCTTCTCCCATTTTTAACCCTTGCTGTTGATCACCTTTGGTATACATGGCCACTGCTAGGGCTAATAAGGGTTCTGCGGCTTGTTTATCAATGGCTACTGCTTCTTGCCATTTTTTCATTGCTCCTTGAACATCCCCCTGTTCATATTTGATTAAACCTATGTTGTTAATTGCTGGCCAGAATTTTTTGTCTTGGGTAACTGCTTGATCAAATTTGGCGATCGCCTCTGGTAAACGCTGGAGCATATAATAAGCGTTACCTAAATCAAATAACCCTTCTGCATCATTGGGTGTGATTTTTAACCCATCTTGGTAATATTCAGCGGCCGCTTGATAATTCTGTTGTTGAAAACTGGCTGAACCTAAAGCAAAGAGGATATCAGCATTTTTAGGATTCAGTGTTTGTGCTGTTTTCAAAGCTGAAATCGCCTGACTAAACTCTTTGGCTTGTAAATGTAATCCCCCCAATAGCAACCAAACTTTATCATTCTTAGGTGCTAATTGAGTCGCTAACCTTGCTCTAGGCAAAGCCATGTCAATTTCCCGAAATCTAGCTAATTGAGCCGCTTCTTGGGCTAAACTCAAACCCTGCTGTTCTAATTTATTTGTATCAATTTGTACTGTATGGGGTAACAAAGCCTGGGCGTGAACTGCTTGAGGCACATTCCACAAACCACAGGTTACTAGCAATGACATCAAATGAAAGTATTTTAACTTTGGCACACTACCGCCTCTTAACTGTAATCAATATCTTCTTCTCGATAGCTTAGACGATTTCTCCTGTAGACAACAGGGGG
>RDXV01000007.1 GCA_004292695.1 Nostocales cyanobacterium | reverse complement strand
ATGAAAAACTCAATGTGGTCGTGGAATCTGATTCAGGCGTCAAGAAAGAGAACGTCGAAATCAAGACAACCAAAACACTGGCATCACAAATCACCAATGAACAACAAGACCTGCCTCCCCTGCTCCCCCTGCTTCCCCATCACCCTCCTGACTCCTAGAACTCCTGACTCCTCGATATCCTTGTAACTTGTGTGGGTTTGGTGTAGATTTGTAATGCGGTGCGCCATACTGTGTAACCTTGGGGGTTGAGGTGTAAACCGTCGGTACTAAATTCTGGGCGCATATCACCTTTGTTGTTACTAAATAAAGGGTATAAGTTGAGATACTCTACCCCTTGTTGATCGGCGATTTTTTCCAGTTCTTTGTTTAAGTTACGGATACGAGTATTAGGCATATTCAGAAATTTATCTTTTCCTTCCCAAGTGGCGGTTTCTGATCCGTGCGGTAAGATTGATTGTAGAAAAATTTTGCTTTGAGGATGCTGTTTACGTAGATAACTAATGATCTGCCGTTGATTATCTAAAATTTCTTCATCTTTGACACCACGAATGAGGTCGTTAATACCAATCATGACTAATATAATTTCTGGTTTGGTGTTGTCAAAATATTCTAATCTTTTTAATAGTCCTGCGCTGGTTTCTCCTGATATGCCTTGATTTAACCAGTTTCTATCTTCTGGTAATAATTCAGGTGGAAACCAAAGTGTTAGGGAATCTCCGGCTAGTATGGTTAGGTTTTCCTGTGGTTTTGCGGCTACTGCTTTGGCTTCTTGCTTGAGGATGTCTTGCCATTGTTGATAGTTCAACTTATGGCGGGGTCCTAATTCTGGAGTCAAGGATTTACTTTGAGTGTTGAAGCTAACTGGTTGTAGGGAAGTGTTGTCTGCTAGGGCGTTTGTTAGGGCTTGCTGCCGGAAGACAAGCAAAACTATGGCTAACATTAAGATCCCGTTTGTTACCAGTAAGAAGAATCCCCACAGAGGAAATTGTTTTGCAGAGGTGGACACAGTTAAGATGTTAGGATTTTCAAGAGACAGGAGACGCAAGTCAGGAGTTGTGAATTTTGACTCTTGACTGTTGCCTACAATTCTAAATGTTAATGCGATCGCCAAACTCAGAATTATAGCCTTCTTCTCCGTGTTCACTGATATCTAAACCTTGATTTTCGTCTTCTTCTTTGACTCTTAGCCCAATGGTGGCATCAATGAGTTTGAGAATTAACCAAGTACCAGCGGCGGCGATCGCGTAGGCTATACCAATCGCTAACAATTCTATGAATATTTCTCCAAAGTTGCCACGTAGTAATCCATCTTTTCCATCTGGGTTGACTTCTGTGGTGGCGAAGATGGCGGTTAAAATTGCTCCCAATGTTCCCCCAACTCCATGTACTGGAAAGGTATCTAGGGCATCGTCTACGTTTAATTTATGCTTGAAACTGACGGCATAAAAACACACAAAGGCAGTGATAAAGCCAATCAAAATAGCTGCTAGGGGTGTGACAAATCCAGCGGCGGGTGTAATCCCTACTAAACCGGCTACTGCACCTGTGGCTGCACCTACGGCAGTGGGTTTACCTCTGAGGGTGGCTTCTAATATTAACCACATTAATGCACCTGCGGCGGCGGAGGTGTTGGTGGCGACGAAGGCGACTGTGGCAATTTTGCCGGCGGAAAGGGCGCTACCTGCGTTAAACCCAAACCAACCAAACCACAGTAAACCAGCACCTAATAAAATAAAAGGGACGTTATGGGGTGGACTGAGGCGATCTGGGTAGTTTCTTCTGGGGCCTAAAACGATGGCGGCAACGAGGGCGGAAACCCCGGAACTAATATGTACTACTGTGCCACCGGCAAAGTCAAGAGCGCCTAAACCACCGTATAATCCTAAAAATCCGCCTTTTGCCCACACTGCATGGGCTAGGGGTGTGTAAATGAAGGTTGACCAAAGTAGTACAAATAGACAATAGGCGCGGAAGTTCATTCTTTCGGCGATCGCCCCGGAAATTAAGGCAGGAGTAATAATTGCAAACATGGCTTGATAAATCATGTATGCTTGATGGGGTATTGTTCCCGCATAGGATACTACTTCCGCTGGGGCTGAACCGGCTAAATAACCTGTGGTTTCTAAGCCAACTCCGTTTAACCCTAACCACTGCAAACCACCAATGAAGGGTAAACCGGGGGCAAATGATAGGCTATAACCCCACAATACCCAAGTTACTCCCACAATGGCCATTAACACAAAACTCATCATTAAGGTGTTAAGAATATTGCGCGATCGCACAAACCCACCATAAAAAAATGCTAGACCTGGTGTCATTAATAATACTAAGGCTGATGATATCAGCATAAATGCTGTATCTCCAGGATTAGGATCAGGGGTAGTAGATATTCCCTGAGCGAAAGCATTTCCCATCACTGGTAATGCTACTAAAAATAGGGTAAAACCCCCAATCTTGAGCAATTTTTTTACCACTTTTTGATTCCTATGCACCGATTACTTGAATTTACTTCTCTAACTTCCGTTTTTCTTAATACTCTTGCTGTTTGTCTAGTTACTTAACTGTCATGTTTGGGCAAAATTTAAGAAAAAAATAATCTTGATTATAGATTTAGTTATATGATTATTTTAGGAGTATATGCAAAAAATGCATAAGTTTATATAAAAATTTACATCAAGTCAGAGGGGGTGATGGGGAAGCAGGGGAAGAAAAGATTTTTACTAATTAATTCCCCATTCTTCATTCTAAATTCTAAATTCTAAATTCTAAATTCTTCCTGACTTTAAATCTTTAATAACATCAATAGCAGATTGATAGCGATCGCCAAAATGATAAGCAGTCATTTGATCAAGAATATCTCCTAATTCATCACTAATATTAGCGAGATGTCGCCAGAGTAAATTACCTGTTTCTGGATCTACTTCAATTTCGCTAGGAAGTATACCAGTTAGTGCTTGTATAGCAATCATTCCTAAAGCATAAATATCACTGGATATGCGGGGATGGCCTGCAAATTGTTCTGGGGGTGTATAACCTCTTGTACCAATAGCAACTGTGGCTATTTCTGTTTGTTCATTTATCCTGGGTTGAATTAATTTTACTGCCCCAAAATCTATTAACACTAAGCGATTATCTACTGTAGAACGCATAATATTTGATGGTTTAATATCCCGATGAATAACTTGATGCTTGTGAACAAATACCAATACTTCTAAAATTTCTTGCAGCATTTTGATCACATCATTCTCATTTTTTATTGTTGTATTTGGTGGTAATTCTTCACTTAAATTTTGCCCTTGAATATATTCTTGTACTAAATAAAATTCGTTGTTTTCTTCAAAGTAAGCGAATAGTTCAGGGATTTGAGGATGTTTCCCTAATAGGGAGAGAATTTCCGCTTCTGTATTAAATAACCTACGAGCAACTTGTAAGAATTTTGTATCTTTGCGGGCTGGCATTAATTGTTTTACTACACAGTGAGGATTCCCTTTTGTTTGAGTATCCGTAGCTAAATATGTACAACCAAAACCTCCAAAACCTAGAGATTGATAAATTTTAAATCTGCCATTTAATAGTGAATTAGTATCTTTGATATTTGATATTTCTGAAAACTCAAAGTTATTGAAATCTGATGGTAATTGGGTAGAGTTTGTTAATAATAAGCTCAATTGGGCAATAGCTTCTTCTTGTTTTTCAACCTGTGATAGAATGATTTGATTTTGTTTTTGACTTTGATAGTTAGTATAACCAATAATCACAAAACTACTAACAACTAATGATAAGGAAGGTGTTAACAGTGGTATCCAGATTCCTTGTAAATATAAACCGCTGGCAATTCCTACTAAACCTAGTAAAATAAAAATTTCTATCACTATAATTCCCGGATGTCGCCATTGCCATACTAAAACACTACCAATTAAGGCACAAATCCAAATTAATAATAATTCTGCCCACTCTGGCCAATAATAAATTAAAGTTCTCCCATCTAATACTGTGCTAATAATTTGACTGGCTATTTGAGCATGAATAAAAACTCTATGGGTTCTAATTGGTTGATTTGCTAAACGACTATAAGGTGTATAATAACCAGGGTGAATATTAGGGGAGGTAGTTCCAATAATAACTAGGCGATCTCGTATCAATTGGGGGTTAACTTTGTCGTTAATAATTTCGGTTAAAGTAACTTGTGTAAATGATTGATTTGGATGACGATAATTTAAGAGAATTTGATAACCATTTGCATCTGTATCTTGATAACTACCAGCGTTTTCATCTAAACGAGGAAATATTTTTTTTCCAATTTTCAATTGATGATTTTCTGTAAAACTAGCTTTAATACCTTGTTTATCTAAATAATTAATTGCTAATAAAGTAGCAAAAGAAATTTGAGTTTGACATTTGACATCTTGATTAGTTAAATCAGAAAATAATAACCCCCGACGAATAACTTGATCAATAGCGTTATCTGTGACTACATCATCAAATCCTATGTTTTCCATCGGAAAATTAACAGGTGGATCTACTTCTAATCTACCGATATTACTTAATAGACAGGTAGCAATAACATGATCTTTGTGACTGAGATTAGCTGCTAGGTTTTTTTGTTGATAACGATAAATATTTAAACCGATAACACGAGGTTGATGGGATTGTAATTTTGCTAATAATTTATTAATAGTTTGATCTGATAATGGCCAAGGTTCTCTGTTCAGATCGTTTTGGGTAATAGTCACTAATAAAATTCTGTGATCAATTGGTTCTAAAGGACGCGATCGCAACATTTGATCATAAATACCCAATTCCCCTAATTGTAACCATTTTAATTCACCTATTCCCCATATTCCTGCTGTTACTCCCACACTACTGGCCAAAATGATGGACAGCAAATTATCAACTCTAACAGTGAGATGAGAGCTTTTATCTTTGATGAGTACAGCACGGATTTTTGCTAGAATTCTAGTAATCACGGTACTATGGTAGCAACCTGGTATAATCAGTGTTAGTTAACTGAAACCTGAGTTACAGTTATTCACTTATTCAATTTTAATTGTATATAATTTTGTTGTTTATTCCTGTGGTAATTGGGGAATTTCTTCTGCGGAATTTAATTTGCTTACAGTAACTGAATTTACGGCAATTTGAGTTACTGGAGTTGACGGGTTTAAATTGGGAATTTCTGATAATATTTCTGCTGTAACATTACTGGCATTAGTAAAATAAGAGCCAACTATTTTATCATAATTGGAAGCGACAGCTAAAAATGCTCCGCCTAATATATATATTGGTAATGGTAATGATAAATCTTTGATCCAGTCAAAAAACTCTGCTAAAGCAAATAAAACGAAGAAACAAGCTAACCAAACTCTCATGTTTTTCCCTCTAGATAGAAACAACTATAATGATATGTTAGACAGCTTGCATCATACTCGATGTTTGATATGATTACAAATTTTTTCCATAACAACAGAAACCACCGTAGCTTGCGACAGAGACACGTCAGCAAATTACAGTGGTTTCTTTCTCAGGAAATAATTCAATAAAATGGAAAATCTGAATTAATCAAATCAACTAAGGTGGACACTATCAGCAATCAACGAATCAGATCAGTGCATCCTTTATTCTCACTAGGTAGGCATTTCTGGCTGTGCGTTTGAAAACCTCCAATAACTAAATGTTATGAAATCAAGGCAAAAACACATTTAACAGGATGCCGCAATATCTAGGTGATTGCTTAGACCTTAGAGCGGGAAGTACAGGCTCTACGTCGTTTTGGTTTGTTTTTTAATCTTTTCTGTACCTTGATCATTAATCTACCACCAATTTTTTCTAATGTGCAGCATTTTTACTAAAGTTAAATTTAGTTAATATCTCGCAATAATTTCGTAACTTTAGTTAAAAATAAATCATAGGTAGGGGAACAGGGAATAGGGAATAGGGAACAGGGAACAGACAAGTCTGTTGTATAATTAATTCTGTTCATGTACTTAACTCCTAAATTCTAAATTCTAAATTCTAAATTCTAAATTCTGATTAATATGCTGATCATTCCCAAAAATTTTACTGACACGTTACAAACACCCCACAGTGGTTATCACTGGGATGGAACAAGTCGCCGCTTTTTTGAAGGTTGGTATTATCGGGTAACATTACCAGAAATTCGCCAGACCTTTGCGTTTATGTACTCTATCGAAGATCCTAAAGGTGGTCAACCGTATAGTGGTGGAGCGGCTCAAGTTCTGGGTGTGAATGATGAATATATATGTCGGACATTTCCCGATGTTAATAAATTTTGGGCAAGTCGAGAGGTTTTAGCTTTAGGACATTGGGGTAAAACTAACTTAGATATTTCTCCTGGTTACGTCAAACCCAGTATATTTGCTGATAATATTCAGGAAGGTTATCAAGCTACTGCCAAATTAAATCAAGGTATTATTACTGATCCATCTACGGGTAATTACTGCCGTTGGCATTATGAAATTCAGCCTGTGTATGCTTGGGGTAATCAAAATAGTCTCCAGCAATCTACGGCAGGTTGGGTATCATTTTTACAAATTTTTGAACCAGGATGGCAGATTTTAATGGCGCATGGTTTAGCTACTGGTTGGATAGAATGGAATGGTAAAAAGTACGAATTTACAAATGCTCCCGCTTATGGTGAAAAAAATTGGGGCGGTGCGTTTCCACAAAAATGGTTTTGGTTAAATTGTAATGCTTTTGAGAATGAACCAGATTTAGCTTTAACTGCTGGTGGTGGTAGACGTGGGGTGTTATGGTGGATGGAATCTGTAGCTATGGTTGGTATTCATTACCAAGGTAAGTTTTATGAATTTGTTCCCTGGAATTCACAAGTAAGTTGGAAAATTCAACCTTGGGGTAAATGGGAAATGCACGCTAAAAACTCTGACTATGAAGTGGAATTGATAGGAACTACAGATTTACCGGGTACACCTTTACGCGCACCTACGAATAATGGATTAACTGTGTGTTGCCAAGATACTATGCAAGGTAAATTAGATTTAATACTACGCAAATTAAATGGCAGCAAATCAAATATCATTTTACAAGCACACAGTGATGTTTGTGGTTTAGAAATAGGTGGAGGTGATTGGGAAAACAGTTGGCACTTTTAATAAAACTGCTGCTATTATAGTATGTGTTTATTTTTTGGGGTTGTAGCTCAGTTGGATAGAGCGGTCGCCTCCTAAGCGACAGGCCGTGCGTTCAAGTCGCACCAGTCCCGTTAACCATATCAAAATAGTAGCAGTGTTTCCTATTTACCAGACATGGAAAAATTGTTATATGTTAATTCATTTACCCCATTCCAAGTATTAATTTGTGCTTTAAATTTTTGCCATTGTTCATAAATTTGTTTAAAACTGGGATTGTCACTGGCTTTTTGTGCGAATATTTCCAAGGTAGCTTTTTGGGCAGCTTGCATAATTTCTGGACTGTAAGCGGTTAATTTTGTACCACCAGCTAACAACCGAGAAAGCGCTTCACTATTTAAGAAATCATATTCATTTAACATATTCATATTTGCTTCAAAAGCAGCAGTTTTAAAGATTGCTTGATATTCTTTAGGTAATTTGTTCCAAGCATCTAAATTAACTAACACATCTAAAGTTGCCCCAGGTTCCCACCAACCAGGATAGTAATAAAATTGGGCGGCTTTGTGTAAACCTAATTTTTCATCATCGTAGGGACCAACCCATTCCGCTGCATCAATAGCACCTCGATCTAATGCTAAATATATTTCTCCACCGGGTAATACTTGCACGTTTACCCCTAATTTGGACATGACTTCTCCCCCTAAACCGGGAATTCGCATTTTTAAACCATTTAAGTCAGCAACAGATTTAATTTCTCTTTTGAACCATCCTCCCATTTGTGTACCTGTGTTACCTGCGGGAAAGTTAATGATTTTAAAATCAGCGTAAATTTTATTTATTGCTTCTATTCCACCCCCATGATACAGCCAGGTATTTTGTTGTTGACCATTTAAACCAAAGGGTACTGATGTTGCAAAAGCTAGGGCAGAATTTTTACCAATGTAATAATAACTGGCGGTGTGACCACATTCTACTGTTCCTGCTTGTACTGCGTCTAATACTTGTAAACCGGGTACTATTTCCCCTGCTGCAAAGGGGGTGATGGTGAAGCGGCCACCTGTCATTTCTTTAACACGGTTGGCTATGGTTTCTGCACCGCGAAAAGTCCCTAAACTCTTTGTCCAGCTTGTTGTCATGCGCCATCTGACTCTCGGTAAACTAGCTGCTGCACTGGATGATTTGTTAGATTTTGTACAACCTACTGTTAGTGCTGCGGTGGCGGTGGCGATCGCCCCAGTATTGATAATTTGTCTACGTTTCATAGTTGTTTATTAATTTCGATGGCTGTATTTTCTCGCTGATATTGTAATGTATCAAATTTTGAGACTTGACTATTAATAAAATTAGTAAAATTAGTCAGGAAATTGATCCATAAAACGCCTATCTATACAGTTTTTCCCTAACCATAATAATTGATGGGGTGGTAAGGTAAAATTGCCTCTAGTAGCTAATGCACGTCCATCACCTGTACCGATCAAACTTAAATAAGCTGTTTGGGGTTTGTAAGGTTTAAGGGATTTATTAACAACTATTCTTCGCAAGTTTTCTGATAGTGGTTTACCTTGACGAACGGCGAAAACCCCCGCTTTTGGTAAGTGATAATTGATCATTGTGGCAATATCACCAGTGGCGAAAATATGGGGATGACTAACAGATTGCAAGTAATCATTGACTAAAATAAAACCGTTTTTATCTGTATCAATTCCTAATTTTTTTACCCATACTGCTGCTGATGCTTGTGTCACCCAAAAGACTTGATCCGAATTAATTTTTAAGCCGGATATAGATTTAATTTCCCGTTGATGATTTGGTGTAAGTGTAATTTGAGAAACGGTTTCACCTAAATGTAATTTTACACCTTTAGCAATTAAAATATCTTGTATAATTTTTCTGACAGATGGGTGATGATTGGGCATTAATTCTAAGGTACGCTGCCATAAATGTAACTCTAAATTTTTACACCCTAATTTTTTTAATCCTGCCAATATTGATAAGGTTAATTCTACACCGCCAGCACCACCACCAACGATACTAATAGTCAATGGTTTTAAGGGATTTTTAGCCACTGTTTCCTGCAATTTATACCAATGTTCTAAAAATTCCTTGACTGGTTTTACAGCAATTGTATATTCTGTTGCTCCTGGTACTGATAATTTAGCTGGAGTGCTACCAATATCAATAGAGAGAAAATCAAAATCTATGACTTTTTCATGGGTACAAAATATCTGCCGTTTTTTTAAATCTATTCCTGTTACTTGTTCAAGATGTAAGTGAGCTTGAGCAAATTGGCTGAGGGTTTGTAAATTAATATGACACTCCTCATAATTATAAAATCCGGCAATATGTCCGGGTAACATCCCAGAGTATGGTGTATATTGTTCTGGAGTAATTAAGGTTAAGTTTACTCCCTGTAAAGGCTGATCACCAAATCTTTTTAAGGCAATAGCATGACTATGGCCACCTCCAATTAGCACTACTTTTTTATGTGTTATTTGGTAATTTTGCTGCATCTATAAAAACCACTAAATATGAGTATTAATTAAATATCAATATCATCATGATTTTACCCTAAAGGTGATGAATAATTTAAGCAATCTCAGATTATAGATAATAGATTATAGATCATGATAATTTGCCGATTATGAATATGTTAGTTATAAAAATCATTCCTTGGATACTAGAAATAAGGGAAATATTTAAAAATAATCAAGTTTGTTACTATCATGGACATCAGGTAATGAAATTGATAAATCAGTTAGATAATCATATAGATGATCATAATTTATCAACCAGTTTGGCAGCTATTAGTGATTTAGAAAACCTGGCTAAAGTGAATCCGCAATATCACTGGTTAATTATGACGATGTTGAGTAATTTTATCAGAAAAAATATCAATAATTCAGGTGAAAATCGGCAAGTTATTCAAGCAGCAGTAAAAGTAATTGTCAACCGTAATATTAACAAAGATCCAGAAAATGAACAGATTGATTTAAGTTGTACAGATTTACGGGAATTAAACTTAGAAGGAGCAAATTTAGAACATACAAATTTATATAAGGCTAATTTATCAAGGGCAAATTTAAACTGTGCTAATTTGAGTGGTGCTATTCTCAGTGCAGCTAATTTGAGTAATGCTAATCTCAATTCTGTTAACCTTTCCGGTGCTATTCTCAGTGCAGCTAATTTGAATGGAAGTAATTTAACTGGTGCTAATTTATATCGTGCTAATTTATATTTAGCAAGTTTGAAAAATGCGGTTTTACATGATGTTATTCTGGAAGGTGCGAATTTGCGAGAGGTTACTTTTCAATAGTTAGATAATTTTTACTTTCTTTAAGAAGCGCACAAATATTAGTTACAACAGATATTGATAAATAGATTACAGATTTAAAAGTGAGTTTTTTTGAGCATCTGGTATATTGGTATATCTAAATTTACAACTAGATGCTATACTACTTTCTTTAATCATCTCAGTAATAACTAATTATTGTGAAGCATCTTTTTGGTATATCTACTAAAAAGACAGATAAAACTTTGCAATGGTTAATTACCATCATTGTCATTGTTGCTCTGTCTTTAATACTGGTTGTCTTCGCATCTACTAATATTGAGAAGTTAGCACTTCAACAGCAAATATTGAATAGACATCAATTATTAACTATCATGGCTATAGTTCTTTTTACTATAGCTTTAGTAATTCATGTTTATTATACAGCTAAAGGAACTCAAGTCATAGAAAAAAATGCTATTACAGCAGAAAAAAATCTGGCAATTAATATTGAAAATACCAAACTTCTGCAAGAGAGACTAATTACAGAAAGGTTTCTTGGTAGCATTGCTCAGTTAGGAAATGATAAAGTAGAAACTCGCATTGGGGCAATTTATTCTTTAGAAAGAATTGCTCATGATTTTCCCCAAGAACATTGGATAATTATGCAAGTTTTAACGGCGTTTGTCCGAGAAAATGCCCCAATTCTAATAGAGAGAAAAGTTCAAAAACAGGAGGATTTTACAGCCATTGATTTTGGAAAAAATCGAGAAAGAACACGTCGCCAACAGATGGTAAATTATGGTTTACCACTTGAATATTTTCAATTGAGAACGGATATTCAAGCTGCTTTAACTGTGATTGGTAGACGCAATTTTCATCAAGATAGAGATAATAAAAAGTTAGATTTACGCAATACTGACATTAGAAAAGTAGACTTAGCTAATGCTAAATTGCAAGGAGTAGATTTAAGGGGATCAGATTTATCTGGAGCAAATTTGCGAGGAGTAGATTTAAGTGGTGCAAATTTAGAGGGAGCGAAATTTATTTCCGCAATTCTCTATGAAGCTAATTTATTTAAAGCTAATTTACGGGGAGCTAATTTAAGTCGTGCTAATCTAAATTTAGCCAATTTGTATGGTGTGGATTTACGATCAGGAAATTTATTTGGTGCAAGTTTACGTGCAGCTAATTTACAATCTGCAAATTTGTATAAAGCGAACTTACAACAGGTAATTCTCAAAACTGCTGATCTCTCTGGTGCTAAGTTATTTCTGGTGAATTTACAAGGAGCAAAATTAGGTAAAACTAAGTTACGTTTTGCTGGTTTAATTGCTGCTAATTTACAAGGTGCTAATCTTAATAGTGCTAATCTCCAAGGTGCTAATTTGAATGCTGCTAAATTACAAAAAGCAGATATTTATTTTGCTAATCTGCGGGAAGCAAGTTTAAATGAAGCTGATTTAAGTGATGCAAATTTAGTCGGTGCTAACCTTTCTGGTGCAACATTGGAAGCTGCTAATTTGAAAAGTGCGAATCTCATGGGTGCTAATTTATCTGGTGCTGAATTGGAAAATGTTAAACTCATGGGAGCAACTTTAACAGGTGTTAGAAACCTGAATTGTGAACAAATAAATCATGCTATGGGCGATCGCCATACTCTCCTTCCTGATTATCTAGAAATGCCTGAAAGTTGGCAAGAATCTGATTAAATCAGCAATGTAATGTTATTAACTTGGGTGTATTCTACTTTGTTATGGTTTGATAATTGTTGTGATTTCCTAACTTTAATCCCATCATTAAGTTAATAAATCATGACTTTATAAATGTCATAGTTTTTAGTTTTAAAATTATTAAATAAGTAATCAAATTATCTTTTTTAGAGCTTAACTTTATAGTATCTTGAAATTAAAGTTAATATATTAAAAATCACAAAATGTAGATTCAAACTTTTATCTGATAGAGTTTGTGGGATTCAGATTGCCGTCAAAAAAAAGATGATTTTCAGGATAAAAGTATGATGAAACAAGATATTAGTGGACCTCTTAACCCCTCCCATCAATTTACTATTAACCCTAATTATTCAGTTAATTCTTTTCAAACTGAAGTTGATAGTAGTATTAGTTTAAAAAATCATAGTAGTTCCCCATCACAACTACAAGAAAAATCCGCTTTTAACACTAATACCTATAACTCTAATAATGGTTATGGTTTAGTAGATGCAAGTAAAGCAGTCAGTAAAGCAGCGGGTGAAAATCCCTATATTGACGCTGCTCCATTAGGTGGAAATAACTGGGGTGCAGATATGGTAAAAGCTCCCGCTGCTTGGCAAAATGGACATACGGGACAGGGAATTATTGTTGCTGTTTTAGATACCGGAGTTGACTATAATCACAATGATTTGAATAGCAATATTTGGGTAAATACAAAGGAAATTGCAGGTAATGGTATTGATGATGATGGTAATGGTTTTATAGATGACGTAAGAGGTTGGAACTTTGATAGTAACAACAATAACGTCTTAGATGATAATGGTCATGGAACTCATGTTTCTGGAACTATTGCTGCGAAAAATGATGGTAATGGTGTTACTGGAATTGCCTATAATTCGCAAATTATGGCAGTTAAAGTATTAGATGAAAGTGGTTCAGGTTCTTATTTAAGTATTGCTAATGGTATTCGTTACGCTGTAGATAATGGTGCTAATGTTATTAACCTCAGTTTAGGGGGAAATAATGGGAACAATACCCTGAAATCCGCCATTGAATATGCTAATAGTAAGAATGTAATTGTTGTGATGGCCGCAGGAAATGAAGGTGCTTCTCAACCATCCTATCCTGCGCGTTATGCAGATAATTTTGGTCTTGCTGTGGGTGCAGTAAATCAAAATAATCAAATGTCAGATTTTTCCAACCGTGCAGGTTCTCAAGAAATTAAATATGTGACTGCACCAGGTGAAAGTATTTACTCCACAGTTCCTAATAATCAATATGCTACCTATAGCGGTACTTCTATGGCCGCTCCCCACGTTGCTGGAGTAGTTGCATTAATGTTAAGTGCAAATCCTAATTTAACAGCAACTCAAGTCCGAGATATTCTTATTAATACTGCTGATAATAGTGCGAATCCTCAACAACCAAATCAACCTTTAAATCCTTCCCCTTCTCCTTTTCCCTTCCCTATTGATTTATTCCCTATTGGGTTAATTGATATCGGTTCTAGTTTTCCTAATATTGGTTCTGGTTTCCCAGATTTAGGTTCATTTCCTGTAGGTTTTCAAACCGAATCAACAGTTACTTTTCCTTCGGTAATTGTCTCCGTTGGTGATAATAAATTAGGTTTAGAATTTGGTGATATTGAAACATCACAAGTCAAGAGTATAGAGCAGTTTAGTTATGATAATAATATCCGTTATTATGATAGCTACGTTCAGAGTTCTGTATTTACAGCAGCAACTGAAGATTATCAATTGAGAGATTTTTCTTAATTTATGTTTAATTTAATTGTTTAACTTCTATCAATAAATTGCATCCCCCAAACATTGGGAATGGGGGTTAAGCAACTCTCAGGTAATTATGTGATTATTGAAATTTATTTACAGCACCTTCAAAAGCTGTATTTAATTCTTTCCAGGCTTTTTCAAAACCACTTTTTACTTCTTCCCAAGCATCTTCACCAGCTTTTTGTAGTTCCTCTAATTTAGCTTGAGCAGCGTCACGTTTAGCATAGATTTCTTCTAATTTACTGTTGTATTCAATCGCTGCACCTGCTTTAGCTTGGTTAGCTTTTGCTTTTAATTCATCAATTTGAGCATTGAATTTATCTAATTGAGCTTTGACTTTATCTTGGTAAACTTTTTTATCCATGTTTTGTACTGTCATAGACGTACCTCCAATAAATACATCAGTTTACACCTGATAAAAGGTGCATTTTTTACTAATTGTCTACCATTATAGCAATTGCGATAAATTCATAAATCTGTCGCTGGTTATAAAAATATTAGATATGTTTTTATAAATTTCTATCAGTGGGTAGATAAATGATAAATTTAAGAGGTGTATGGTGGCTGCATTCTGACACTAAATCACTAATTAAGAGGATTATACTTTAACAACAACTTATCTAATAGTTTCCGTTCATAAGTAGTTAAATCTGGTTCTGAATTTATTAAATCTGGCAATTGATTATAAATTACATCTGGTTCAAATGTTTCTATACTTTCTCTTAGCTGATCATACATTTCCTGAAATAAAAATTCACCGCTTAAAGATGTCGCAATAGCTTTTCTATCTTTACCCAATAACTTAATTTTCACCTGATTTGGTAAATAATAATCACCTTGAGAATTTTTGACTAATACCTTCAGCGCAATTGCTAATAATAAAGTACGATAAGCTTCTTCTAACTCTCTATTTGCGCCTATTTCCTCTGGAATTAAATCAGGAATATATTCATCATTTTCGATTTTTTCACTTTGAGCTTTCTCATAACAATGACGATAAAATTCTATTTGACTAAGAAAATAAGCAGGAAATCCTAAATAACGTGTTAATAAACATAACTTTTGTTCATTTGCAGTGACTAATGTAGTTAACCCCCGATGAAACTTACTATAAAAACTTAACATTTCTTCCTTATCTTTTGCACCTACCCACAAATTAAGTTCTCGTTGAGATGCAGAATTTAAGTTAGTTTCAATTTCCTGAATTCTCACTAATAATTTGGAACTATTATACAGTTGTTTTAAGCGTTGAGTACGAGTATTTTCAGGGATTATATCTGGTTGTTTTAATAATTCCCCAATTGATAACTTACTCAAGTTAGCAAATTGTTTCCTCGCAAATTCTAATAATTGATTTTTAAAGTCTGATGTAGATATTTGCCAAGATTGAGAACGACTAATTTCTTCTTGAGTAAATTTATCAGTAGCTATATGTGATAATATGTTTTGATAGTATTCATCAATATCACTATTTGTTAACACTGTCAGTTTCATCTCTGAAAAATAAGTGTTAGCTTGTTCTCGTTGCTGAACTAAATCTTGATGAATACGTAAAAATGTTTTCAGAGTTTGATGTAAATTTTCTGTTCTTTGTCTGACAGTTTGAATTAAATAATTAAATGTCTCTATTCTGAGAGTTTGTACATACAGATCATACTCTAATTTTAATTGTTCATTATAGTAACAACGCAATTCAACAGCCTGAGCTTTTAAAGCACTTTCTAAACCTTGAATTTTTCTCCTGATTTGCTGCATGGGTTGACCAATTTTGGTATTATATTTAAACCAAACCATTAATAAATAAATGAAAATACTCAAAACAGTCAAGAATAAATAGTTAAGGAATTTTGCCCCAAAAGCTGTTAATAAGTTCCAGAAAGCAGTTTGACTAAAAATTCCTAATAATACTATTAGTAATACAAATACTAGGATTACCAGAGCAGGATAAACAAACAAATATTTATTTTTAAATTCTGTTTCTTGGATAATTAAATAATCTAGTTTATCTGTATAATTTTCAATCTCTGTTTCTAAAAAATTTAACTGTTTTTCTACTTGCTCAATTTTTTCCCTTGCTTGTTCTCTAGCGTGCTCAACTGCTATGATTCGGATTTGTCTTGCTTGTTCAATTTCCGTATTCACCGCTTGACTATATTCAGCAATTGTTTTATCTAATTGAGTTTGTGTTGCTTGTAATTCTGCTAATATTGCTGATGTATTAAATTCTCGGAAATTCTCCTGTAGCTGTTGACGCTTAACTCTTAAAGCTAGAATTTCATTGAGGAAGTTTTGGCTTGTTTCTCTATTAATATTTACCTGTAATTTATCATCTAGTAATCCTTCAATAACGTACAATTCTGTCATTAAATTCTGTGGTTGTTCGTTAATAATATCACTTTTTAATTCTAAATATGAATAAATGAAAATTTGTAGTAGTTTAATTGATTCATTTAATCCGCTAGGTGTAGCATTAGCATAGTTATTAATTTTTTGATCTAGCAAGGATGTTAATATTATTTGTACCTGTTTATTACAAGTTTCTAAGGTGCGTTTATAGTTTAATAATTGTTGATTTTGAAATTGTTTATAGGCACGTTGTAACTCATTCCCGTATTCACTAGCCATACCAGAGCGGATATCAATACGGGGGTTAAAATCTTGCCATACTGGTTTACCATTTTCTCTTTCTAATTGTAAAAAAGCATCCTTAAAATCTTCACTTAAAACAAATTCTTTGGCATCTAATAATAATTTTCTGTGAACCTCTGGTGTTAATTCTTGTTCCTGTAAAAATTGCTGTTGCAATATATCCGCAGCTAAAGCACAACTTAAACGAGTAATGGCTATTTCTACAGGGAAAATTAATTCTCCATAACCAAAAGAACTATAACCACATACTTTACCACGAATTTTATTAATACCTATTAATTGTCCACCTATTTCCGGTTCAAAATTTAAAAAACCTACAAAAGCATCTGCATAACTAGAAAGGTTATTTTTGAGTGTACCAATTTGTCCATCAATTAACCAACAATGATCAAAAAGTAATCCTTTCTGTTGGTTACTCATAGTAAAATCTAGCTCTTTCATAAATCCATAAGCTGCACTATAATCTGAATTATTAGCAGCAGGAAATAAATCTGGTAGTAGTAATATAGGTTCTAAACTATGGGGAATATCAACAAAAAATTTACTAAATAACCAGCGTAATAAGCGAGATAATTCAAAAAATACGCCTCTAGAAATCTGTTCACTAACTGACATCATGATATATATTCGATGCTGGTTACTAATATTTACGCCTTTTCTTCTAGCGGCGATAACTTCTGGTGAATTATAACTAGCTTTGAGTAGTTCAATTAAAGGAGATTGTAATTTTCCTGTTGCTTGTTTAAATTGCTCACGAATTCTTGGTACAGAGTTTAATTGTTGAGAAATTTTATCTTTGTCTAATTTTTGGGTATTAATTGACTGTAATTCTGTTGTAAAATTAAAGCTAAGAGCATCCCAAGTTAGAGCATAAATTTGTAGTAAATTACCTTGAATTTGAGAGTTACGCTTGAGTTGTTTTTGGATAGCTGCACACAATAATGCGCTGTAAGGATCGAGGGCAAAAATAGTAGTTGGTTTGGGCATAATTTTAATTAAATATTAGGTAGATGATGATTAATTACAAGTTTTTCAGTTATTGCGAATTTAGTTTATAACAGTTTAGCGGGCAAGATGCCCGCACCACAAGAGTTAATAATTATCCTGAATCTTTAATGGATTTTATTGATCGCTAAACTATAATATGACATCCAATTCTTCTAGATAGTTTTCAATTTCTTGAAGTTCCATTTCTACTTGTTCTTTAATTTGCGGATCAACTCTGTTTTCTTTTAATACCTGTTGGATTTTTTGCATATATTTAGTTAACAAAATTTTGGCTTTTTCTTGATCTGCATGAGTGATATTTTCCACTTTCTCAGCGATTTCTTTAACTAAGGATGAGTTACTCTTAAAAGTCTTAAATGCTGACTTGCGATCACTTCCTAATAACAAAACCTGACCTTCTAATTTTCTCGCTTGCTCTGTAGATACAAAATATTGTCTTCTCTGATTAACAATTAATTTATAAAGTTCAGGAACTATGGCCAAAGCAAACCAACGCAAAGCACCACCATTTTCTTCAGGAGGAATTAAATTAGGTATATTGGTCCATTTTCGATCCAAATGTTTAAACACTTTATTAGGATCTAAATATGCTTGTTCCATATCTCTCACCCCATTGAGAGCAAACAAAGGAATACCTACTTCTACTCTAAATAAAGTCACTTTATGGGGTTCACCAGTAGGTACGAAAGAGGGATTATCTCTACCTTTGGGTAAGCGATTTACTAAAGGTGGATTACTAAAAACGGTGTTATTACTTTCTATACCATAGTAATAAAATTCTGTAATTAAATGTTGCTGTTGTACGGGAATTTCTGCTTCTTCATATTGCCATAAAGGAACTGCTAATTTACCCAATTGTTCTAAATCTTTACCAGCATCTTCAGGATCACTATTTGCTAATACTTCCTCTACTGACATTTGCGTCATTGGCTGATAAATCTCTTCAACAAATGCCAAAATATCAGCTTTAATTTCTTCGGATTTTTGATTACTCCAATTAGTTAAAGTCTTTGATTTTTCTCGATACCAACGAATAAAGTCTTCTCCACTTACTTTTGGTTTTTTAGATTGTAAATTAACACGCTGGATTGTATGAATAAACGGGTTATCATTATTATTTTTTCGGCTAACTTCACTGTAACTTTGTTCTAAATCTTGATGAATTCTATCTAAATTCACGCGAATTCTTTGACAATTTTCGAGGATTTCCTCTACTTTCCCGCGCAACACTCCATATAGTTCGGCTGCTTTATCACATCGTTTCCAATGTAAGTAAAGTTTCCATTTTTGATCTGCTCTTTCTTTAAACCTTTGACAAGCTGCTTGAATATTATTTTGATTTAGAAAAAAGCGCCCCGCAACTTCTTTAATTTTTTCTTCCTGCTGATCCAATTTGACAAGATTATATTGATATTGTGCTTCTTGGGATTTTTTCTGGACAATTTGCTGTAATTCATCCAGAGTTTTTACTAATTTAGTGGTAAATTGCACTGCATAAACTAAACCATGAGGACGATTAATAGCACGCTCCCACCATTGATCAATTGCTTCTATTAAATTCTGTTCTAAGCGATAATAATTTAGGCTTAATTCTTGGGCTGTCCGTTGTTCCATTTGATCTATCTGCCGTTTATATAATTCCTTAACTGTTGCTAAAGCAGTCCGATCAAAACGCATTTCTCCTATTCTAAATTCAGGTTTAATTTTCCCACCTTGGGAATTTTCAATCAATGATTCTAAGATTGTAGTATCTGTTAATTTAGCATCTTGAAAAAATCGGTTAATTTCACTGGCTAAATCAATATCTTGAGGTGTGGCTATTAACTCATTAGCAACAAATCTTTGGGCATCTTCTAATTTCATCCGTTCATATTGTTGTGTGGGTAAAGTCAACGCTGCAAACCCAAAACTACAATAATTAATTTTTCGTCCTCGGACTTTTTCTGCTGTTGCTAAATAGGCACGTAAATTATCCGCAACGTTAGCAGCATCTAAGCCAATTTGTGATCCAATTTGAATATATAAACCATCGGCAACTAAGTTTAATAAATCATCGGGGCGACCAATTACAGTACCTTTTTTATTAATACCATCAATCACAAATACTGTATCAAATGGTGGACGATCTGCCCTGACTTTAAAGCCACCATAATCAATTTCCATTATGTTACTTGGTGAGAGTTCCCAAAGATATTCTATCTCTTTTAAAGCACCATAAGCGTTAGATTTAACCATGTTTGTTTGCGGTAAATTTGCAAACACTCTAGGTAAAACAAATACACCTGTAATATTAGAAAATGTATTCAAATATCGCTGTGCCAAAAATGCGATATCTAAAAATGTCCCGCTACCTGTACCCCCCGCTAAACTACCAACAATAAATATTTCTACACCATCACGATTAGAAACTTGAAAGTTATCAGAAAATGCTTGTTTATTATTACGAATTTCACAAACAGAATTAATAGCTTGTCCGATTAAACTATTAATATCACCTACTTTAGCAAATAACGCTAATCTTCCCCTAGCACGAATTTGTCCAGCACCATTAATAATACCGTGAGCGGGAATTTCTTTGGGCCACCATTCATTAATATGATCATTTCCCACTAGTAGTCTACCCGGATTAGCCACAGAAATAGGATACAATTCATTGGGTTCTAAAACTACTGGGTTACCATCTGGTGATTTTTCCCGACTTTGAATATTTTCGGTAGTATCAATAGATAGAAAACGAATAATTTCCGGTACTGAACCATAAACATCTATAAAACGTTTTTTTAATTTCAGCACCACCCCATAACCCGTACCACCTAAACCAATGACAACGGTAGGACGAAAAACAACTGTGGGACGTGACATTAAATCTCCTCTGATATCATGCAAAAGTTATGTAGCAAAACTTATGTAGCAAAACTTATACTTTAAAAATTGATTTCCCCTGGGTTCTGTTCAAAGGGGCGTTGGTTTCCATTCCAGTAATATTTCAGTGTTATGTTACCAATTTCAATTGTATCATTATCGTACAGTTCCGTAGAAGTAATTTCTTGATTGTTGATAATTATTTTACCTTTGAGCAGGTTTAAATAAACTTTTTTCTTACCTAAACGCCAAATTGTTGTTAATTCTGCATCATTATCAGTTGATGAAAATGCAGTGATTAACTCACTTAATATTACTCTGTTTAATTGTAGTTGGGTGAGGCTAATAAATTGTTCTTCTGATGTTCTCGGTAATGGGTTAATAATTTCTAATTCCCCTTCTAAGTTTTTACGACTACGGAAATCTTGTAATAATTCCCAAGGTGTTTTACGCTTAATTAAGCAGAGGATAATTAGGGCTATTAATAATAAAAGAATAAATAAAATTGACCAGATTATTATTTTTCTGTACAGGGGAATAAAGATAGTTAATTTAGCTTTTGTTCCGCTACTAATCCCATCTTTATTATTTGGATTGATAACTAAATTAAAACTTTTTTCCCCTTCACCACTATGATTAGATATTTGTAACTGAATGGGAATTTTATTCTCACCTTTATTTAAAGAGATGTTACTAGATGTAATTAAAGTAATATCTTGAGGATGATTTTGTAATTGTAAGTTAGCTGTTCCTGATTGATTGCTATTAACTACTAAGGTTTGCGTGTTTGTGTTTTTTCCTGCTTGAATTTCACCAAAATCTATGGTTTTGGGTTGTATATCTATTAACCATTGAATTGTTACAGGTACATCAAGAGAAATGGGAGCAATAGATTTATCATTTGCAGTTAAAATTAAACGAATATTTTTTGTTCCACCTTGTGCATTTTCAGGTATTTTTAATTGTATAGGAATAGATGTAGGTTGATTCTCTGCTAAGTTAATTTCTTGTTGTTGATTTGGTGAAATTAAACTAATACCCGTTTGCTTAGGATCTGCTAATTTGACTTTGACTTTAGTGTTAACATTACTCATCCCATCAATATTAAAAGGTTGAGTCATGCTACCAGGTGCTACTGTTTGGTTGTGATTTTTTGGTGTTTCAATCTCTAATTTTGGTTTAACTAAAACTGGACGTATACTTTGCGCTAGTTGGTTTAATTTTGCTCCCCCTGGATCTCTTAATACTTGTCCTTTTTTACACAATGCTGGATGATTAGCAAAATCATTTAATTGCTTTTCATGTTCTTTGAGTCCCAAAGATACAAAAAATACATAGGGTTTACACTGTTGCTGCTGTAATAATTGAGTGTTGCTAGGTATGGAGATAGGGTTGTTTATTCCCCGTGTATCTTCTAGTCCATCTGTTAAAAATACTATACTGACGGTTCTCCCTAAAGTATCAGCACGTTGATTTAATTTAGCAGAATGTGTTAAAGCTGCTTGTACTGCTTTTCCTGTATGAGTCCTTATTCCATTAGCTTGGAGTGCATTGATTATTTGTTTGAGTTTACCCCTGTCCTCGTTTTTGGTGATGGTAATATTTTCAGTTTTTAATTGTACGTCTTGATCAAAGGTATAAAGGGTAACTGAATCTCCTACTCTGGCAGTGTTAACAAAATCACTGATAGAATTTTTAACTTGAGTAAAAATGTTTTTTGTTCCCCCTACCCCACGCATGGAAGCAGAAGTATCTACTACTACAATCCAATCTATACCGCCTTTACGGGTATTTTCAGCCAAGACGGGGTGAATGTGATAATTTGATACCAAAGTTATAGCAGCAATACTTGGGTATAATATGTTTAATATATGTTGAAAATATTGTTTTAATTTATCAATATCCATTGAGAGATATCCCCACCTGTGTGATAACAGCTAAAGTTAATTAGTTGACTAGCAAAAATCCGCTATTTTTTATTGTATTAACTGAAAGTGAATAAATTTTACTTATTGTTTAAAGGTATATACTTGTAAAAGTTTTTATACAATTCAAGGTAATTATACTCTGGATTTAGCATTTTTAGTAGATAGCTGATAAAAAAATTTACAGGTGAAATTTCTAGTGTTGTGACTGATCAGTATACTTACATAATAGAGAAAAGTTTTACTTAACTAATTCTAAACTAATAAGGTAATAATTTTAATGAATCTTAATTACTTTGAATTACTCTGAATCCCAAATAGAAAATACCCAGATCCCTAACTTATCAAAGAAGTCAGGGATCTATTCTATTATAAATCATTACCTCACAGAAAAAGCCTCACTAAACCTGCGGGTAATTGGTTCAACAATAAAGGTCAAAATAGATTTTTTCCTAGTTACAATTTCCGCATTTGCTACCATCCCTGGGGTAAATTCCACTTTTTTACCCCTAACATTCATATAATGTTTATTTAACTTAATTCTTGTGGGAAATACTAAACCTAATTTCTCATCAACTACTGCATTGGGACTAACTTGTATAACCTCACCATCAACTACACCAAACTCTTGAAAGGGAAAAGTTGCTAATTTCACCTTTGCTTTCATTCCCTGACCAATAAAACCAATATCCCTATTTAAAACTTTGACTTCTAACAACATTTCTTCACCCTCTGGTAGAATTGATAATAATTCCTCCCCAGATTGTACGGGTCCCTTTGTAGCTTTAATTTTATAAATTGTTCCCGCAACGGGAGCTTTGATAGTTTCCCCATCTTTTTGTTTTTTTGCTTGTTCTAATTGTCCTGCAACATTAGTTAATTCTTCTTTACGCCGATTTATTTGTGTTAAAATTTCACTCCGTCTTTCTGACTGCAATCTCAAATTCTGATTTTTTGCAGCTTGATAATTTTGTTCTGCTTGACTAATTTCTTGTGTTTGTGCAGCAATATCTTTCTCTAAAGATGTGACTTTATCTTGTGCTTCTGTAACCCGACTTTGAGCATTAGTTACTTCATTTGTTGCTCTAATAATATCTGTATTTGCTCTATTTAATCTTTCCTGTGCTTCTAAATAATCAACTCTAGGAACAGCACCAGGATTTAACAAAGTTCTCAGATTTTCTTCTCTTTGTTGGGCAATTTTTAAACTGTCTGCTAACTTATTATAGATATTTTTAGCATTAACTAAGTTATCTTGAGCATAAGTAACAGTGGTTTTCGCAGTTTCTAAGTTTTCTTGTAAGCGGGTTAATCTAATTTTGGCTTGTTTGATAATTGAAAGTTGACGTTGTGCTTCTGCTTCCGCTGCTGCTTGTTTGGCTTGATAATCTAATAACCGAGAACTTAATAACTCATCTTGTAATTTTGTACCTGCTGTTTTTTCCCCTGTTCTTTCCGCTTGTAATCTTTGTAAATCTTCCTCAATTAATTTACTAGCTTTTGCTAATCTATTAACATCAGTTTGTTGTAAATTCGGATCACGTTCAATTAAAATTTGATCTTTAGTTACACGATCACCTTCTTTAACTTTCACTGCTAAAATAGATCCATTACCTAAAGATGTTACCGGTCTGACTTGGGTAGCAGCTATTAATTCCCCTGGTGCGGTTGCTACTTCATCAACTTTGGAAAAATGCGCCCAGGAAATCGCCCCAAATACAATTACACTAATAGTTCCTGCTAATAATCTTGTATAAATTGGTGGTAATTCTTGTACAGCTTTCCCTAATTCATAGGATAATTTTTCCTCTGGTTTAGCAAAATTTTCTTTGGTTTGACGTGCTTGTACAGGATTTGCAGATAGAGAATATTTCATATATTTGGTAATTGGTAATTGGTAATAGCTAAAATTAAATTGCTAAATCACAAAGCTAAAAGTTAAAATTTTTCTCAGTTTTCTAATGATAAGTTATCCATCTTCGCTACAAGGTAGCAGGTTTGATGTTAAACCAAATTGCCAAAAAATAGTGTAATTTAAGCCACTATTTTACAGATATTTTTTTACTATGTAGGCAAAATATTTTAGGAAAGTAGGCAAGTTATCAAACACTATCTCGGTGTTAATTGGTAATATATTCACTACCTGTTATTGCATTTATGCAAGTAGTGTTTTACTCTAATGTTATTGGTAAATTTTGGAGTCTAGAAATATGGAAGTTGATACTGGTACTTTAGATTTAATTACGGGAATTTTAGGAGTTACTATTCTTGTTGGTGGGATGGTAATGATGTTTACTACTGTTTTCACTACGAAAAAATAGTTTTTATATTTATGAGATCCCCGACTTCTATGATTAATTAACACCTTATTTATTCACTTCATAAAAGAAGTCGGGGATCTGCAAGTTATGATGGTTTTTTTATGATCTTTATGCTCTCCATTTTAATAGTACACTTTTGACTGGGTTGATAAATTCTCTGTTTTCTGCTGCTGCTTTGGCAAATTCTTTTTTTAATTGAAAGTACCATTGTGCTTGCATATCGGAATCTTTAATTAAACGTAAAATTGGGTTGTGTTTTAAGCCGATTTGTTGTTTTTCTACTACTGCTCGATCTTGTCCTAAAAATTGTCTCGCTAAGATATGAATTAAGGGTTTAAATATTTTAATCCATCCCGGCATTCCATAGAGAATAAAGTTTACTTCTGTAAGGTTTTCAGAAATAGGAGTAACTGCGGTGAGGTTGGAAACTCGATGTTTACCAAATTCAATTTCTTCTATTCTCACTCCTGGTAAACGAAAAGATATTTCCACTTCAGGAATACCACCACCAACTAACCAATATAGGCGGCTCATATTTTCATTATTTTCTGATATTTTATGTTTTCTAACTGTAAAGCCTAAAGGTGAAGGATCAAATTGTTTTACTTCTTCGTGTAATTCTCCACCTCGCCACCACCAAACCCTATGTACATAAGGAGAGTGGGCAGGGTCCATTAAGCCTGTAACTGCATGATCTATGAAGCAAGGAAAGGGCATTACTTCTACTAAATCAGGTTGTTTTTGATCAAAACATTTAACAATTGGGACTTGTTTTTTTATCTCTTCTAAATCATAATTATTATCATCATTCATGTAAATCCAAATATTGCCTTGGACTTCATAAATAGGATAGAATTTGACATTATAACGACTTAAATCTGTGTTTTGTTCTGGTAATAATGAAGGGATTTCTACACAGTTTCCTTGGGGGTTAAATCTCCATCCATGATAACAACATTCTACTTCTTGACCGTCAAATCTACCACAACTTAAAGGTACTGCTCGATGGGGACAAATATCATAAACTGCGGATGCTTCACCCTGTTTATTTCTCATCAGTAACACGGGTTCACCAAGGATAGTTTTTGCTATCATTTTACCGGGTTTGAGTAGGTGACTAGGTAGAGCATAGTACCAAAGATTACGCAGTAATAAATTATCTTTATCTATCATATCTATTTAATTTATGCCTGATTGAGATATCCGAAAAATATCATAAACAAATTAGTGTCATTATGAACTAACCCGGTATTTTAGGGTAATAAATTTCAGGGTGGGGAATTAATCAGATGAACGGTAAATTAATTGTTTTTGAGGGTGTGGAAGGTTGCGGGAAGACTACCCAAATGCAACTATGTAGTCAATGGTTAGCAAGTTTGGGTGTGTCGGTGGTGTTGACTCGTGAACCTGGGGGAACGGAGTTAGGTAAGGATTTAAGAAGGTTATTATTAGAAAAGTCTGAGGATAAGCCTGTTAATGAAATTACAGAATTGTTGTTATATGCTGCTGATAGGGCGCAACACACAGCACAGGAATTAAAACCAAATTTGGCACAGGGTAAATACATTTTATGCGATCGCTACACTGATTCTACTATTGCTTATCAAGGTTATGGTAGGGGTTTAAATATGAGTTTAATTCAGCAATTAAATGATATTGCAACCGGTGGTTTGCAAAGTGATTTAACTATTTGGTTAGATGTAGATGTAGAGGTAGGACTTGCACGGAAACGTGGTCAAAGTAAATTAGATAGAATTGAACAGGAAGCTATTGATTTTCATTATCGTGTACAACAAGGATATACGGAATTAGCGATAAATTATCCAGATAGAATTGTTCGTTTTGATGGTAGTTTAAGTCAAGAATTAGTACACATAAATATCCAAGAAATTTTAATTTCTAGAATTATTGAACGCAGATGAACGCAGATAAACGCGGATGAATTGACGATTTTTCCAAATATTCTGACTCCTGACTCCTGACTCCTTATAAATTATGTTTGAGGAATTGATAGGACAACAACAAGCTATTGATTTATTAACTTCTTCTGTTACTAAAAGCAGAGTCGCACCTGCTTATTTATTTGTGGGTGCTGATGGTGTTGGCAGAAGTTTAGCCGCTAAATGTTTTATTGAGTTGTTATTTTCAAATTCTGTAAAACCTGAACAATTACCTATTTTAAAAAATCGTATTCGTCAAGGAAACCACCCCGCTTTATTTTGGGTTGAACCAACTTATCAATATCAAGGACAAAGGTTAACCGCAGCAGAAGCAGCAGAAAAAGGAGTAAAACGCAAAGCACCCCCGGTAATTCGTTTGGAACAAGTAAGAGAAATTACCCAATTTTTATCCCGTCCACCTTTAGAAGCTCCCAGAAATGTGGTAGTTTTAGAACAGGCGGAAACTATGGCTGAATCTGCCGCCAATGCTTTATTAAAAACTTTGGAAGAACCAGGAAAGGCAACTTTAATTTTAATTGCTCCTTCCCCAGATGCGATTTTACCGACTTTGGTTTCTCGCTGTCAAAAAGTTCCTTTTTATCGTTTAGATCATGGTGCTGTGGCTGAAGTTTTAACTAAAACAGGTCATGGTGAAATTTTACAATATCCAGAAATTATTAGTCTAGCTGCGGGAAGTCCAGGAAGTGCAATTTTAGCTTATCAACAACTACAAAATATTGATGGTCAATTATTGCAAGATGTGAAAAAAAAACCTACTTCGTTTCGTCATGCTTTAGAATTAGCTAAGAAAATAAATCAGGAATTAGATACAGAAGCACAAATTTGGTTAATTGATTATTTACAACAATATTACTGGCAACAAACACATAAATCTAGTATCATTGAACAGTTAGAAAAAACTCGCAAACATTTATTAGCTTATGCTCAACCTCGGTTGGTTTGGGAATGTACTTTTTTAGCAATATTAGAAATTAGGTAATATGAATGAACCGCAAAGAACGCAAAGGACACAAAGTTAAGAGGGTTTAAGGTCATTTTTGGTATTGCTGCGTTTATTTTTGCAAACTTGAGAATTTTTATTAATAAAATCCTATTAACAACATTTCTGTTTTTAGACATACCATAAATTACATAAATTTCTGTCATTTATAAAACAAAGTAATAATTCGTAAATGTACACTACTAGACATCCAAATCTTTTCTTTTTATTTCATAATATCTACAGAAAGCCAGGATAATCCGATTCTTATATTTGCCCCCTTGCTATCTACCATTCTAAAAGTTCTACTTTTAGTTTCTTTGACAATTAATAAAAATTTACTCAGTCTTCAAGAATAGCTTGAGTAAATAAAATCCTCAACAGCTACGGAGCAGCAATTTAATTGAGCTACACACAAATTGCTGTTTATGGCTATTTTCATCAGTATATGAATCCCACTCCAATCAATTCCTATAAATCGCTGACAAATCATTTATTAATCAACATCAAACTGATGCCATATTAACAGAATAAAAGTACATAAATGTTCTAAAAAGTATGGATATAAATGATTAATAGCAGTGATATTAAGGGAGAAAGTGAGTAATTACACAAGTTTGTTTGAGGAGTAGTAAATACATCTAGGAGAACTAAATGCTAGAGTCCTTAACCAAGTTGAATGATCATAATTTACCATATCCAGATCCACTGCATCCAATTATCGTTCACTTTGTGATTGCAATGATATTGTTTGCATTTTTCTGTGATTTAATTGGCTTTTTAACTGGCAAAACTCGCTTTTATGAAGTCAGTTTTTGGAATCTATTTGTAGCCACAGTTTCCATTTTTATTGCCATTATTTTTGGTCAATTTGAAGCAGGTTTAGCTAAACCTTACAACATTGTTAAATCAGTCTTAAATTACCATACCTTAATCGGTTGGTCATTATCAGGAATCTTTGCTGCTATCACAGGTTGGCGGTATGTACTCCGCAGTCGTGATCCCCAAAGATTACCAATTCATTATTTAGCAGTTGCCTTAATTATCACCATAATTGTTGGTTTTCAAGTTTATCTTGGTGATGAATTAGTGTGGGTTTATGGAATACACACAGTACCAGTTGTGGAAGCCGTAAAGGATGGAATTTTACCATGAATTCAGAATTAATTGATCAAGTCAGCGCCCAAATGGGAGCAAACGGACTACCCTATGCAATTCCGATTCATCCTAACTTAGTTCATCTAACATTGGGATTATTCATCATTGGGATTATCTTTGATTTAGTTGCGGTACTTTTTCCCATTGAAAAATGGTTATTTCAATCCTTGGGTTTAAATGTAGAACGCGCCCAATTATTTGAAGTTGGTTGGTACAACATGGTAGCTGCCGCTATCGTGACATTTTTTACAGTTGCCGCAGGTTTTTATGAAATGTTGTTAGCAACTCCCCCAGTTAACTTAAAAAGTTCTTGGGGTTTGCAAGCAATGGAAACCATGATGTGGCATGGTGTCGGCGGTGTTTTTCTCCTAGCTTTAATGACAGGAATGACATTTTGGCGAGGATGGCAGCGTTATATTTCCTGCAAAGATTCAGATATGCAAGTGCGCTGGATTTATATTTTTGCCGGAGTTTTTATTATGGCATTGCTATATTTACACGGCACATTAGGAGCGCAATTAGCAGCAGAATTTGGTGTACATAACACAGCGGATAACTTGTTAAGAACGGGACAAGATATCAACGCAGTATTGAAGTAATGGTAATTGGTAATTGGTAATAGGTAATTGGGAATTGGTAATGGGTAATTTGTAAAAATCTATCACCAATAACTAATGACTAATGACTAACGACTAACGACTAATGACTAATAACTAATGACCAATGACTAATTATGAACATGAGATTAGTTTTCAATCTTTTCCTCTTGGTGACATTAGGAACTATCATCACAATTGCTAGTTATTTCATCGGTCAACAAGCCTATTCTTGGCTACCTCCTCAAGCCGCCGCTGAATCACATTTGGTTGATGATTTATTTAGCTTTTTAGTCACCATTGGGGCGTTTATTTTTCTAGGTGTAACCTGTGCAATTTTGTATTCGGTTTTCTTCCATCGTGCGGGAGAATATGACTTTAGTGATGGTCCACACATTGAAGGAAATATTACCCTAGAAGTGGTTTGGACAGCTATTCCTATCATGTTGGTTTTATGGATAGCTGGTTACAGTTATGATGTGTATGAACAAATGGGAATTCAAGGACCATCCCATTTACTACATTTACATAACCCCATCCATATTCAAACTGCCTTTGCCGAAGCAACAGACACACCAGAACCAACAGAAACTGAACCCCTAGAACTAGAAAGAATTAACGTTGTTGCTAAACAATGGGCGTGGGTTTTCCAATATCCTGAAAAGGGAATTACAAGTACAGAATTGCATTTACCAAGCGATCGCCGAGTTCGTTTAGCTCTACAATCAGAAGATGTATTGCATGGTTTTTATATTCCTGCATTTCGTGTTAAGCAAGACATCGTTCCTGGCGAAACCATAGACTTTGAATTTACCCCTTCCCGTCCTGGCAAATATCGCCTCACTGACTCTCAATATAGCGGGACATATTTTGCAACTATGCAAGCAAATGTAGTAGTTGAATCACCAGAAGAATATCACGTTTGGTTGAAAAAAGCCGCCAGCCATAATCCCACAGTTGCCCCAAATCAGGCTGTGATCGAATACGCCCAAAATCACAACCAAGAGACAGAAATTGGTTGGACAACCGTTAAACCCGCAGCACCTCCAGTAGTGAATTTTCCTGGTTAAAAATTGAGAAAGAAATCAACCACGTTCTGCGAAGCAGTTCCCGCAGGGTAGACACGAAGAAACGAAGAGAAGAAATTTTCGGAGATATTTTTCGTTCGTTTTGATGGTTAATTAATTCTTTCTCTTTTCCTTTGCGCCTTTGCGTTTTTACGTGAGCTTTTTTCAAAAATCTAAAATCCTATGACAAATATTTCTCTTAATCTTGGTGGTGAATCTCATCACGAACCACCAACTCACTGGAAAACGTACTTCACCTTTAGTACCGACCACAAAGTAATCGGTATTCAATACCTCGTTACTTCTTTTATTTTCTTCCTCGTTGGTGGCATTTTTGCCATGATTTTACGAGGTGAATTAATCACCCCAGAATCTGATTTAGTTGACCGCACAGTTTATAACGGAATGTTCACCATGCACGGAACAGTGATGTTGTTCCTGTGGACATTTCCCTCTCTTGTGGGTTTAGCAAACTATCTCGTACCCATCATGATTGGGGCGCGAGATATGGCATTTCCTCGCCTCAACGCCGCCGCATTTTGGATGGTCCCTGTGGTGGGAATTCTCCTTATGTCCAGCTTTTTTGTACCCGGTGGCCCCGCCCAAGCTGGTTGGTGGGCTTATCCCCCCGTCAGTACCCAAAACCCCACAGGTAATTTAATTAACGGTCAAGTTCTCTGGTTATTAGCAGTTGCTATTTCCGGTGTGTCCTCTATCATGGGTGCGGTAAATTTCGTTACCACCATCGTCAAAATGCGAGCGCCCGGCATGGGATTTTTTAGAATGCCCTTGTTTGTTTGGGCAGTATTTAGCGCTCAAATTATCCAATTATTTGGACTTCCTGCTTTAACCGCTGGGGCGGTAATGTTGCTATTTGACTTAACAGTTGGAACAGCATTTTTTGACCCCACCCAAGGCGGAAACCCCGTCATGTTTCAACATTATTTCTGGTTTTATTCCCACCCCGCAGTTTATGTAATTATCCTGCCCATCTTCGGGATTTTTTCAGAAATTTTTCCCGTTTATTCCCGCAAACCATTATTTGGTTATAAAGTTGTTGCCATTTCTTCAATGTTAATTGCTGTGGTGAGTGCCATTGTTTGGGTACACCATATGTATGTGAGTGGAACACCTGGTTGGATGCGGTTATTATTCATGGTGACAACCATGTTTGTATCTGTTCCCACAGGCATCAAAGTATTCGCTTGGGTGGCAACAATTTGGGGCGGAAAAATTAAATTAAACACACCCATGTTATTTGCATTAGGTGGTTTAATTATGTTCGTATTTGCTGGAATTACAGGAATCATGCTTTCCTCAGTACCAGTAGATGTTCACGTTAACAACACCTATTTTGTAGTCGGACATTTCCATTATGTTCTTTACGGAACAGTGACAATGGGAATGTATGCAGCCCTCTATCATTGGTTTCCCAAAATGACAGGGAGAATGTATAACGAAGGTTGGGGAAAAGTACATTTTTGGTTAGCATTTGTCGGTACAAATCTCAACTTTTTACCCATGCACCCATTAGGTTTGCAAGGGATGTTACGCCGGGTTGCTTCCTACGCACCAGAATACACAACCTGGAATGTTGTCGCTAGTTTAGGTTCATTTCTATTAGGAATGTCCACCTTACCCTTCATTTTCAACATCTTAATTTCCTGGTTACAAGGTGAAAAAGCACCTGCAAATCCTTGGCGGGCAATTGGTTTAGAATGGTTAATTTCTTCACCCCCATCAGTAGAAAACTTTGAAGAAATTCCCATCATTATTAACGAACCCTACGGTTACGGAAAAACAGAACCATTAACCGCCAACCTAGAACCCCAAACCCTAAAAACAGCCGAATAAAAACGTAAGTATTCGATATCCAGATCCCTGACTTCTAAGATCAATTCACAACTTATTGAAAAGATTATTAAAGAAGTCGGGTATCTTCTCCCTCACTCAGTTAAAAAACTAGATTTTTTTTCTTACTCCTGCGTACTCTGCGCCTCTGCGGTAAGTAAAAAAACCATTCTTAACTGAAAATTATTCCCCCCATCAAAAGGAGAAAAATACCAATGGATAGTTCCATCAAACCAGAAGAAATACATCACGTAGCCCATGAACACGAACATGACGAAGAAGGCAATAAAATGTTTGGTTTTATTGTCTTTCTCCTATCAGAAAGCGTCATCTTTTTAAGTTTCTTTGCTGGCTATATAGTCTACAAAATTACCAGCCCTAACTGGCTACCTGAAGGAGTAGAAGGACTAGAAGTATTAGCCCCAACAATTAACACAATAGTTCTAGTTTCTAGTAGCTTCGTTATTTACTTTGCAGAAAAGAAACTAGAAAAGAAAAACCTGGCAGGATTTCGGATCTTTCTGTTAGCTACAATGTTAATGGGTAGCTATTTCTTATATGGTCAATATCTAGAATGGAGTGAATTAGAATTTGGTTTTACTTCCGGTACTTATGGTGGAATGTTTTACCTATTAACAGGATTTCATGGTTTGCACGTTCTCACCGGGATTTTATTACAATTAATCATTTTAATTCGTTCTTTCCTTCCCGGTAATTACGATAATGGTCACTTTGGTGTTAATTCAACTTCATTGTTTTGGCACTTTGTTGATGTTATCTGGATTATTTTATTTATCCTTATTTACGTTTGGCAGTAAGGATTATATTCTGCAAAAATTAATCATTTTTGGAGGGGTTTGGCAATGCTAAACCCTGATTATTTAGTTAATTTGTAATTAATATGTAATTAAGAAGTATCTGATTATTAAGAACACAAAATACAAACATCACAAAAATCTAGATGAGGTACATCATATCAAATATACTATACAATAGTACACAATTATTATCTAAACTATCTGTATCATCCTTTATAGCCTGAATAGCTGGACTTTTTCACTAAACCCTATATAATCTTCTCATAACTAAAAATTTGTGTAATATTGCCAAAATTAAGAGATGATAGAAATAGTGTTAATTACAGGATGATAATTTGCCAGATGAATAAGTTATTGGATGAATCTCTGTCTCAACAAGTTGCAGAAAATACCAAAAGTAAAGCTAAAAAACCTTTTGATAATGCTTATAAAGCAGTTTTAGCTACAGAAGGTGCAAAATATGTTCAAGGTTTTATAGTGTTCATTGGTCAACCATATAAACCATTAGAACACGCCTGGATTGAATTAGAAGATAAAATTATTGATCCGACATTTCCCCACTTGAATAAAAAAGCAGAAAATATCTGGTATTTTCCCGCTCAAAGTATCAGTGTAAAAAAGCTAAAAGCAATAATTGAAGAATCAAAAGAAGATTATCCAGAAGATGATCCTTTACCAATTTATGGTGATGCACCCTATGAATATTATGGAGATGTAATGTTAGGTGATCAAAAATATTTAGATGCTTACCAAGCAGCAGAAGTTAAATGTAGAGAAGTTAATGGTTTAAATAATTGAAAGGTGACAGGTGACAGGTGACAGTGAACAGTGAACAGTGAACAGTAATAACTGATAACTGATAACTGATAACTGATTAATGTGTTTTACCATCACTACCAAAATATTCTCTATAGCTGCAAATTTTATCCCCACGCACATCAAAAGCAACTGCAACCCGATTTTTATAAGGTTCTCCAAATAAGTTACCTTCATCTTTAAATTCAAAGACGACTGTTTTTTCATTGTTAGTAATATTATCCAAAGAGGTAATTTTTAAACCTGGTTGAAATGCTTGAGAAACATATTCAAAAAATTCTTGAGCGCGTTCTTTACCTGTGTTTAAACCATGAAATTTACCCATTGGAAACCAAAAGGTAAAATCATCGGTAAGCATATCTAAAAAGTTTTGCCAGTTACCTGTTTCTAACCCATTACTAAAATGAGTAAATGCTTGTTTACCGATTTTTAAAGTATGTTCTGATGAGTTATTCATAAATTAATTATAAACTATAAATTACCCATTACCTAATAAAAAAAGAAGCGACCGCAGTTCCGTGATAGTTATACTTAAATAGTTATACTATGGTTGTGCGATCGCCTTCCAATATTGATACCTAGCCAAAGGAATCAATTAGATATAATTATATTGTTAACATTGCTAATCTAGGGTGTAGTGTTATACCCATCAGGTGTCTCACCCCACAGTTACAAATTGTTAACTAGATATGGAAAATTTGTCTTATACTAATAAAACTAATCACTAAAGCGATGTCAGAATCACTGAATAGTTTTGGGATTAAAAGATTGATCAAAATTAGTATAAGCACAAAATATGACTATTATTGCTAATACCCAAATAACACCAGATCAAGAAAAAGAATTTGATTGGAAAAACTGTTGGTATCCAGTCACATTTTTACAAGATTTAACACCAGAAAAACTCTATAGTTTCTCTATTTATGATCAACCATTGGTACTATTTAAAAATCAAAATGGTGAATTTGGTTGTGTAAAAGATTTTTGTCCTCATCGTGCAGCTAAACTTTCAGATGGAAAAATTATTGATGGTAAAATAGAGTGTCCTTATCATGGTTGGCAATTTAATCAAGATGGTAAGTGTTTACATATTCCCCAGTTACCAAAAGATGCTAAAATTCCCCATAATGCCTGTATTCAATCTTATCAAGTAGTAGAAAAACAAGGAATTATTTGGGTATGGTTAGGAGACAAATCACAACATCAAGAAGCAAGTATTCCTACTTTATCAGATTTAGAAGATGATCAATTTGTTACCATAGATTTCATGTATGAACGCCCCTATGATCAAAGTTATTTTATTGAAAACGTCATTGATCCGGCACATATTCCTATTAGTCATGATGGTTCTGATGGTAAACGAGAAAATGCCCAGCCTTTAGAATTTAGAATTATTGAAAGTTCCCTAAAAATCATTAGAAGTCAATACAGAAATACCAGAGAAGATAACGCAATTTGGATTAATTTAGACATTGTTACTCCTAACTTAGTTCTCTATAGAATATGTGACTTCCCAAAACCAGGTTTAATCACAGGTTTAGCACTTTATTCTATTCCTACACATCGGGGTAAATGTCGTGTACTTTCTAGATATTATCGTAATTATGAAACATGGAAAATAAAACTACAACCCCGGTGGTTTTCCCATTTTTATCGTATTCGAGTAGTGGAAGAAGATATACAAGTCACCCAGGGAGTACAATCACAAATAGAAAGAGCAAATAAAAATTTAAACGAGTTATATTTACCTCTAAAAAGTTCTGATACTTTGTCTATTGAATACCGTAAATGGTTAGATAAATATGGTGCATCTTTACCTTTTTATCAAGGTTATACAACTTCAAAATTAACTAATTGTGATTTACAAAGTCAAGAAATTTACAATCATTCATTAGCTAGATTTGAAAGACATACTAAAATTTGTAGTTCCTGTTATCAAGCTTATCAAACTACAAAACTAGCTAAAAAAGGTTTCATATTTATAGGAATCATTTTAGCAGCTATAGCGATAATTACAGATAATTCTCCTATTTCTAATATAGCTGTTTTTACATCTTTATTATCTTTCGGTTTGGCATTTGCGGCTGAAAAATTAAAACTTAAATTTGAACGTCCTTATATTCGTTCTTAACTATCAATTTTCAGCGATAAGATCCCCGACTTCTTTTATTGATTGTCAGAAGTCGGGGATCTGGGTTACAATCTACTTTTCACAGTATCAGCTAAATCTATCAAATTTACCTCTATTTGTTCACCAGTTTGTAAATCCTTTAATGATGATTTTTGGGCTGCTGCTTCATCTGCACCAATAATCACACAAAATCTAATTCCCTGTTTATCTGCGGCTTGAAATTGTTTACCAAGTTGTTTTTTCTCAAAGTTAGTAATTACATTAATTCCCGCTTGTCTTAATTGTTGGGAAACTTGTAAATAAACAGGCATTAAATCTTCCTGCATATTGACTACCATGACTTGCGCTGGTGTTGCAGATAAAGTATTTAAAATTCCTGCTTTTAAAAGGCGACTAATTAACCGCGTTAAACCAATGGAAATACCCACACCGGGCATTTTTTCCCCTAAAAACATTCCCACTAATTCTTCATATCTGCCACCAGAACAAATACTACCTAATGCTTTATGGCCAATTAAGGTAGTTTCATAAACTGTGCCAGTATAATAATTTAAACCCCGCGCAATTGATAAATCTACACGGAAACGATTTTCAGCAACTCCTAAATCTCGAACTCCATTAATTACGGTGGTTAATTCACTAACTCCTAAATTAAATTCTTCAGCATTAGCTGAATTTGCACCGAGATATTTGAGTTTATCTAAAACTTCATCCACCCCACCATCTATGTTGATAAACTCAATTATTTTTTCTGTGGTTTCTGATGTAATACCTTCTTTTTCTAATTCTTTTTTTACTTTTTCAACGCCGATTTTTTCCAAATTATCAATGATACCAATACAGGTTTTAATTTGATTTTCAGCTACTCCCACAGATTGAAAGAAACCTGTAAGAATTTTACGGTTATTAATTCTAATTACAAAATCACCGATGTTAATTGCTTCAAAAATTTCGGTGATAATTGCTGGCATTTGAGCATCATATAATAAACTCAATTTACCACGTCCAACTACATCTATATCACATTGACGAAACTGCCGAAAACGTCCATCTTTTGCCCTCTCTCCGCGAAAAACTATATCCATTTGATAACGCGCAAAGGGAAAGGTTAATTCATTCAAATGACGAGCAATATAAGCCGCAAAAGGTACAGTTTGATCAAATTTTAAAGCTCTTGCTTCTGAACCACTTTCACCGGATTTATCTTTTTCTGCTTGGCGATTTGGTGGTAAAATTGGCTCAATTCCATAAATAATGTTATCCCCTTGGTTTCCTTTAGCTTGCAGCACTTCTAACCTTTCTACTGCTGGGGTTTCAATAGGTGTAAAACCATAACTTTCAAATACACGCCTGATTATATCTAATAAATGTACTTCTAAACGCTTTTCACTGGGGAGAAATTCGGGAAAACCGCTGGGAGTTGAATAATTGATTTTATCGCTTTTTGCCATGCTTAAACCTAAACAAGTTGAATTTTCGGATCTATCAACATCCTACATTAAACAACTTTGGCAGTTACAGGCAATATAGCAGAATTCAGGAGTCAGGAGTCAGGAGTCAGGAGTCAGGAGTCAGGAGTAAAACTGGCTTTGTGTATAGGTTTGAATTTAGATGTTGTACCTCCTAACTACGCAAGCTGCTGTATTTACTTTGAGAGTAGGTAAACGGAAAATACTGAATTTACATTATTACTCTTTGTTCTTGTATTAAGGTGCGTTGATAAATTTGGTCGTTTTTAAACCAGTGCCAGGTACGGGCGCGATGGTTATTATCTGGGCTAATTTGAATCATTTCATATAAATATGCACCTGGAAATTGTTTATAACCAAACCATAAAATTACAGTTGCATCATCAATTTCCCAAGCTTTACCTTGAATACGTTCAGTATCAAACCAAAGAGTTTTATCTTGATAAGTTCCGGGAAATTTATGTTCTTCAGTTTTCCCATTTTCCCATGTATAACGATTGATTTGGTAATATGGATATTCGCCATTTTCAGGAAATAAACAACTTAAATGGGAATGATGTTGATCAAGAATTTTACCATTCACATCAACAAGAGTATACGTTCCTTTCCATTCACCTTCATGACGGGCTAAAACTGGCATTTCTAAACGAATATTAGACATAATTGATAGTTGACAGTTGATAGTTGACAGTTGACAGTTGACAGTTGACAGTTGACAAATGGTGGTTGGTGGGTTAGGGTTTTGGGTTGAGTTTTTGTTTGCTTGTTTTGATAATACTGGTTAATAGTTTTAGGAGTTGTTTTAGGTCGTTTAAGATGGATTCGCTTTCTTTTGCGGTGAGATAATCGGTTTCTCTGAGTAGTGATATCCAATATTCGGTTTCGTTAGCTTCTTTGAGGGTGATCGCTAATTTATGAATAAAATCAGCTTTACTTTCGGCTTGTTCTGCTTCTTTGACTAATGCACCAATGGCAGTTCCAGACCTTAGCAGTTGTTTTGATAACACATATTCTTGTTTAATTAAACATAGATATTTATTCAAGTTAACTATTCGGATAGCAAAAGCAAAAGATTTATTTTTTAAAGGTGAGTTATCGGTTATTTCTTGTGTCTCTTTCAAATTTGACATTTAAGTAAAATTCTCTAATTAACCACTTTTAAAATTGTCAACTGTCAACTGTCAACTGTCAACTGTCAACTGTCACCTGTCACCTGTCACCTGTCAACTGTCACCTGTCAACTGTCACCTGTCAACTGTCAACTGTCAACTGTCACCTATTCTTCATTAAACCACCAAGGATCTTTATTGGTGTTAGTCTTAATCAAAAATGCTTTTTTTCTGAGGAAACGTTTTAAACCTTCTGGTCCCATGCGCGAACCTCCTAAACCAGAAAATTTAAAGGCGTTTTTTTCTCCTTCTTGCATCATTGATGTTAAACCTGCATCATTAACACTAATCGCACCGACATCAATTTGCATCCCTATTTCTAATGCTAATTCCATTGATTCGGAAAAAATAGCTGCACTCAATCCATACATAGAATCATTGGCTAAATTTATCGCTTCTTCTATACTAGAAAAAGGCATAATTGGCATAATTGGACCAAAGGTTTCTTCGGTCATTATTTTCATTGTGTGGTTAACATTTGTGATCACTGTTGGCCGACACCACCAACCACCACCGATTTCTTCTACTTTACCACCACAATGAATAATTGCACCTTTATTAATGGCATCTTGTAAATGTTCATTAATAATTGCTGCTTGGTGTTCAGACATTATCGGTCCTATTTCTCCGCTTTCAACTGTGGGATAAGCTAGTTGTAAATGGTGTGCTTTGGTAATGAGTCGGTGATAAAATTCTTCAAAAATAGATTCTGCTACATAGATTCTTTCAATGGATAAACATGACTGTCCTGAATTAACAACTGAACCCCATAAAATAGCTGAGGTTGCTAAATCTAAATCTGCTGATTCTAACACTATGGCTGGATCTTTTCCTCCTAATTCTAAGAATGCAGGAATAAAATTTTTAGCTGCTGATTCTGCTACTATTCTACCAGTTTCTACACTACCTGTAAAGCAAATTAAATCTACTTCTTCGATTAAATTTGCTCCTATTTCTCCTGCACCTTCTACAAAATTCAAAACGTCTCTTAATAGGGGAACTGTATTTGTGGCAGTCATTAATGGAGCTACAAAACGGGGTGTAATTTCACTGGGTTTAACTATAACTGCACAGCCAGCTAATAAGGCAGGAATTGTATCAATTGTAGATAATAAAAGGGGAAAATTCCAAGGACTAATTACACCTACTAATGTATAAGGAACGGCTGCTTGTTGTAAAGAAATAAAAGGAATGGATGTATTTTTTGCGGTGGTTTGTAATAGCTGAGGTGCGAGGTTACACCATCTATCAATACTGTTTAAAAGTGAGTCAATTTCTAAGTTGGAAATGGATAATCTGCCTGTATCATTAACTAAGGCATCGGTGATATTTTGACGTTCTGCTAATATTGCTTGTTTCCATTGTTTTAAGGCTTCAATTCTACCGGCAATTCCAATTTCTTCCCAGGCAATTTGTCCTCTTCTCAAACGATGACATTGTTGGGAAAGTAATTTAGGAGGTGGGGGAATAATTACATAGTCAAATTTACCTGTACGGGGGTTACGAATTTCAATTGTTTTAGTCATTAGTTATCAGTTATCAGTTATCAGTTATCAGTTATCAGTTATCAGTTATCAGTTATCAGTTATCAATTATTAGTTTTTTGATCATGATTTAAAATTAAATAATACCTAAAGTTGTTAGGCGTTCAATGGTTTGTTTTTGGGTTTGGATAAAATGTTTTCTTTCTATATTACCATCTGCCATTGTATTGGGTGGGTAAAATTGTGAATTCAGATAACTTTGGGCGTATATTTCAAACCTTTGACGAGAGAGTAAATTATTTAAACCTGGACGCTGGTGATCGCCTCTCAAACCTGCTAAATTAATATCAGCAAAAGCTGCCATACTTTCACCTGCTCCTGTTTCTGCTACAACTATACCCCGATAATCAATAATTTTAGAACCACCATCTACAGAATCACTTGGTATATAACTGTTAACTATTCCAGCGGTATTTGTAGATATGACATAAATCATATTTTCCACACTACGGCTAATTTTAGCAGCGTCTTTAGGTGTAATATTGCGTTGATAAATTTCCGATGTGGGATGTAATAAAATTTCCGCTCCTCTCATTGTTAAACATCTGGTTACTTCGGGATATAAAATTTCCTCTGATGCTATTGCTGCATTGTACTTTGATTATTTTTGTGATGTCTACTGCTCAAAAATTGCGGGAATTACTCGCACAACCAGAAATTATTATTATTCCCGGTGTCTATGACTGTCTGAGTGCAAAACTAGCAGAAAAAGCAGGGTTTAAAGTTGCTGCTACCAGCGGTTTTGGTATTGCTGCTTCCACCTTGGGTTTACCTGACTATGGGTTTTTAACTGCCACAGAAATGTTTTATAGTGTTAGTAGAATAACCCAAAATATAAGTATACCCTTAATTGCCGACTGTGACACAGGTTATGGTAATGCTTTAAATGTAATGCGAACTGTGAAAGATGCTGTACAAATTGGGTTGGCGGGAATTATATTAGAAGATCAAGAATGGCCAAAAAAATGTGGACATTTTGAAGGTAAACGAGTAATTGCTATGGAAGAACACGCGGGTAAAATTCGTGCTGCTGTATCCGCAAAAGGTGATAGTAATTTAGTAATTATAGCTCGAACTGATGCCCGTGCAGTTTTGGGTTTAGATGAAGCTATTAACCGAGGAAAATGTTATCTTGATGCGGGAGCAGATGTTTTATTTATAGAAGCGCCCCAGTCTGTGCAAGAATTAGAAATTATTGCTAAAAACTTCCCTGATATACCCTTAGTAGCGAACATTGTAGAAGGAGGAAAAACACCAGAAATTAGCACCACAGAACTACAAAAATTAGGTTTTAAAATAGTCTTCTTTCCCCTCACAGCTTTAATGGCCGCCACCGAAGTAATTAGTGCTTGTTTTCAACATCTAAAAACCCAAGAAACCACAGCCAACTTATCAAACCTAATGAAATTCCAAGACTTTCAAAATTTGATGGGTGTACCAGAATACTTAGCCATTGAAAAAGAATTTAAAAACTAAAATTTAACCCAAATAAAAAAAACATCTCAAAACCTCATTCCTCCGCGTTCTTTGTGCCTCTGTGGTTCGTTAAATTTCCGTTTTTACACCGCAGATAAACACAAATAATTTTACAGATTTAATGAGGTTTCTAGTAATTGCTGATGTAACAATGCTTCAGTTTTCAAAGATTGAACTTTATCACTTGATAATTTATCACTATTCTGATAAAATTCAATCCAAGTTTTACTGATAAAATCCACATCATCAGGAATATTTTCTAAATCCCATCCTGGTATTTGTAAATCTTCCATCAAACGGTTAATTTTCGGATCATAACTGATAGCAAAACAACGACAACCTTCACTAGCTGCCATAATTAAACTATGTAACCTCATCCCTATCACCATATCTACATTTTGAAATGCACCTTTTAATAATTCGGGATCTTCTAAACAGAGAATTTGCGAATTATTAGTTAACTGTGATTTAATATTTTCAGCAATTCCTAAATCTTCGCTTTTTTGAAAGGGAATTAATAAAATAAATGCTTGAGTCGCAGTTTGTAAATTTATCAAAGATTGGGTTAAATGTGCTAATCTAGTATTGGTTAAATGACGATGATTTCTGAGAGTAACTGCTATTCTGGGAGTGGGTAAATTTGCTAATTCCGTTACTGGTTTAGATGTTAATGCCCAAACTGGATCAGGGGCAAGAATATGTGGTATATTCCAACTTGATAATAACGCAGAACTTTGGCGATCGCGTACACTCACATTAACACAACCAGCAAAATTCATCTTTGCTAACCAACGAGTTTGGGGACGTAACAAAGGACCAATACCCTGTCCCCAAGCAATAGTTTTCAAACCCATAACTTGCGCGATCGCCATCAATCCCCCATAATAAAAAGGACTAATAAAACTGGTAACATCTTGAATTAAACTACCACCACCCCAAACAAAAGCATCACAAGAACGTAACGCCTTAATTACCTGTAAAAAATCTTTACGATTGTAACTTTCCACCCCATAACGTAAACTTGTTAATTGGGGATTTCCCGAAAGTACCACAGGAGTAACAGAAGATGGTAACATTTGTAAAAGAGTAGCTAACAAAGCCTCATCACCACCGTTACCTTGACCATAATATCCAGACAATAAAACACGCATATTTTCAACAAATTAAAAATTCAAAGTTTAAAATATAAAGGTTAAATTGTAAAGGTTAAATTTGAAAATAAATGTTACTTTTCCTAAAAAAACAACCTAAAAAATACAAAAATGTAAAAAACCAAATCTTCAATAACTAACTCCTAAAACTCCTCGATATTCTCGATCTCCTGACTCCTCGATCTCCTTATACATTATGCACGCACTTTCTATACCCACCTGGATAATTCATGTTTCTAGCGTCATCGAGTGGATAGTCGCTATGTGGTTAATTTGGAGATACGGAGAATTGACAGGAAACCGTAATTGGTGGAGTTTATCATTTGCCATGTTACCAGCTTTAATTAGTGCCATGTGTGCTTGTACCTGGCATTATTTTGATAACTCTGAATCTTTAGAATGGTTAGTCACCCTCCAAGCTACCATGACATTAGTCGGTAATTTTACACTATGGGCGGCAGCTTTCTTGATTTGGCGTTCCACCAACTCCATAAAAACAACTAACACCGACACTATTAAATCAGATTAAATCAGAATAATGATCTCAAAAGAAACCCTATTTGCCCTTTCATTATTTCCCTACTTAGGTTTTTTGTGGTTTATTAGTCGCAGTCCACAAATGCCACGCATAGCATTATATGGATTTTACGGTACATTGGTATTCGTCGGTGTCACCATTCCAGCGGGAATATATGCCAAAATTCACTATCAAGAACAACTAGCAAACATAGACTGGTTACACGGTAGCGCAGAAGTATTTTTAACCCTAGCTAATATTTTAGTAGTCATAGGTTTTCGTCAAGCAGTCCAAAGAATTGAGAATTTAGAATGAAGAATTTAGAATTTAGAATGAAGAATTTAGAATAACCAATTACCAATTACCCATTACCAATTACCCATTACCAAATTATGGAAATATTACCAGCAATTGATTTATTAGAAGGTCGTTGTGTACGACTATATAAAGGAGACTACGCACAATCTCAAGTTTATAGCGAAAATCCCGCCGAAACTGCTAAAATGTGGGCTGACCAAGGTGCAACCAGATTACACCTAGTAGACTTAGATGGTGCAAAAGCAGGTAAAATAGTCAACCTGAAAGCCATTGAAGCTATTTGTAATGCAGTTTCCATCCCCATAGAAGTAGGTGGTGGTTTACGCGATCGCTCCAGTGTGAGACAATTATTTAATCTCGGTGTACAGTGGGCAATATTGGGAACAGTCGCAGTTGAAAAACCCCAATTAGTCCAAGAACTCTGTCAAGACTTTCCCCAACAAATTATAGTCGGAATTGATGCCCGTAACGGCTTAGTTGCTACTCGCGGTTGGTTAGAAACCTCCGAAGTTTTAGCCACCCAACTAGCTACCCAAATGCAAGAACTTGGTGCAGCAGCTATCATTTACACCGACATCAACCGTGATGGAACACTCCAAGGACCCAACCTAGACGCACTCCGAGAACTTGCAAACGCAATTTCCATCCCCGTCATCGCTTCCGGTGGAGTCAGTTCTGTAACCGACTTATTAAGTTTATTAGCACTAGAACATCAAGGAGTTACAGGTGTAATAGTTGGAAAAGCCCTGTATACTGGTGATATTCTCCTCACAGAAGCCTTAAAAGCAGTCGGACCCGGACGCATTCAAGACATCCCACCCAACTTAGATTTTTCTAACTTTGCATAGGTTATAAATATCTAAAATTTACCTAAAATTACTCAGGAATGATTTATATTTTTTGTGTATGTGAAACAGTCATTCAATCCTACACAGAAAAACCATGGCCAACCAAAACAACAACTCTAACCAAAACTCTCAACAGAACAAACAAGGTAAAAGTAGTAAATCTCGTAAACTTAAACCACCATCAGGTTTTGGTAAACCAAGAACAGAATAATTCGTAATTACAGCATATTTCGTTCTTATGAGGTACAAATCATAATCATGAAACTCTTGTGGGGTGGGCATCTTGCCCGCCCAAGTTGTACCTCATTACACCGGAAAATGCTATATGAATCACTAAATTGATAATGAAGATTGGTAATTAATAAATCAAATGTTTATTTTTTACCAATTACCAATTACCAATTACCAATTACCAATTACCAATTACCAATTACCAATTACCAATTACCAATTACCAATTACTTATTCTTAGCTTGACTTTTCGCTTGTTCTAAAGCAATTTCTTTCATTGCTTGATAAGAATTCACATTTGCAGTACCTTCAATAGCTTTCACCGCTAAATCTTGCACTTGTTTTAATGCAGATTCTAACTGACTAGATAAATTTTGTAATCTCTTTTCTTGATTTGTAATCGTTAATTCTAAAGATTGTAACCTCTGTTCATAAAAACGTTTTTGTCCTTCCACTTCCTTAGCATATAAATCAGATTTTACCTTAGCTTGATAACTAGCAATACCTTTACCTTCCTCCGTTGCTTTTTTAATTGCAGCTTCTTTTTCTTTCGGGAATACTTCAACCTTAGCTTTTAACTCTGCAAACTCTTTTTCTCTTTCCGAAATATTCTTTTCTCTCTCATTCCATTGTTTTTCAGTTTCTTCTCTTAACTCCTCCAATTCCCTATTTAATAACTTCTGTTGTTGTTCATATTCATCACTAGCTAATTTTCTCTGTAACTCTAAATCATATTTATATTCCGCTTCGTCTCTTTGTCTACTTCTCTTCAGGTTTTCATCCCGTTCTTTAATTATTTGTTGATGTTCTTCCTGTTCTTTTTTCCAAGCATTTCGCAAGTCTAAAACTTCCTGAGATAACACCTCATAACGTTGTTCATACTCTTCCTGATAGGTTTTCGCATTATCAGCATAAGTTTGAATTAGAGTATCTAAAACATCTTCTGAAATTTCTAAATTATGTAATTCAGTTAATTGTTGAATTTCCGTATTTACAGCTTCCGTAATTTCTGATAACTTCGCAGCTTTTGTACTTAACTGTTCTGATAATTCATTAGCTGCACTACCGAAACCCAACTGAATTTTACTTAGGTTTTCTATAGTATTATTCATTTTTTGCTGAATGCTTGTAGTTTGACTCATAGCTGTTTTAGTTTCTATTTTTGGTTCTATTTTTGGTTCTGTTTTAGGTTCTGATTTCGGCTTTTCCGCAACTGGAGATGATACTTGTTTCTGTGCTTTATCCAGTTCTGATTTTAAAGCAGCTTGTTCTTTCTCCAACTCTTGATATGCTTCTAAAATCTCGGCTTTGGTACTTTTAGAATTTGGTTTTTTCGCTGTCATAATTCACCTGAAAAAGTATTATCGTACATTAAAATTCTCTTTACTTAGCATTTGCACTACTATCAAAAGCTCTCATAGCTAAATCTTGAGATTGTTTCAATGCTGTTTGTAACTGAGAATTAATAGCTTCTATTTGTTCTATTTGTTTCTGAATTGTTTCCTCTAAAGATTGAACTTTAGCTTCATAACTCTGTTTTGTAGCTTCCCATTCTTTTTCAAACAAATCAGCCTCTACCTTCGCTTTTTGGTTAGTATCCTTAATAGCTTCTTCCCTAGCTTTTTTAATAGCTTCTTCCAATTCTGTAGGAAATGCAGCTACTTTTTGCTGATATTCTGTAAACAGGTTTTGATTATTATTTAAAACCCTTTCTCTCTCTTGCCAATCTTTCTCTTTCTGTTGAGTTGTTTCTTGTATCTCTAGTTCTAACCTCCGTTTTTTAGCTTGATAAGCGTCTGTATTCAGTTTCTTAGTAGTTTCTAATTTATATTGATATTCTTCCTGTTCTTGCTGTCTGTTTTTAGTTAACGACTCGTTATAAATTTCTAATTTTTCTGTAAATTCTAATTCTTCCTTCTGCCATTCTTTCCGTTTTTGTGTAACCTCCTTTTCTAACAGTTCTTTAGTGTTAGCTGTTTCCTGTTCTAATAATCTTAGTTTCTCTTGATGTTCTTTCGTAAAAATATCTATAGTGTCAGCAACAATTCTAATTTTCTGTAATTCTTGCAATCTTTGATTTTCAATTTCTATCGCCTGATTTAGTTCATCCAATTTAGAATTTTCCTTAGCTAATTTCTCAGCTAATGTATTAACAATACCACCAAATTCTAATTGTAAATCTGCTAATCCTTTCACAATACTATCAACAGTATATGTGGCCGCAGTCGCCAAAAGTTCCTGATTTTTTGCCTTTTCCGCTTCTTCCTGTTTCGTCGCTATTTTTGATTCTACTGACTCTCTTTCCGCTTTAATAGCTTGAAATGTTTTCAATAATTCTGATTTGCTGTCTTTACCTGTACGCATTTCCATATTTCAATTCCCCCTTACACAGTTATATTTCTAATCAAAAACAGTATTGTTTGCAAATATCCAATGATTCAAGAACAAGATGTAACCCTGTTGTAATTGACTATCATTAAAGTAGTTTTTCATACTCAGTTAGCCAAAACAATTTTTGTTTACTTGGTTACTATGGTATAGTATTTGCGTACTATAAATTTACTCAAGAGACGATATAATTGTCAAGTAAAAAAATCCAGATTCAAAACTACAGAAATTTAGGTAAATTGGATAAATTGGATAAATTTATTATCCACTGGTAGTAGATGTGATTTATAATATATTTGATTTGTTATATTCAATACAATCTGCCTAAATTAACATATCCTTAACAACCCCAAATACGGATCATAGGCAGTAGCGGAATTCTCAAACTTACGTACAGTATCTTAGCCCTGTGTTATCAATGTATACCACTGAATTAACTAAATATGCAGCCAAAACAGAGATCGGCAAAACGAGCCGTATCCTTGTGGTGGAAGATGAAGAATTGATCCGTGAAATGCTAGTAGTAGCATTAGAAGGAGAAGGTTATGAAGTAATTATTGCTACTGATGGACGTTCTGCCCTAGAGCATCTCAAAAACTATGAGTCTGACTTCGGTGAACCTGTTTTTGATTTAGTAGTTTTAGATTTGATGCTACCGCAAATCAACGGTTTAGATATCTGTCGGATCATGCGTCACCAAGGAAACTCAGTACCTATCCTGATTCTCAGTGCTAAAGCCAGTGAAACTGACAGGGTGCTAGGTTTAGAAGTAGGTGCGGATGATTACTTAACTAAACCTTTCAGTATGCGGGAATTAGTGGCTAGATGTCGTGCCTTACTACGTCGTCAGCGTTTGAGTAATATGCCCTTAATACCTGTACTCAAGTATAAAGATATCACTTTAAACCCCCAAGAATGCCGGGTGTTAGTTAGGGATAAAGAAGTAAATTTATCACCCAAGGAATTTCGGTTACTAGAATTATTCATGAGTTATACTCGTAGGGTATGGTCACGGGAACAACTGCTAGATCAAGTTTGGGGGCCAGACTTTGTAGGTGATAGCAAAACCGTAGATGTGCATATCCGCTGGTTAAGAGAAAAGCTAGAACAAGATCCCAGTCATCCAGAATATATTGTGACTGTGAGAGGTTTTGGCTATAGATTTGGCTAATTGTTGCAGATAGTTGCTAGTTTTGAGTAATTACATAGCAACTAATGACTAAAATGTTTTTATTAGGATTTTTGCTGGGTTTGGCTATAGGCCTTGGTTTTTGGCTATGGCAACAAGTACAACTAAATAATTACTTGGAGCAAATTATTCAACCTTTGAATTCTCATAGTCATAGGGTATCTTTACCTTTGCTCCCCCTTTCCAGAACGATCAGAAATCGCTTGTTACAGACAATATCCACAGCGAAGCAAAATCAGCAAGATTTATATTTGTCCTTAGAAGTATACAAGCAGTTGCTAGATTCTGCACCCCTGGGATATTTGCAAGTAGATGAAGAAAATCAACTACTATGGTGTAATCAGCAAGCTAGGGAAATTTTACATCTACAAAAGTGGCAACCTGGACAAATCCGTTTATTGTTGGAGTTAGTTAGATCCTACGAACTGGATCAATTAATTGAGCAAACCCGTGATTGGCAAAAATCACAATTTAGAGAATGGGTTTTTCACCCCTCCCGCGATCATGGACAGGGTATGTTAGAATTAAAACCTCTGGCTGTAGCAGCTACCAGTTTTCCTTTACCTACTGGCCAAGTGGGAGTTTTTCTGGAAAATCGTCAACTATTATTAGACATCAACCAACAACGCGATCGCTCTTTCTCGGATCTCGCTCATGAATTGAGAACACCCCTAACGTCTATTCGCTTAGTAGCAGAAACTTTACAAACCCGTTTATCTCCTCCCTTTGTCGGTTGGGTGAACCGCTTAATGCAGGAAGTGGATAGATTAATTAATTTAGTTCAAACCTGGTTAGAACTCACCCAAATGGAAACTAATTCTACCATTTTGTTACGTCCAGAAACCGTAGAATTGCGATCGCTCATTGTCTCGGTTTGGGAAACACTTGAACCATTAACAAAATACCAAAATATTCATATTTCCTATTCTGGCCTAGAAAGTGTCCACATTCGCGCAGATAAATCTCGACTGTATCAAGTATTTATGAATTTACTAGATAACTGTATTAAATATAGCCTACCTGATACAGATATTCACATAGAAATGAAGTTAATTATAGGTAGTGAATTTATTTCTCAAAATATCCAATCACAACTATTAGAAATCAATATCATAGACTCTGGTAATGGTTTTAGCGATGCAGATTTACCTCATGTATTTGAAAGATTTTACCGAGGAGATAAAGCCAGAGAACACAAATCAATCAATGAAAACAAGACGACTACAGTTAACGGTAGTGGTTTAGGTTTAGCCATTGTCAGACAGATAATTATAGCACACTCAGGGACCATTAAAGCTATGAACCACCCCCAAACCGGAGGCGCTTGGATACAAATTCACCTGCCTGAAGTAATGTCAAATTTACCCCACCAAGACTATAGTTAAAAATATATAAAATTTTGAATTTTGAGATTAAACGTGTGAAAGCTGTTTTTTATTATCCCAATTCTGATCCCGATCCCGGAAACCCAGAATCAGAACGCACCCTTAGAAGATTAGAGCGTGATGTACTGCGGATGGGAGCTTTAGTAGAAAAATCATTTCGATTAAGTCATCAGGCACTGTTTGAACGTGACTTAATAGCCGCTGAAGAACTACCACGTTTAGATAAAAAAATAGATTGCTTTTACAGACAAATAGAGTCCGATTGTACATCTATTATGACATCACAAATCGCCACTGCCCAGGATTTACGATGTCTGAGTGCATTTATGCAATTAGTGAGAGACTTAGAGCGTATTGGTGACTATGCTAAAGACTTAGCAGAAATATCTATGAAAATATTTCCCTACCCTCCTCATCCTATAATACCCCAAATTGCTACCATGTCTAATCACGCTCAAGCAATGTTAGCCACCAGCTTAGTAGCACTAGCAGATTTAGATGAAGTCAATGGTAGACGTATCAAATTTTTAGATGATACTGTGGATAATGCCTATGATAACCTCTACCAAACCCTAGCACAGCAACGAGACGTTCCCGGAATTATAGAACCAGTATTACTTTTAACACTAGCAATTCGATGTATAGAACGGATGGCAGATCACGCAACTAATATCGGTCAAAGAGTAGCATACATCGTCACAGGTCAACGTTAATTATAGGGCATTGGGCATGGGGCATTGGGCATGGGGCATTTTTTCATCAATTACCAATTACCCATTACCTAATACATAACATATATTTCACTAGAATCTTACCTATCCTTAAACTTATAGTATTAAAGTTAAAAGAAGTACACCCACAAATTATTCAAAATTTCATCATTTGTTTTGACCTTTTTTATATACATTTTCATATATAAAAACTGTCAAACTTGAGTAATTATCAAAAACCAAGTTAATAAACACTGTCATTACAACAAGAACGCTATAAATTTTTCATACAAATAAACATCAGTATTTTTGATAAAAAAAATTCACAACTAATAATCAACTAATAATTTCTAATAGTTAGCATTATTACTTGAACTAATTCCATACCTAAATCTATATGACATTTTCTACAATTTCCAGCTTTCAACCTACCACCAACAAACAATTACCCCAACAGTTATTTACTGCTAAGTCAGTAATTCCCGTAAGTAGTGATGTATTATGGCGAATTGAACGGGGCATAGTTCGTACCTTAACTTGGGACGAAGAGGGAACATTTATAACATTGGGATATTGGGGTATGGGAGATGTTGTCGGCTATGCTTTGTCAAAAGTAAAACCTTATCAAATTGAATGTTTAACCAGCGTAGAAGCAACAATTATACCTCCTCATTTGTGGCATGAAGAGATCAAAGCCTTGTTATCTCATATCCAACAAGGGGAAGAACTTTTAAGTATATTGCACCAAAAACCTACTTCGTTAAAATTGTGGCATTTTTTACTATGGTTAAGTGAAAAATTTGGTCGTGACTTAGAACAAGGTAGATTGATAGATATAAACATCACACATCAGGATATTTCCGAAGTATTGAATACCACCAGAGTCACAGTCACAAGACTATTACAAAGATTTGAAGCTGAGGGTAAAATATTACGCCATAAACGCAGTATTGTTATGAATTTACGGACTCAGTTAACCGAAATTTAATACTCAATATTTAAGTTAGGACTTGTGCAATGTCAAAGAAATAATGTATATTACTTGCAAAGGATTTTATGTATAAGTTCTCCCTGTAGGGAGAGAAGTTTATCATAAATTTGGATTTATTAGGTGTGTGAGAGAGTAAAAACATGACAAAACAAATTTGGAATGTTCTAAAAGTTAGTCCAGTAATTGCAGCTACATTACTATCTGCAAACAGTGCATTTGCTGAAGAGATCAAAGATGTAACCAGTGTTGCCCAATTGTCCCAAGCAAGCAACGATGGTATGGGTCAGGTAACATCCGTATCTCAGTTTTCCGACGTACAACCCACAGACTGGGCGTTTCAGGCTTTACAATCTTTAGTTGAGCGTTACGGTTGTATTGCAGGTTATCCCAACGGTACATATCGTGGTAATCGTGCCTTAACCCGTTATGAATTTGCTGCTGGTTTGAATGCTTGTTTAGACCGCGTTAACGAATTAATCGCTACAGCTACCGCTGACATGGCAACCAAGCAAGATTTAGCTACCTTGCAGCGTTTACAAGAAGAATTTTCCGCAGAATTAGCTACTCTTCGTGGTCGTGTAGATGCACTAGAAGCACGTACCGCTGAGTTGGAAGCTAACCAATTCTCTACCACCACCAAATTAAAAGGGGAAGCTATTTTCAGCGTATCCACTCCTTTTGGTGATCAACAAGCTGATGGTTCTGGTGAAGTAGACAGCAATGTAACTCTATCTAACCGTGTACGTCTGACCTTAGAAAGCAGCTTCATGGGTACAGATAAGTTACAAACCCGGTTAAATGCTGGAAATATAGCATCACAAACTGGACCTACAGGTACTCAAATGGCTCGTCTGGGTCATGACGGAGTAACTGGTAGTGGTAACAACGTTGAAATTGATAAATTAAACTATGCTTTCAATTTCGGTGAAAAGATCCGTGTCAAAATTGACGCTACTGGTGCAGAGTTAAACGAGAACGTTAACGTTTTCAACCCTGACTTTGCCAGCAGTGGTACAGGTGCGCTTTCTCGTTACGGTCGTTTCAGCCCTATCTACCGTCAAGCTGGTAATGGTGCAGGTATCACTGTTAACGTTATGCCCAGTGACAAATTTACCTTGAGTGCGGCTTATTTTGCTAGAGGAAGAAGCGGTGCTGGTGCTACCAATGCGTCTGATCCCGATGAAGGTAATGGATTATTTGATGGTGATAATACCATTTTTGGTCAATTAGAATTTAAACCCAACAAAGCCATAAACATAGGTTTAGCTTACGCTCGCACTTATCAACAAGGCGGTGGCATTGATAATGATGCATTAAATCTATTTGATAGCACCGGAAATCTCAATGCTGCTAATCCTTTTTCTAACACTCCTGGTGTGACAAAGGTTGAAGCTGATCACTTTGGTTTACAACTCAACATTAACCCTAGCTCTAGATTTGGCATAGGTGGTTGGGTTGGTTACACCACAGCCAACTCTATTACCGGTTCAGATGCAGATGCAGATGTATTTTACTGGGCTGCTAACTTGGCTGTTAGAGATTTAGGTAGAGAAGGTAATACTTTAGGTTTAATCTTCGGTCAGCCCCCTAAAGTTACTGGTGGTAGTGGTACTGGTGTTAATGATGACTCTGGTACTTCTTACCACTTAGAAGGTCTGTACAAAGTGCAGTTAACCGAAAACATCATGGTAACACCTGGTTTGTTGGTAATCTTCAACCCTGAACACAATGACAGCAATGATACCGTTTATGTTGGTACTTTGCGTACTACCTTCCGTTTCTAGGTTGATAAGTTTGTTAAATAAATATTTCAACCTCTAAATTTTTACCCGCCTTTGGGCGGGTTTTTGTTTGGGGGATCTAGCGGTGACTGACAACCCAAGAAACTATCCTACTCAGTCCACGTCATCATATCTATCACAGTCATTGGAAATATGATAATGAATAGAATTATGCGTTGGAAATCTAGCACTGCTGCACTAATAGCTATAGCAGTGACAACAGCTACAGTTACACCTTTATTTACCTTTACTCCTGCCCAGGCACAATTTAATCTTAATCAATCTCGTTCTACCACCATTCCTAGCAATGTAACCCTACCTGTCACCTATGAAAAAGAGAAAGTAATTGTGCAACCGGGGGAAACAGCACCTTTAACGTTAAGGATAGCTAACGATATCATAGACGGTAATAGAAATATTTTAATCCCTCGCGGATCAGAAGTTATCGGTGAATTGCAACCTGTTAGGCTAGACAGTCGTCAAAACAACAATAACAGACAAGGTGTACGTTTTGTAGCCAGAGAATTAGTATTTCCTTCGGGAAGAAGACAGCAAATTTTCGCTAACTCCCGTACTATTACGGAAACTCAGAGAATTTCCAAAGGTACAAGCACAGGACAAATATTAACCGATGCGGCTATTGGTGCAGGTGCAGCTACGGCAATTTCACTATTAACAGGTAACAAGAAAATTGAAACCTTAGAACCCATTGGTGGTGCTGCTGCGGGTGCGTTAGCAAGTGTGTTACTCAGAAGAAATTCTGTTGATATGTTTGTGTTACGTCCAGAAGACGATTTAGATATCACCTTACAGTCAAACTTAATTATACCTCGCTAATGAATTGTAGGTGATAAATTTGACAGTCTTGATTTTTGCTATCAAATTCCCAACTTCTTTGAGAAATTGGGAATATATTTTTGGCATCCGATAGTTAAGCTGTTGTGTATTTAATTTGTATAAATTTCACAGGCAAGATGCCTGTTCCACAAAAATTAAGAATTTGAGAATTATACAATTTAGCAGTGTAACAGCTTATTTGAGAATTTATTAACAACAGGACTTACGCAAAATATCTCTCAAATCCTCATTCCTCTGTGTTCTCTGTCCCTCTGTGGTTCGTTTATTCCGTAACTTGTGCGTAAGTCCTAAACAATATGAAGAATAAATTCAGTAATCTAACCGACATATTTGGTAGATAACTAATGTTGGGATCATGACTATAAAAATATTAACAAAAGAGGGGAAAACACAGGAACAGTTTGATGTCAAAATTGTCTAAGTAGATAACAGAGTAGTTAACTAAACAACAAATAAAGCAATTACCAGGTAACTGAGAAAAACAGTTATTATTACTGTGGTGTATTTTCTCGTACCTGTTCCTTCTAATAATTTTTACAGGAGTAAGAACAATGTTTACTTTAAATCGCTTACAATCCAAGACAGCTTTATTAATGGCTTTAAGTGTCTCCACTGCTAGTATAGCACCTTTAATGACACCTGCGCCATCTTTAGCACAAACAAGTTTTTCTGATGTTTCATCTAATTATTGGGCATCACAATTTATTCAACAACTATCCCAACGGGGTGTAATTGCTGGGTTTCCTGATGGTACATTTCGTCCTGAAGAACCGGTGACAAGGGCGCAGTTTGCAGCGATGATTAATAAGGCTTTTAGTAAGTCCGCAGAACGGCAACCTGTGAATTTTAATGATGTACCTAGTAGTTATTGGGCTTATAGTGCCATTAGACAATCTTATTCTATAGGTTTTTTATCGGGGTATCCTGGAAATGTATTTAGACCTAATCAAAATATTCCCCGTGAACAGGTTTTAGTGTCTTTGGCTAATGGTTTGGGCTATGCTCCCATGAGCAATACGGAAACCACTTTGCAATATTACAATGATGGTTTTAACATTTCTGGTTATGCTCGTAGTCCTATCGCTGCGGCCACTGAACGCAAAATTGTGGTTAATTATCCTAATGTTAAATTTCTCAATCCTACTGTAACTGCAACTAGGGCGCAGGTGGCAGCGTTTATTTATCAAGCGTTGGTTAGCACTAATCAGGTGGCGGCTATTAATTCACCTTACATTGTTGCACAACAAACTACCCCTCCACCAGTTACTACTGTTACTATTCCCCAAGGAACTGTAATTCCGGTGAAGTATGAACAAGCACAAAAAATTCTGGTGACTAAGGAGGAAACTGCACCTTTAACTTTGACTACTTCCCAAAATGTGATTACTCAAGATGGTACTGTAGTTATTCCTGCTGGTAGTCAGGTAATTGGGCAACTCCAACCGGCTCAAGGTGGTTCTCAATTCGAGGCACAAAAGTTAGTTTTAACCAATGGCCAGGAATATAATTTGAGTGCTTCTTCTGGTGTCATTACCAAAGTGGAAACTGTGAGAAAAGGAACTAGCACAGGTTCAATTATTAAAAATACTGTGTTGGGTGCAAGTGCGGCTGCGGCCATATCTGCGGTTACTGGCGATCGCGCTATTGCTACTGAGGAAATTCTCGGTGGTGCTGGTATCGGTGCGTTAATTGGTCTTTTCTTCGGTAGAAGCAGTGTAGATTTAATTGCCATTGAACCAAATACAGATTTAGAAATGACTATTAATCAAAATCTGTTGATTTCGCTACGATAGGAGATCAAGGAGTCAGGAGTCAGGAGTCAGGAGTCAGGAGTTTAGAAGAATAAAGAACTAATTTTTCTCCCCATCTCCCCATCTCCCCATCTCCCCATCTCCCCATAGTCTCAAGTTCCTGGACGTGAACGAATATGATCGGGTATGTGGTAGCGATCGCCTAATACTTCCAGTAGTGGACCATTAACGTCAAATTTAACTACACTGACGGATGCAACTAGAATATTTACCCGGTAGCGATAGCATCCTAAGTCAATGCCCAGTAAACTACAAAGCATGATCCGAATTGTGGCTTTATGGGAAACTACTAAAATGTTACCTTCGGCGTGTTTATCCCTAATTTCAGTAATTACAGGCATGGCACGGTTAGCAATTTCTACCGCAGTTTCTCCCCCTAGTGGGGCATTCCAAGCAGGTTCTGATAACCAGTTGATATAGTTTTCTGTGTAATTCTCTTGTACAAAGTTTTTACTTTTGCCTTCCCATTCACCATAAACCCAAGGAAATGCACCGCCTAATTTACGAACTTCTACTTTACCAGATTCACCAATGTTTTTAACAATCGCGCCAATTTCATCTTTGTGAGCGGTAATAGCAATTTTTTGATCTGAGTTTTTCCCAGGAATTTTGGCAATAATATTATCAGCGCGATCTAACCAAACTTCTACACCTAAATCTGCGAATTTTTGCAGTAATAAATTATTAATTTCCGTTTCTACACCGCTAGGTGAATGGTGCATTACTAATTCTTCAATCTGGTTAAATAACTGCTCGTAATTCCACATCTTTGGATCTCACATCAAAAGGTAAAAGATTAACATTAAATCTCATCGTATTTTATCATTATTTGTAATTATTTAGTAAGGAGTCACAGAGAGTCAGGGTGTAAATTTTAAGTTATGTACACAAATATAGATTTTTGTCACACTCCTAGAATTTACGGAAAGTTTCGGACATAATGTGTATGTTATTGTAGGTAAATCCCATAACCTACTGTTTTTACAACCTCAAAGAAAATAACATTATGACATTAAACGGTGGAGTTGCAGCTTACAACAATAGCTGGAAAAGAGATTGTTTTAGTATATCTGACAAAAAGATAGATTTACAAATTGATCATGATTTTTGGTCACGTACAGTAGTGATGAAAAACACTGGTTGGATCGTTGGTAATGTCAGGGTTAAAAACACTGGAAATATTTTTCTGAGAGATGTAAAAGTCTATATTGATCTTGATGATGATTCAATGGGGTTTGATGTCCATTTGTGTGATGCTAATGGTGATATTATAGATTCTGGTGCGGAAACTCCTTACTTTAGTTTTGGTGATCTTGCTCCCGGAATTAGTTCCACTCAAAAAAGCTATTGGTGGATCGTTAAACCCCGGTTTCCTGATTTTGAAGGTTCAGCAAATAAGAAGGTTAATTTTAATCTTTATCCTACCTTTACGGCAGATTTTAAACAACAAGGTCAACCTTTCCAAAGTACCGCTGAAATGGAAAAAGCGTAAGTTATAAATTCAATTTTTGGGTGTGTTATTTAGGGTAATACACCCTTTTTTTAGATAGGAAACATGATTTAAGATATGGAGATTTTCTAGAATATAGAATATTTTTGTTTCTCTTAACCATTTGTTATTTTTATCTTAAATTTACTGTTATAGGTTCATGGTGATCATTAGGTTTTCCAGATTTTAATTATTTCATTGAAAACCATCAACTACTCAAAACCTGTAACTGTAAATAGAGAAATGACAACTTCAATTAAACTGCAAAATATTGGTACTGTTAAGTTAAATGGGGCGGAAATTTCTGATTTTGATCCCCAAACTAACCGTTTATTTGTCACCGGAACATTAAATGATCAACCTATTTTACAAGTGGTTGATATTTCTAACCCCATCAACCTAACATTAATTAATCAAGTTAATTTATCTAGTTTTGGGGGAGGAATTCAAAGTATAGCAGTTAGAAAAGGAACAGAAAATAGTATTGTTGCTGTTGCTATTTCTGCTAATGATATTACAAATCCTGGTAAAGTTGTTTTCTTTGATGCTAACACTTTCAGTCAACTCGCAGAAGTGACAGTGGGTGCTTTACCTGATATGATTACTTTCAATAATGATGGTACTAAATTACTGGTTGCAAATGAAGGAGAACCCAGCGAAGATTATACCATTGATCCAGAATCTTCTATTAGTATCATTGATGTTTCTGGAGAAATTAGTAGTTTAAATAATAGTCATGTCACCACTGCAACTTTTACCGCTTTTAATGAACAAATAGAGACATTAAAAACAGAAGGAGTAAGAATTTTTGGACTCAATGCTACAGTTGCACAAGATTTAGAACCAGAATATATTGCAGTTTCTCCTGATAACCAAACTGCTTTTATTACACTTCAGGAAAATAACGCTGTCGCAGTTTTAGATATAGCTAATGCAACAATTACTGATATTTTACCTTTAGGTTTTAAAGATCATAGTTTACCAGGAAATGGTTTAGATGCAAGTGATCGAGACGGTGGAATTAATATCCGAAATTGGCCTATTTTTGGGATGTATCAACCGGACGGAATTAAATCTTTTAAAATTGCAGGTAATACCTATTATATCACCGCAAATGAAGGAGATGCTCGTATTCGTCCCACTGGTAATAATATTTTACCTGCTCCTAATAACAGAGAAGGTGTTCTTTTTAATGAAGAATCAAGAGTTGGGAATTTAGTTTTAGATCCTACCGCTTTTCCTAATGCAGCGGAATTACAAGCTAATGCAAATATAGGTCGTTTAACTGTTACTAATACTCTGGGAGATACAGACGGAGATTTTGATCAACTTTATGCTTATGGTGGTCGTTCTTTTTCGATCTGGGATGCTCAAGGTAATTTAGTCTATGATAGTGGTGATGATATTGCCCAAATTACTTCCCAACTCACACCGAATTTATTTAATGCTAATAATAGAAATCCTGGAGAATTTGATACTCGTTCTGATAATAAAGGTGCAGAACCGGAAAGTGTAGAAATAGGTATCATTGATGGTGTAACTTATGGGTTTATCGGTTTAGAACGTAGCGCTGGTGGTGTCTTAGTTTATGATTTAAGTAATCCAGAATTACCGCAATTTGTTCAGTATATTACCACAGAAACTGATATTAGTCCTGAAGGTCTAAAATTTATTTCTGCTGCTGATAGTCCTAATGGTAAACCTTTGTTAGCGGTCGCTAATGAAGTAAGTGAAACTGTGAGTCTATATGAAATTAATCCCAGTCCTAGATTATCCACTTATCAATTTACCAATTTACCATCTTTAGGAGATAGTGCAACAGGTCAAGAATTTTTATTGGGTGGTTTTTCAGGATTGTATTTTACGGGAATTGCAGCAAACGGAAATCTGACTTTTGTTACTCATCCTGATCGTGGTCCTAATGGTGAAAATTCTGATGCTGGTAGACCTTTTCCTTTACCTGATTTTCAACCAGAAATAGTGAAATTTGAACTCAATCAAAATAGTGGTGAACTTACCATTACTGAGAGAGTTAAATTATTTAAAGAAGATGGAACAACACCATTAACAGGACTTCCTAATTTACAACCAGGAGATCAAGGAACAACTTACACTGATGAATTTGGGATTGATGTTTTAGGAAATGCGATTGCTAATGATCCTTTGGGTGCAGATTTAGAAGGTATTGTTGTTGCTGAAAATGGTGATTTTTGGATGGTGGATGAATACCGCCCAGCTATTTACCATTTTAACATGAATGGGGTTTTAATTGATAGATTTATTCCCCAAGGTACGGCTTCTGCAAATGGTGAATCTGTGGGAACTTTTGGTACTGAAGTTATCCCATCAATTTATGCACAACGTCGCGGAAATCGTGGTTTTGAAGCTGTAGCTTTAGCTGGTAATAAGCTCTATGCTTTTATCCAAAGTGCAATTGATAATCCTGATTTTGCTGCGGATACAACTTCTAGAAATTCCCGCAATTTAAGAATTTTAGAATTTGATGTTGTTACTAAACAAGTCACTGGTGAATATCTATATCTGTTAGATGATATTAGTGCTAGTGGCAATGCGAAAACTGATAAAATTGGTGATGCTGTTTATTTAGGTGATGGTAAATTTGCTGTCATTGAAAGAGATGATAGAAGTAATCTAACTGCTAATAAACTCATCTATGAAATTGATTTAACCGCAGCTACCAATATCTATAATTCTGACAATTTCACTTTACCCGCAGATAAAACTATTGAACAATTAACACCAGAAGAATTAGTTACCGCTGGTATCACTCCAGTCAGTAAAAATTTACTGGTAAATGCAGCGGAAATTGGTTATACAGGAGTTGAAAAATTAGAAGGTTTAGCTTTAGTTGCACCCAACACTTTAGCAATTGTCAATGATAACGATTTTAATGTTATTGGTAGTACCAATAATGCTGATGGTTCAGTGACAATTAATTTATCTCCTACCCCCATTCCTTTACAATTAGGAATAATTGAATTTCCTCAGCAAATTGCAACTGTCAATGAACCACCAGAATTAGTTTTTGGAACTCCAAATGCAGATGTATTACTTGCTGGTGTAACTGTCAATTTTGATGGTATTAAAGATACTGTTTTTACAGGTGCTGGAAACGATGAGGTAGATGTTCCCACTGGTGGTAGTCGTACTGGTGATAACCGTGTGTTTACTGGTAGTGGTGAAGATATGATTGATGTAGGAAATGGTGATAAAATCTTTGGTGGTAGTGGTAATGATAGAATAGACGCTACCGATGCTATGGGTTATCGTCTTTCCGGTGGTGTAGGAAATGATACTTTTTCCCTGGGTGCAAATGGCCGTGCTTTAGGTGGTGAAGGTGATGATATATTCTATGTACAAGAAGGTGGAAATAATATCATTGCTGGTGGTATGGGTGCGGATCAATTCTGGATCTTGACTGGAGACTTACCCACAGTTGCTAACACTATTGTTGATTTTGATCTCGGTACTGATGTTTTGTATATTGGCGGTCAAGGTAATACTTTTAACTTCAATAGTTTAACTTTCAGTGGTAATACTATTGCTGTTGGCGATCAAATCATCGCTATTCTCAATGATGTAAATACCAGTAACTTAACTGCTGCTGATTTCCGTTTCGTGTAGAAACATGAATTCTAACAGGAAAAGGTACAGAAATCAACAATTCTGTATTTTTTCCTAATGGTTATGATGTCTACTGATCAAACTGATCAGAAAATTAAATTTTAGTCAATTTTAGTCAAAACTCCCGTAGTCAAATACATCATCTGATGGGGAGAAGTGAGCAAAATTTTAATATTTTGATAAACTTTGAATAATGATTAATTAATTTTACTGTGAGATTTGTACTACTTATACTGTCTACATTAAAGGGGAATGTAACCAGTGTACACATAGTATAAAAAATAGTTTTTCTCGATCTTTATGATTTTGGTATCAAACTTTATTGATAGCAGTAGATACATTTAGATTTAATGTATCTTGCAACACATTAATAATTGTGGAACAATGTCCAGCGAATGTATCATCTGCACTTATTGAAAAACTTAGTTAGGTAAAAACACAATCATGATAATTAATGGCACTCCTGATAACGATGATCTGTTTACGATTTCTGAAAATGATGAATTATTTGGTTTAGAAGGTGATGATGACCTAGATGCAAGTAGTGGTTTAGGTAATAACACCCTTGATGGTGGTATGGGAAATGATGAATTAGTCGCCAATACCAATGATAGCTTATTAGGCGGTGCAGGTGAAGATGATCTATATGCTAAGGGTATTCTCGGTAATAATACCCTGAAAGGTGGTGATGATGGCGATCGCCTATTTATAGTTGAAGGTGATGATAACCTCCTCTATGGTAATGATGGCGATGATAAGTTATACGTTATAGAAGGTAGCTTTAATAACCTCCAAGGAGGAGGCGATGATGATTTCCTCAAGATATTCAGTCATGGAGGAAACAATTTGCTGGAAGGGGGTGAAGGTGATGATACGCTGATTGGGAATTTAGCGAGCGATCACCTATTTGGTAATGATGGAAATGATTATTTATACGCTGGTAAACTCGGTACAGAAATGACAGGCGGTGCTGGTTTAGACCGCTATTATTTTGGTAACGGTGAAATCCCTGATGAACCAGCAGTTGTTAATGATTTTACCCAAGGTGATGATCAAGTCATCATTGCAGGTATTCCCCAAGTTCAAACCTTTGAAGATATCATTTTAGAACAAAGCGTTAATGACACACTCGTTAAAGCTCTGATAAATGAAGTTGAAGTTACCTTTGGTATTTTAATAGGTATTACAGCAGCAGACTTAACACCCGCAGACTTTGGTTTTCTAATTCCAGTTTTCTCCATCACTCAAGCATCCGCAGAGGAAGGAAATGGAATTACTTTCACAGTTACCCGCAGTGATGACTTTTTAACTGCACAAAGTGTCACAGTCTCTACATCCATTGCAGCAGGTGATACAGCAAGTGTTAGTGACTTTACCGCAAATTCCCAAACATTGACATTTGCACAGGGTGAAACCTCTAAAACCTTCACTGTACAAACCATAGAAGATAGCTTATTTGAAGGAA
>RDXV01000212.1 GCA_004292695.1 Nostocales cyanobacterium | reverse complement strand
GGGGAGAAAAATCTTTACCTGTTCCCTGTTCCCTGTTCCCTGTTCCCTGTTCCCTGTTCCCTGTTCCCTTCTTTCCCAATTACCAATTACCAAATTAAATTAGAGTATTTAAGTGTTGAATTAATTGAGGTGCTTGTAAAACACCTTCAATTCTATCTACAGGTTCACCTTGCTTAAATAATACCAAGGTTGGTAAAGCCGCTATTTGATACTTACTGGCTAACTGAGTATATTTTTCAGTGTCAATTTTCACGATTCTGAGGCGGTCTTTGAGTTGTAAATTCACTTGTTCTAAAATTGGCCCCATCATTTGACAGGGGCCACACCAATCAGCGTAAAAATCTACTAATACTGGTACATCAGAACCGGAGAGCATTTCCTCAAAGCTGTTAAATTGCTTTTTAGTTGTCATGACGACTTACACCTATTTTTAATTTTAATCAGTTTATTTTTTATAGTAGTTCTCAAAAAATAAAATTGGTGTAATTTTATCTTTTCTTGAGAAATGGAATGTTTAAGGTAATTGGTAATTGGTAATTGGTAATTGGTAAAGATTTTTCTCTCCATCTTCTCCTGACTCCTGACTCCTGACTCCTGACTCCTGACTCCTGATAACTGATTAGACTAAATTTTCAATTCCTTGGATAACTGTAGCGGATTCAATTTTGTCACCAGCTTTGAGAGTGTCTAAGATATCTTTACCCTCAACCAGATAACCAAAAACGCTATAACGACCGTCTAAAAGGTTGCGTCCTGCGGGGGTAAGTTCTGGTTCAAACAAAAAGAAGAAAACCTGAGAAGAACCACCGTTAACATCACCTTCAGGACGTGCCATTGCTAAAGCGCCAAAGGAAGAAAATGGTAAAACAGGCATATCTAGGTAACGTCCGGCATCTTCGAGGGTAACACCATAAGTTGGTTCTTTTTCACCTTCTACCAAGATTTCTAGGGGAATAGCGCGATATTTACCAGTTTTAGGGTCAGTAAAACCAACTTCTTTTCCTGCTGGATCTCCTGTTTGTAAAACATAAGATTCTTCTGAACGGGTAAATTCTAAACCGTTATAAAAACCTCGCTGGACTAAATCTACAAAATTACCAGCTGTAACAGGGGCGCTATAACCATCTACGACCACAGTTAGATCACCTTTGTTAGTTTTAATGGCAATAGTAGCGCGGCCTTTGAGTTGGGGTAGGTGGCTATATTCCTGGGGAACTTCAAAGGGAAATTCTGTCACCATTGACTCTTCCAGTAAAGAGACTGTTGTCAGTAATTTAGCTCTACCTTCGAGAATGGGGTCTTTTTGTTTGTTGTTGACTATTTCTTGTAGTTCTGCAATACCAGATTTTAGTTCAGAGATCCAAACTTCCGCTTGCTCTTGGCGTTCTTGGGGAACGCTTGCTAAGATTTTGGATGGTTGATCTAAAATCCGTGATGCTTGTTTGAGGTCTTTGGAAACAGCACCCCATCTTTTGTTGGCACGAAGTTGATTAGCAATATCTTCTAAGCTACCTTGCAGTTCACGTACTGGTTTGTTGTCAATAGGTAGTGCATATCGTAATAAGGCTTTACCGTCAGTAATCGCGTTACCCGCAGGTAAGCCAGCATAACTGGAAGGAGTGTAAAACCCTGTGGTTATGCCTGTAATTACTGTTATTGCCAGTGTTACTTTGAGGCTGTATTTCAGCCAGGACTTTATGAAGTTGAACATGGAATTTCTCAAATGCAGCATCAAAATTTTTTGACTGGAATTCACCCATCATTCATCTTCCCACATTTATGAGGAGATCAAGGAGATCGAGGAGTCAGGAGTTCTAGGAGTCAGGAGTTCAGAAGATAAATATTTCTCCCCCAGTCACCAGTCCCCAGTCACCAGTCACCAGTCCCCAGTCCCCTGTCACCTGTTCCCTAATTACAGGTACAATAAATCCCGAATATCTTCCAAAATTTATAAGTTTCATGATCTCTAGTAATGATTTTCGACCCGGCGTTTCTATTGTCCTTGATGGGTCTGTATGGCGAGTAGTTGAATTCTTACACGTAAAGCCAGGTAAGGGTTCTGCTTTCGTGAGAACTAAACTCAAAAGTGTTCAAAATGGTAACGTTGTAGAAAAAACTTTCCGCGCTGGGGAAACTGTACCTCAAGCTACTTTAGAAAAAAGCACAATGCAGCACACCTATAAAGAAGGTGAAGAATTTGTGTTTATGGATATGGAAACCTATGAGGAAGGTAGATTAACTTCTGCCCAAATTGGCGATCGCGTTAAATACCTCAAGGAAGGTATGGAGGTGAATGTTGTTAAGTGGGGTGAACAAGTCCTAGAGGTTGAGTTACCTAACTCTGTGGTTCTGGAAGTTGTGCAAACTGATCCTGGTGTTAAGGGTGATACTGCTACTGGTGGTACTAAACCAGCAATAGTGGAAACTGGCGCACAGGTAATGGTTCCCCTATTTATTTCTCAAGGTGAACGGATCAAGATAGATACCAGAGAAGATAAATATTTAGGTAGGGAATAACTGGCATTTTTGTGGATATCTAAGGTCGCTTTCTCATTCCTGTCGTTCCCCTAGTAGGTAGGAGAAATGAATTATCTCCAGTAATACCCAGAAATATGACAACGTTTCTCGGTATTACCTCCTAGATGGGAGAGGTAAGTAACATTTAATATTTACTAATTATATTAACTGTTCTTATTGATCTAGTATCCTGTTTTTAAATGTTTGTTGATTACCATACTTAAAATTCTAATTTACAGTTAGGTCGAGGTAAAAAATACCGTGCCATTAGACTTTAATGAAATCCGTCAATTATTGGCGACTATTGCTCAAACTGATATTACAGAAGTGACTCTCAAAAGTGATGAGTTTGAGCTTGTAGTACGTAAAGGAGTTAACTACCCTGTACTGACGACGGATCAAGTAGCTACCAGCGGAATTGTCACTACAGGAATTACTCCCACCGCTGTACCTGTTGTTGCACCGTTACCAGAAACAACTAGCCATGATCATCCTGCGGCTAGTTCACCATCTCCGGTAGCGGTTAATGCTTCATCTTCTAAATGGGTAGAGGTGGAATCACCAATGGTCGGTACATTCTATCGCGCTCCTGCACCTGGGGAAGCTCCTTTTGTGGAAGTAGGCGATCGCGTTAAAGCCGGTCAATCAGTTTGTATCATTGAAGCGATGAAGTTGATGAACGAAATTGAAGCGGAAGTATCTGGGCAGGTGATGGAAATTCTTGTTCAAAATGGTGAACCTGTAGAATATGGTCAACCTTTAATGCGAATTAATCCCGATTAAGTATTAATATATATTGGGCATGGGGCATTGGGCATTGGGCATTGGGCTTGAGTTGGTTGTATTTCCCAATTACCAATTACCAATTACCAATGACAGGTTTGAGGCTGAACACGAGGAAATAAAGTGCAAGATTTTTAAAGGTTAGACCTGAAAAACTGTGCATTTTGGGGCTGAGAAATCCAAAAATTTGGGGATGACAGATAGCTCAAACTATTCCCTATTCCCTATTCCCTATTCCCTATTAAGAGCCTCAACGAACAGACTTTTTCAGCAAACCCTAAAGAGGATAATTTGCGTTGAAACTTTCCCTTGTTAGTGGTTGTTGTACTTCTACCCCTTCCCCTCCCAAGACTTCTAAAGGTTTACCATCCACTTCTATGTAAACTTTAGCATCAGGATTTAAAGCTGTGGCAGTGTAAACAATTTGACCTACACGGCCAACCATGGAGGCACTACCACCACCACTGGTAAAGTCGTTGGATAGGTTAACGTGGACTTGATCATTTTCTACTTTTAAACTTAGCAGTTTGGTGGTTTGGGGAATGGTAGTAGAGTTTGTACCTTCCGTTGGTCCTGCTAATAAGGTTTTAAAAGCTGTTTCTAAAATTTCCTGGGGTTGTGCTGCTGCTATTTGTAATGGCTGTGCCACTAATTTAAAGCTGTTCTCTGTGGGTTTTAACCAGTAAATACTGGTGGTTTGTTCGTTCCCCGGTTGGGTGCTTAATGGTTGTTGTGGCTGTTTTATTGTCTGAGAAGTGTTTCCCGGTGTGACGGGGTTTTTGGGAGTTTGGGATGTAAACCAAGCTACTCCACCACTGACAGCTACTACCGCAGCTGATACGGCTGCTATTACACCTGATGAAAGATTACGGTTAGTTGTTCTTTGTTGTTCATTCATATATATAACCTGCTTAACAAAGGGGTGAATAAAGATTTATGTGAGGAGTAGCCTGATAAAAGAAGATATACTTAGTTGACGGGTTTCTTCAAACTGACAGATGCCTGGATATATGATATTTGTGTTAACTTGATATTTGCCTGTTTCAACAATTGATTAACTTGAACCCATCGTAACTTTATCTGATCTTTAATTTTAGGTTGACTATTCTAGTCCGTCACCTAAATTTTCATGTCAATATCTTCAATTCTTGAAATACGGATATCAATTGTGTAAATGAGCAGATATTTAATCTCGTATATCCTCGTTGCTGATCAATTTTGTTAAATTTGTGTATTTATCAGTAGAAATTTGTTAAACACCTATGTACCCTCTTCCTATCTAATATATTAATCAATTTCTGATTTTTGATTTCCTGAAATTTTGAGACGTAGATATATGAGTGGTGTCAATACTGCTCGGTTAAGGAAAAAGAGGGGGTAAGATCAAAGGAAATGTGTTCGCGTTTTATTTACGAGAACTAACAAATTTACTTTTTCTCTTTGAGGCTATCGTATAATTCAACCCAATTTTGCCTAAGAGAATCAATACAAGACTGCAAGTGGTCAATTTGGTGCTTCATCTAAAGCTTTGAAAACTTTGATGCCTTTTAAACCAACTTCCGAACTTGTGACTTTTACTAAGTCTGATTCTTGTTCATTTTGGGAAGATTTGAGAACATCTGCCCATTTTGGAGCATTGCTTTTAGTTGTTTTCTTTAACTGAATTTTGAACCGGATGCGTGTTTTGTTTAGTTTGGAGAAGTTGTATTTTTCAACAACAGCGTTTTGGAGGAAGGTTTCATGTGAGTTGGGAATCACTGCTTGTAGCATATTGTTTTGGAAGTTAAATTGTTTACTTCCAGAAAAGCGTCAGCTTTTTTTGATAGCTACATTTGATTTGAACCCCGCATTTCGCACCCTGAACTGTTACACAATAAAAAATGGTCGTTTGGGTATTTGAGATTAGCGAACTGCTTGCAGTAACGCTTTGCTATCGCTACCTAAAATTTCGACTTTTTTGTATAAAAGGCATCCTCAAAAGTGTTCAAAAAAACCAAAATTACTGATTGTGACACCGGGGTGCGGAATGTGGGTTCAAACATCCTCTAACTAAGTACAAAGTTATTTACATTCAATGTTCCTGTTAATCCTGTAACTTCAATAATGGCATCATTACTAGCATTAAATCCTGCGGTTGTATCATTAATGGCCACAAATGTTCTTTGTCCGAAACTGAATTGAGCAGCAAAATTTGATGTAAAGACTGTGTTTGTTAATTTTGCTCCGATATCTGCTGCATTTAGGGAATTTACTGCTCCCACATTCACAAATCCGGCGCGTGCAGTGGAAACACGGAATAAATCATTACCAGTGGTGGCGTTGAAATCTGTGATCACATCAAATCCGTTTAACAAAGAATCGGTTAAATTGCGATAATCAAAGCGATCTCTTCCTAAACCACCTGTTAATATATCTTTGCCTTTTCCACCTGTGAGAAAATCATTTCCTGCTCCTCCAATTAAGGTATCATTACCATCTCCTCCATTGAGAATATCATTACCACTACCACCATTAAAGACATTATTTGCACTATTACCTAAAAAGTTACTTTGTCCTGCAAAGTTGCTTAAATTAAACTGTTCAAAGTTGGTAATTGTGGTACCAGGAATATTCATTTGATTAGTGGTATTGCTCAGATCAATGGAGATTGAATTTGTGGTATTTCCTCCTGTAATATTCAGAGTATCAAAACCTGCGCCTCCATTGATAATATCATTTTGTTGTAGGTTGCCAAAGACACTGGTAATAGCATCATTTCCACCTTGAACATCTATGATATCTTTTTCGGTTGTGGTAGTAAAGTTTTCGTTATTAGCATTACCTGTGATAATATTATCTACATTAGTAACACCAATAGTTAATTGTTTCTCAAAAGATAACCCATTTTGATCTGTTGTTCTGACTCGAATACTATAATTATTCTTAGTTTCAAAGTTAAAACTACTATTAGCTCTAAGTTGGTTATTGCGAATAGAAAATAAAGCATTATCAGTAGCACCTGTACCTGAGACTAAACTGTAGGTAAAAGTGTTATTTGCATCGGTATCTGTGGTACTTAAATTACCGATGACTGTACCAATAGCCTGATTTTCGGCAATGTTGAGATTAGATAAGGTTAGATTAGTGGGTGCTTGATTTTCACTAACCATCTTTAATCCATTTGCATTATCAATGATCTGCCAACTGGTATTATTAGCAAATTCTATCTTTTCTACGCGATAACCTGTGTCATAAAACCAACCAAGAACAGTAATTTTATCCGTTGCACCATAACTAACATAAAGATGATATTGATCTCTAGTTAAAGTAACATCAGTGGGATTAATTCCTGTACCAAAACGGATAGTGTCAGTGTTACCAGAAGTGGTGTCATAATCAGAAATGGTATCTTGACCATCACCTTTGTTAAAGATGTAGATATCGTTGCCACTACCACCATCTAGGGAATCATTTCCTGTACCACCATCTATGTAATCATTACCATTATTACCATAAAGGATGTCATTTCCTGCTAATCCGTAAAAAGTCTCATTTCCCTCTGTACCATAATCATAATCATCATTAACAGTTCCCATAAAAGTTGCTGTTAATAACTTAGCTTTATCCCAAGTTGTTCCGTTGGCAAATTCAACTTTTTCGATTTGATAATTAACAGAACCCCAACTTTGCACAGTAATTTTATCAGTTGCACCATAACTAATATAAAGATGATATTGATCTCTAGTTAAAGTAACATCAGTGGGATTAATTCCTGTACCAAAACGGATGGTGTCAGTATTACCAGAAGTGGTGTCATAATC
>RDXV01000250.1 GCA_004292695.1 Nostocales cyanobacterium | reverse complement strand
GGTGTAGAAATTGGTTCTGGTTTTGTAAAACTTCTGGGTGTAATTTCTGGTTTACTTTCAGGAGTAATTTTAACAACAGGTGTAGAAATTGGTTCTGGTGTTGTAAAACTTCTGGGTGTAATTTCTGGTTTACTTTCAGGAGTAATTTTAACAACAGGTGTAGAAATTGGTTCTGGTATTATTAAACTTCTGGGTGTAATTTCTGGTGTAGTTTCTGGATTTGGTTCTATAATAGGTCGTTGGGTTGGTTGAGAAACAGGTGTTCTAAAAGTAGGAGGAGTAGTTAAAGGTTTAAAAGGACGAATATTAGGTTTACTAAAACTATTAGAACTGGTAGAACTAACTAAAGTAGTATTCCTTCTTATTGGTTGTGTTTTTTGTTCTACCTGCGCTGGAGAAGGTAAGGGTAATTGAGGAGAATTTTGAGTATTTTCTATTTTTGGTTTTGGTATTTCTGGTGGTGGAGATAATTTTGGTTCTGGCTTTTTTTCCACTGGTTTAGGTACTTCTGGGGGTATATCTATAAAAGTTATTTCTAAAGGTTTAGGACTCGGTTCTTTCTGAATAGAGCTAAGTAAATCAATAATACCAGAAACTAAAATAACAATATGTAATGCCAAAGAACCGGATATGCTACATATAAGCAGCAATCTTAGTTTTCTTGACTCTTCCTCTCTTTGTTGAACCGCTACTTGGGAAACGCTCATCATATATATATTGGGAGTAATTTTCATTAGCTATCGCAATATAAATCAATTAAAGGCAAAAGTCAATCAAGATTATTTTGCAATTATGGCTTGATCATTAGGAGGTAGCATAATTACTTATTGCCTAAAGTTATTGTTATATAAGGCTTTTAGCGACATTAAACCCGAAAATTTATAAAAAATTTATTTTTATCCCTAAAGTTATTGACATTTAATCTCATTTACTATAGTGTATCTTTTAGTTGAGAGATACTCTCATTTATTTTGATCACAGACTTTGCTCACATACTCTCAGTTAGCATATATACTGATAGCAATTAGCAGCGAATATTAAGTTATTGAGTTTGGGAATAATGGAAATTAGTAATTTATTCTCAGCTGGTGGAGTCGTCATGATTCCCTTGTTGGGTTTTTCTGTGTTAGGACTAGCCTTAGTAGTT
>RDXV01000211.1 GCA_004292695.1 Nostocales cyanobacterium | reverse complement strand
GCGGCTTCTCTGAGGTCGCTGATCCTGCCGTTGGTGCAGCTACCGATGAAGCAAACGTCTATTTTTGTGCCTTGGATGGGTTGACCTGGGTATAAGTCCATGTAACGATAGGCTTCTTCAGCTACAAAGCGGTCTTCTTCTGCTAGTTCGGAGGCGGCGGGTATTTTTTGATTTACTCCTATTCCTTGACCTGGGGTAATTCCCCATGTAACTGTAGGTGGTATGTCCTCAGCATTAAATACTACTACGTCGTCGTATTCTGCATCCGCATCACTACGTAGAGATTCCCACCAGGCAACGGCTTTTTCCCAGTCTGCTCCTTGAGGGGCGAAGTCTCTATTTTTTAGGTATTCGTAGGTTGTTTGATCGGGGTTTACGTATCCGCATCTGGCACCGCCTTCTATGGCCATGTTACAAACGGTCATCCGTTCTTCCATGTTCATCTGCTCAAAGGTTGTTCCTGCGTATTCGTAGGCGTAACCTACACCACCTTTTACGCCCAAGGTACGGATGATGTGTAAAATTACGTCTTTGGCGTAAACTCCGGGTGGTAGTTGGCCGTTAACTTCGATTTTTCTAACTTTGAGTTTTGATAATGCTAGGGTTTGGGAAGCGAGAACGTCTCTTACTTGACTTGTACCGATACCAAAGGCGATCGCCCCAAATGCCCCATGACTGGAGGTGTGGCTATCTCCGCAAGCAATTGTCATCCCTGGTTGGGTGAGTCCCAATTCTGGGGCGATGACGTGAACTATACCTTGATTTCCTGAACCAATGTTGTAAAAAGTTATGTCGTTTTCTTGACAACTCTTTTCCAATGCTTGAATCATTGCCTCTGCCATACTGTCGGCAAAAGGTCTGGCTTGATTATCTGTAGGTACAATATGGTCAACTGTGGCTACTGTACGCTGCGGGAATAATACCTTTAAACCCCTATCTTTGAGCATAGCAAAGGCTTGGGGACTGGTAACTTCATGGATAAGGTGGAGTCCGATAAATAGTTGCGTTAGTCCTGATGGAAGTGTACCAACGGTGTGTAAGTCCCAAACTTTGTCAAACAGAGTTCCCTTGCTCATACGTCAATTTATGTTAAAGGAGTCGAACTTTTTATCTTATCAGAAAAGGTAACTCTCTTATTTAGGGTTTGCGGAAAAAGTGTTTTCGTGGAGGTAGGGAATAGGGAACAGGGAACGGGGAATAGTTGGAGTTATCTGTTATTCCCAAAAGTTCTCATTTTTTACAGGTGATCTCAGTTTTTGAAGGGAGAATTGTTAACAAATGTAAATTTTTTTCTCTCTTTGATTTTTATGAACAATGGTTAACATTGATGATTTACAATGGTTACTTATCATTACTGAAAGAATCACTAGCCCCAAGCAGAGAACATTCTAGAAAGTTTACGCTCAGATAAGCTCAAATAAGCTCAAGATACTTATACTGCTTTATACTGCGTATTGCATATCTATTATTAACAATAGAGAACTACAAAGCTTTGTCAAATAAAAGTTTTCCAGTTGTTAGCGTAACTTGCTGTATGACTTCTAATTTGTCACGCAAGCTATAGCCATAAGCTAATTGCTAAAATCTGAAAACCGCCATAGAAAGCAACATCAATACAGATTACGTACACAAATCACTCACAAAGGAAATATCTTACATATTCTATGTCTAATCGTCCTATTTACCTTGACTGTCACGCTACAACACCCTTAGATGAACGAGTATTAAATTTCATGATTCCTTACTTTACCGAAAAGTTTGGAAATGCAGCTAGTGTCAATCATGTTTATGGTTGGGAATCAGAAGCAGCAGTGAAACAAACAAGAAGAAGTTTAGCCGCTGCTATTAATGCTAACCCAGAAGAAATTGTTTTTACCAGTGGAGCAACAGAAGCTAATAATTTAGCTATCAAAGGTGTAGCTGAAGCGTATTTTTCAAAAGGTCAACATATTGTAACTGTCGCCACAGAACATAAAGCAGTTTTAGATCCCTGTGAATATTTAAAAAGCCTGGGTTTTGAAATTACAATTCTTCCTGTTAACCAAGATGGATTAATTGATTTAGAACTATTAGAAAAAGCCTTGCGTGATGATACAATTTTAGTATCTGTGATGGCTGCCAATAATGAAATTGGTGTTTTACAACCATTAGCAGAAATTGGCAAAATTTGTAGACAAAGAGAAATTTTATTCCATACAGATGCAGCCCAAGCTATTGGGAAAATACCCTTAGATGTGGAAGAATTAAACATTGATTTAATGTCTTTAACTGCCCATAAAGTTTATGGACCTAAAGGTATTGGTGCTTTATATGTTCGCCGACGTAACCCCAAGGTGAAACTTGCAGCACAACAACATGGGGGTGGCCATGAAAGGGGAATGCGTTCTGGGACTTTATATACACCACAAATAGTTGGTTTTGGTAAAGCGGTAGAAATTGCTATTCTTGAACAAGAAACAGAAAATCAAAGATTAACAGAACTGCGAACTAGACTATGGCAAAAAATTTCTATAATTGAGGGAATTTATATCAATGGACATCCTCAAAAAAGATTAGCTGGTAATTTGAATATCAGTGTTGAAGGTGTTGATGGTGCTGCACTTTCTCTTGGTTTACAACCCATTGTGGCGGTTTCTTCTGGTTCTGCTTGTTCTTCTCATCATGTCGCACCTTCCTATGTGTTAAAAGCTTTAGGATATTCCGATAAATTAGCTTATGCTTCTATCCGGTTCGGTATTGGTAGATTTAATACTGTGGCAGAAATTGATCAAGTTGCAGAACATTTTATAATGACTGTGAACAGTTTACGGAAAACTTTGGTAGCAAGTAGATAATTAGCTATCAGCTTTCAGCTTTCAGATTGGAATATACAGTAGTTTCTGATGTGATGAGGTACAAACTTACATCAAAAAACCTGACACCAAAAGGATTTTTAAGCTGACTGCTGACTACTGATAGCTGAAAGCTACTTTAATTAGCTTTTTTCTAATGTTTGGAGAATTTTTGTATATAAATATTCTACCTTTTGAATTTGGGTTTCTCCCAAGGAAGCGTAATAAGTTAAACCGGGAGAACTATTAATTTCTAACAAGGTGTAATCTAACAATGGTTGAGTAATATCAGTGGTGAGAATATCAACACCTGCTAATCTCAAACCCATATCTTTTGTTATGTTAATTGCTAATTCTTGAAAGTCTGGATGAATTTTATCTGTTAAATCTATTGCTTCACCACCTGTAGAAAGATTAGCATTATCTAAGAGATAAACTATCACATCTTGATCAGGAATACTATCAAAAGATAGATTTTGTCTGGTTAAATTTTGGAGGATGCGAAAATCTTGAAAATTAATTGTTGCTTTTTTGGTATTTTTGAGAAAATTTTCTTGTTTTTTATTTAAAAGTTCGATAATTGTAGATTTACCATCTCCCATTACAGATAAAGGAATACGTTGATAAGCTGCGATGATTTCTTGTTCTAAAACCAAGATTCTAAAATCATTACCACTATAAAATCTTTCAACAATAAATCCTGGTTGAATTGCTAATATTTTCTCTGCTAAGTGATAATATTCTGATTCTTCATATATCTTACTTACTAAACATCCTTGACTTAAATTTAATGGTTTGACAATTACAGGTAATCCTAATTTTTGGGCATAATTCCAACCATCATGGATATTTCTGGGATTACTAATATTGGCACAGATTTGATCATTAAAAAAAGTATTGCCAATGCTTACATGATAACCTAATTGTTTGAGAAAGTAATTAGAAAAGCCTTTATCTTTAGCTAAACTAGCAGCACCAGCACCATTAATATCTAGTTTATTGTGGTCAAAAATAGTAACTTTGCCATTTTTAAACTTAATATGTCCAATTAATTGATATTCTGGTTCTATGAAAACAGTAGCACCCATTTTTTCCGCTACCTTTGTGAAAATTGATGTTATTAGTCTCATATCATCATGGCTACCAGGTTATTTATTAATTGTCAGGTAATAATCAATACATTAATTCTACAATCAAAATTGTAATTTTATTCACTGAGATATATAAGAATATTTAGTATATTTACTGTTTGTATACTAATGAACTTATTTAATTAATTTTATCAGTTTTATTGCTGAGTAAAAATCAGTTTGTTGCACTAAGTATTGACAATTTCAGAAATATGTAATAACAAGGGGGCATCAACAATTAAAGGCGCTAGTGTTATCCCCCCTAAGAGAAACACGAACGCCAGTTACTAAATTTATACGGTTAATATAATCATGCCACAAAATTCAGATTTCCAAGATAAAAAATCAGAAAATCAAGCTGTTTCTTATCGAAATCGGCTGAATAGTTGGACTATAGCGCGTGTGCTGGCAAATCAGGAACGGGTAATTATTGCTAGATTCCGTGCTAAGTCAGATGCGGATGGTTATATTCAACACTTGCGACAGTTATCTCCTCAGACTAATTTTGAGCTTTTCTTTGATTCTCGCAAGGAAGAAGTGACAGTTTAAGCAATTCGCAATCAATACTGTTCGGTTAAGATTAAAAAATCATGTAGGTTGGGTTGAGGTACGAAACCCAATATTGATCAGATTTTGCAAACCCAATATTGATCAAATTTTGTTGGGTTTCACTATCGTTCAACCCAACCTATGACTAGAAATATGGGAAGTGGCTAAATTGTAAGCGGTGGTTTCTAGGATTTTCAGTGCGGTTAAAGAACCACGAATTAAACGGAAAGCAGCTAGAGGTTGACGGATAAATTGTTTAGCTAGGGGTACAGGTTGCAGTGAACCATCGTTACCAATAGCTGTAGTTAAATCAGGGATATCATGGTGAGAATCATCACTGACAACTCGTACAATTGCGGCTGATACTTGTGGAAGGAAAAAATTGAGGAATGTAAATCCTTCCATGTCAACAACATCAGCTGCGAATTTTTGGTGTAAACTAGATTTTTCTGTAGCTAGGGAAATCACGCGATCGCAAGTTAACCCTTTCACTAAAGATACTTGATCACCTAGCTTATTATGTATATATTCTGTCAATTGTGAATGACAATTTTGGGAATTTTCTTGATAAATACAATCTTGATATAGGACAATATCACCAATGCCATAATGCTGATTTAAACTACCACATAACCCCATCAGTAAGACTGATTGACTTTGTTTTTGAAGATATTTACAATTTTGCTGTAAAAATTTCTTTAATGACTCCATCCCCATAGGAACTGCCATTACCTGAGTTTGACAACCTTGGACAAGATTTAACCCACGATAAACGGCTTGGTATTCTGCACCTTGAGGTACTAAAATTGTATTAATCATTGGTGTTATCTATGTTTTTTAACATCTTTAAAAAATCTAACTCTACTACACCTAATTTGGTAGTTAATCCTAGTTGGTCTGTTGCTTACTGTCAACTTGGTAACTTAGATAATCTCACAGAAAATGTGATCTGGAAAGATGACAACTTAGCGATATTTTCTAGCACAGAACAATTTGCTATTAGTCCCACAAAAAGATTTATCATAGTCGGGGATATCTGGCTAATTAATCGTCAGGAATTTATAAAAAAATTAGGTATTGATAATCAAGATAATATCAGTAATCCGCAAATAATTGCACATCTTTGGGAAAAACATAACTTTCAATGTTTAACCTTATTATTAGGAATGTTTGGGTTTGTAGTTTGGGATCGAGAAACACAAACATTATCTTTAGTTAGAGATTCCATTGGTGGCAGAACTCTATACTATACTAATCATGGGTTAACCCGCTGGATTGCTCCCAAATTAACTACCCTTGCACCCCATCGTAGCAATGATTTAGATGTAGTAGCACTGCGAGATTATTTATCCTGTGCATTTGTTCCCGGAGAAAGAACTCTGTGGAAAAATGTTAGCGAAGTTCGTCCGGGTACACTTTTAGAAATGCCTTCAGAGAGAATTTATCGCTATTGGCAACCACAAGAAAAGGTTAAAAATATTAATCAACCAATAGAATTGTATAGTTATCAATTACGTGATTTATTAACACAAATAGTCAAAGAATATTTACCACAAAATCAACCTGTAGGGGTGTTTCTTTCTGGTGGTTTAGATTCTAGTTGTATTACTGCATTAGCTGCAAAATTACATGATGCACCTGTACATACTTATTCAATTCATTTTGGTGAAGAAACACCTAATGAATTAGAATTTTCTGGTTTAGTTGCTCAACATTGTCAAACTGAACATCATATTTTAGAAATCAGTTTTGCAGAGATGTGGGAAAATTTACCCCAAACTATGTTACATTTAGATAATCCTATCGGTGATCCGTTAACAGTACCAAATTTTTTATTAGGAAAACTAGCAAGGGAAAGTGTGCAAACTATCCTCAATGGTGAAGGTGGAGATCCTTGTTTTGGTGGTCCCAAAAATCAACCGATGTTAATTAATAGTTTATATGGTTATATTAATAATCAAGACTCTCTACAAGCCTATCTAATGTCTTTTAAAAAATGTTTTTTGGATTTACCACAACTTTTAAAAGCGGAATTATTCAACAGTCTAAAAAACGAAAAATCAATATTTGATGAAGAATTAAATTCTCAAAATAATTACCTAAACAAAATCATGTTATTAAACATAAAATACAAGGGTGCTGATCATATTTTGACTAAGGTGAATAATTTAACCCAAGCTACGAATTTACAAGGTTTATCACCATTATTTGATCAGCGGATAGTTGATTTTAGTATGGAAATTCCCCCAGAATATAAACTTTCAGGAGTTGAAGAAAAGGCAGTTCTTAAAAAAGCTGTGAGTGATATTTTACCAGAGGCAATTATTAACCGCCCTAAAAGTGGAATGATGGTCCCTGTACAATTAGGTTTTAAGAAATATTGGCAAAAAGAAGCCAAAAAGTTATTATTATCCAGAAATAGTGAAATTGCTAATTATGTGAATCAGGATATATTGCGAGATTGGTTAGATTTTAAAAATGATACCTGGGGAAGATACGGTGTCAAGTTATGGCTATTGGTAAGTTTAGAAATCTGGTTACAGGTAAATAAGTAAGAATAGGTGACAGGTGACAGTTGACAGGTGACAGTTGACAGTTGACAGTTGACAGTTGACAGTTGACAGTTGACAGTTGACAGTTGACAGTTGACAGTTGACAGTTGACAGTT
>RDXV01000052.1 GCA_004292695.1 Nostocales cyanobacterium | reverse complement strand
ACCAGACCAACCTACGAATACGAAGCGATCGCGCTTCAACCAGTCGTCTAGTACGTCAAACCACCCTCTTGACGGGGCGCGTCCAACTGCAATGGTCATGAGAAAAATCTCCGAATATTATAAGTACAGATTTTATCTACCTATGGATGGTTGAATAAATAACTTTCCATAGACAGAAAAGTAACCAGATTGTCAATCTAGTTTACAATTTTTTACCGTCTCTAATCATAATAAGTGGTTTTCTCTAATTTTTCCAGGGGTATTGGAGATAAAATTTAATCTTGGTAATGAGTAATGGGTAATTGGTAATGGGTTAACCAATGCCCAATGCCCAATGCCCAATGCCCAATGCCCAATGCCCAATGCCCAATGCCCAATGCCCAATGCCCAATGACTAATGACTAATGACTAATGACGCTAAAATAAGTCGTACAACCTGTGAAATGTAATTAACTCTCAATGTTTACCATAGACCTAAGCATCAAAAATACTGCTTTTCCTATGTCAGTACAACGTAAGTCCGCTGAGGACGCAGAAGCTGTTTATCAGCTAATTTTAGCGGCAATGCGTTCTGGCAACCCCGATCTTGTGGAACTCAAGTGTGAAGGCAAAACTGAGAAGAAGGTTGCTGTTCGTGCTAGTGAGATTTCGGGAGTACAAGTTTCACAAAAAGATGGTGCAGCTAGTACCAGTGGTAAACCTCCCGGTTTTGCTGCTTTGGCTGCTGTTGAGTAACCTGATGTTTTCTAAGGTATAAACATGACGGCAGTAGGCATTGAAGTTAATAATCTCAACTTCTTTTGGCCTAGTGGGGAGCAAGTGATAAAATCTTGCTCTCTACAAGTTCCTAAAGGTGAATTTTGGATGCTTTTGGGGACTAATGGCAGTGGGAAGTCAACTCTTTTAAGGTTAATTGCGGGTTTGTTAAGTCCTCAGTCTGGAGAAATTGGTATCTCTCCACCGGTGGGTTTTGTGTTCCAAAATCCTGATCATCAGTTGGTGATGCCTACTGTGGGCGCTGATGTGGCTTTTGGTTTAGTGGAGGAAAAGTTACCAGCGGCGATGGTGAAAGCTAGGGTGGAGGAGGCTTTGGGTGCTGTAAATTTACTGTCTCTGGCTAGAAGGCCTATTTATGCTCTTTCTGGTGGACAAAAACAGCGTGTGGCTATTGCTGGGGCGATCGCCCGTCACTGTGAAGTTTTATTATTAGATGAACCTACGGCTTTGTTAGATCCTGATAGTCAGTTAGATTTGGTGGCTAGTGTACGCCGTTTGGTAAAAAGTCGCGGTATTACTGCTTTATGGGTGACTCACCGTTTGGATGAGTTGAATTATTGTGATGGTGCTTTTTTATTAGAAAAGGGTGTTTTAGTTGATACCGGTGATGCAGAACGTTTAAGAAAAAGATTAATGAAAGAAGACGAAGGTAATGGGTAGGTAATGGGTAATGGTTAATTGGTAATTGGTAAAAATCTTTCTCCCCATCTCCCCATCTCCCCATCTCCCTCAATCTGAGGGTGCTATTTTACTTTGGTATATATTTTTTATTCTCTGTAACATAGTGTTACAAGCGATGCTTCAATTACTATAAGTCTTATGAATGATTTTTGCCAACTCTAGATAATTGTGATTAAAAACGATGCCCCGTTCTATCATCCCATCTATTTTATTAGTGGATGGCTACAACATTATAGGCGCTTGGCCTTGCTTGAAAAAAACTCGTGATCAGGCAGGATTGGAAGCAGCACGTGGCGAATTAGTCGAAGCTATGACTAATTATAGTGCTTTCCAAGGATATGAGACACAAATAGTTTTTGATGCTCAATACCAAAATACTGGCAGTAGTAGAGAAATGATTACTGAGTTTCTCTCCGTTCATTACACAGAGTTTGGACAAACCGCAGATACTTATATTGAAAAGGTGTGCGCCGGTTTACGTCATCAAATTGCCCAATGTTTGGTTTCTCGGATTATTGTTGCAACATCAGATCGAGCGCAACAGTTAATGATTCAGGGATACGGTGCGGAATGGTTGTCAGCCCATCAATTGTGTAGCGAAGTTGAATCTACGGCTTGCCGGGTGCGCCATAGATCCCAATCACGTAAACAATCTAAAGGTAGATTCTTGGCTAATGCCATTGATGATAAGGCTCGGCAGAAGTTAGCACAATTGCGCTTAGGATTGTAGCTGACTTGATGCCCAAATGTCTAGACTCCTGTTTTGGAGCGGCTTTAGCCTTGAGGAAATTATATGATTACACAAATCATTATACATTTCTGCTGCCATTTCTGGGAGTCAAAACTTAATTTCCACAAGTTCCCAAAGATTCCTAAAAAATTTTTCCCAAAGTAGTTGACAAACCTTTTTTTTCAATCTAATATAGTAATCGTTGCAGGCGTTCCTCAGTAGCTCAGTGGTAGAGCGATCGACTGTTAATCGATTGGTCGCTGGTTCGAATCCGGCCTGGGGAGTTGAATAAATAAAAGGATGAAGCATGAAGCAAGAAACAGAAAATTTCAAACTTCGTGCTTTTGACTTTGAAAAGTTTTGGTCACTTGATCCTGCTGTAACTTTTCTCAATCATGGGTCTTTTGGTGCTTGTCCAAAGGCGGTTTTGGAAGTGCAGCAAAGATTACGTCAGCAGTTAGAAGCTGAACCTGTGAGGTTTTTTGGTCGTGATTGGGAAACACTGATAGATAGTGCTAGAAGCAAATTAGCGGCTTTTGTGGGTAGTGATGTTGAAGATTTGGTGTTTGTACCGAATGCGACGACTGGGGTTAATGCTGTACTCAGGTCTTTGGATTTTTCATCAGCAGATGAGATTATTACCACTAATCACGAATATAACGCTTGTCGTAATGCTTTAGATTTTGTTGCGAGTCGTACAGGGGCGCGGGTGGTGGTGGCTAAAGTTCCTTTTCCCATTACTTCACCCCAAGAAGTTGTGACAGCGGTGATGGAAAAGGTTTCATCAAAAACGAAGTTAGCACTTTTGGATCATGTTACTAGCCAAACGGCGTTAATTTTCCCGATTCAAGAGTTAGTTAAGCAGTTGCAAGCACGGGAAATAGAAACCCTGATTGATGGTTCTCATGCACCGGGGATGATTCCTTTGAATTTAGGGGAAATTGGCGCGACTTATTATGTCGGTAATTGCCATAAGTGGTTATGTGCGCCCAAGGGTGCAGGTTTTTTATATGTGCAAAGGGAACAACAAGTAAAAATTCATCCTTTAACGATTAGTCATGGTGCAAATTCTCCCCGCACTGATAAAAGTCGCTTTCAGTTAGAGTTTGATTGGATGGGTACTGATGATCCGACTGCTTGTATGTGTGTACCGGAAGCTATTGATTTTATGGGTTCGCTGTTACCTGGTGGGTGGATAGAATTAATGCAGCGTAATCATGATATGGTTTTGGCAGCGAGAAAGTTACTTTGTGAAGTGCTGGAAGTTGCACCAGTTTGTCCAGACGATATGATTGGTTCAATGGCGGTTTTACCGATTTATGGTAAGTTGGAAAACTGGGATTTTATGTTTTTCCATGATCAGTTATTGGATAGATTTGGTGTTGAAGTTCCTGTAATACCTTGGGAGGGAAATCCGCGTTTGTTGATTCGGGTTTCGGCACAGATTTATAATCAATTTGAGGATTACGAGTATTTGGGGAAAGTGTTAACTCAGGTTGCTAGTTAGGCATAAACTGAAAAACCTTGAATTTGTACATTTGAGGCGGGCAAGATGCCCACCCCACAAGGCTTTTATTGTTGATTAGGTATGGAAAATTACTGTTACCAAAGGCAGAAAGGCTAATAAAAAAAGATGCCAAGATTGTATTTGCATTTCTGAGGTTGGTTCTGTTGGTGTTAATAGTGCGTCTATTCGCTGTTCTAACCGATCAACAGCAGAAGAACCTAATGCTGCACAGCAAACTTCTGAGATTAGGGTTTGGTTACTGACAACTAACAATAAAGATTCTGCTAAGGTGAGGGGATCTACTTGGGATGCTGCGTAACTATCTGCTCTTAACTCCCGTAACATTAATAATTCTTGCCATAATGCTTCTGTTTTTGGCAACCAGGCGGTACAAGAACGCATCCAACCAAGCCAAAAAAACCAAAATGTATCCCTATATAGATAGTGTCCTTGTTCGTGGGCTAAAACGCTTTCTAGGTGGGCTGGTGAGAGGTTTTCTAGGAGTCCTTGACTAACTACTAATTCGGGTTGCCAGAAGCCCATTTGACCGGCAAATAGGGCGTTTGTTTGTAGGAGTCTGACAGGTTTACCTGCAAGGTGTATGTGTGGACATTGACGGGCAGATTTTACGGATTTCCAGCCCTGGAATGCTTGTTTTAATCCCAAGATATTAAAACTGCCTAAAATGATGAGGGCGATGATGTAGCTGAAAGATCCTGTGTACATTCCTCCCATTTTTCCCTGTGTACCCATGCAGACTATGGCGGTGACTGTCATGAAAATGAGTAAGGGAGGGAAGAGAAATAAAAATAGGGTTTTGCGCCAGCGTAATTGCCAGTTACCATCGGGGATACTGGCGGAAAGTCTTAACCAGTAAGCGATGGTGATGGCGCTAATGATCATGAGTAGGTGCATAATCGTTATTGTTCTCCCCTGGCTTGACGTGCAGCTTGTATTTTTTGGGCGATCGCCTCTATTTGTTTACTTGCTGCTTCATCTAAACTATCAGCAAAGGCGGCGATCACATCAGGGTTGCCTACGGCTAAAAATCGCTGTAGTTGATCATGGGCTTTGATCATTTCTGCTTGTTTTTTGGTTAATAATGGCCGCCAATAAAATGCTTTACCTTGTTTATCGCAGGTTAACCAGCCTTTTTCGGTGAGTCTGCGTAAAACGGTGGTGACGGAGGTGTAAGCTAGTTCACGGTTGGGATCTGCAAGTATGCGATCATGTACATCTTTGACTGTGGCTGTACCTAGTTCCCAGACGATGCTGAGTATTTCTGCTTCTAGGGGTCCGACTGATAGTTGTTTGGGGCGGTAGTCTGGTAATGGACTCATGTTGATGATTTTGGTGGTGTTGGTTAATGTTGTTAATATTGTACTGAAATGTTTTTATGGAAAATGTTGGGTTTATAAAAATGGAAAATGTTGGGTTTCCTTACGTCAACCCAACCTAATACTGGGGCAACCACGGGGGGTTTGCCCCTACTGACTCCTCGATCTTCCCTATTTATGTTTGCAATTACCTTCTGAATGATGATGGTGGTTGTTTCCGTGGGTGCAACCTTGTAAGTCTTGCTGCATGAGGTTTTCACTCATTTGTTGAAATGATTCATCTACGGATTTTAAACCGATCCATGCGTCTATTTTTTCGACATCAAAGCCTACTTCCCTTTTGTCTCCTACTTCTAATAATGGCCGACGGATCAAGAGGGGATCTCTTAACATCATGATTAGGGCTGTGTCTGCATCTATACCTTCAGGGTTGACTTCTCCTGATTTGATGCTGGGTGCGGCTTTGTTAAACCATTCTATTACGGGGCGATCGCCAAAAAATGATTTTAGTCTTTCTTTTGTCCAAGGTTCTGTTAATAGGCTATATGCTATTACTTGATGTCCTGCTGCTGTGAGTAATACTTTCTGTCTGGTATTATTTTTACAGCCTGGTTTTTCATAGAAAATTACTCTGGCCATGTATTTCTCCTGTAGGTTTATTGTTGGATTAATCATTAAACGCAGATAAACGCAGATTATTAATTTAGTTAGTGGTTATATATTTTTTACGTTAGTCTGTTCTGAGTTTTTTGTGTTGTACATTTTCCAGAATTTTAGAATTTTTTAGCAATGTTATTAATAATATCAAATTCATATCTTTTTTGAGAGTCTGTTTCTCCATAAATGTTAAATGTTACTGTGGGTTGATCTCCTGTTGCTTCAATTTGATGTATGGTTTCTTCTGTAAAACTTATTATGTCCCCAGGATTGAGGTTTAATTCTCCTACTTTTTCGATTTTATCAGGAAATTCTAAGTTGGGATCTGGTCGCCAAAATGTGTTTTTTTCTTGACCTTTTAATATGGCAACTATTCCCCATGTTCCATGATTATGAATGTTTGATTTTGTCCCTGGTTCAAACATTACGGTTTGCACTGTCAGGGGAAATCCGAGTTCATCGTATAATAATAAAACTGATGTTCCGGTTTTTGGATCTGGTGCTAATTTTTGGTTTTTTATCCAGTAGGAATTGGTTATTAGTCTTCTGACTAACATTCTTAATTTCGGTAAAAAATCGGTTTCATTTTCTACTTGATTTATTGTATCTTCTACCTCTGTTAAAAAGCGATATAGGCGATAATTTTCCCGCAGTAAATCCCATTCCCTGACTGTTTGACATTCTTGATATTGTCCATTTCCAGGGATAAACCAATCTTTACCTTGCATAGTTTGAGGTGATGTGATGAAGATTTAATAGTTAAATATTGAATCGTTAAATATTTAGCTGTTAAATATCTGGAATAAAAATTATTGGTGGGTTTGCTTGTGGTACTCTGGTTACAGGTTGTATGGGAGTTTCAGGTAATACAGGTAAGAAAATTTTATTGTTGTTAGATAATGAGAATGTGTAGTTAGGAAGTTGTGGAGATAACCAGTTATTCATGATTTTTTGCTCTGTATTTGACAATTAAATAATTACGAAAATAATTACAAATTATTCGTCTTCTTCTGGAGGACGGGTTAAAATATCAAAAAGAATACCTGCACCAAAATCATTTTTTTTGTCAATGCTTTTGATTTGGTTACTGATTTGTTTCGCTTTTTCGATGTTTCCCAATTTAGCTAATACTAAACCAGATGCAGCGTAAGCATTGAGAAATAATCTAATTTTTGGTTCTTCTTGATTTTTGATCAGAATTGGTTGCAGTTCTTCCCAAGTTTCAGGGAATTTCTCTGTCTCTCTGATTTTAGCAATTATTTTTTCTGCTGTTGTCAGTGCTAAAACATAATTATTTTTGTAGTAAAAATATCTGTAAGCTGCTACTAAAACATCTGTATTTTCTCCGGTTTTAGCTAGTGCTTGCTGCATATATTTGGCTGATTCTTCTGTGTTTTCCCAGGTTTTTGCAGCTAAGATTAATAGTTCTTTGACATCATCGGATACATCAAACCAGGAATATTTATTTTCTGATGTTTCTAGCATAGAATTGAGATTTGGTAATTTTTCTGCAATAGAATTTACCAGTTAACAGTTAACAGTTATCAGTTATCAGTTTTGATGATTCCCAGTGTGATTATAACATATATCTAAATTCTAAATTCTAAATTCTCAAAGGTAGCTGAATGATAAATTTTGTACCTTTGCCGATTTCTGAATCACAATGAATTGTTCCTTGATGTCTTTCAACGATAATTTTATAACTAATTGATAATCCTAAACCTGTACCTTTACCGATGGGTTTTGTAGTAAAGAATGGATTAAATATTTGTGATTTTACCTGTTCTGTAATTCCTGTACCGTTATCAGTGATACTGACTTGTATTAATTGACTATTTATGAGTGTTGTTTCTATGATTATTTCTGGTATAAATTGGGAATTTTGATTGTTTTCTGCTGATGTGATTAAAGCATCTATCCCATTACTAATAATGTTCATAAATACTTGATTAAGTAATCCTGGATTACATTCTATTAGGGGTAATTGACTATAGTTTTTAAGTATTGTAATTTCTGGATGATCTGAGTTGGATTTTAAGCGATGTTGTAAAATTACTAAGGTACTATCAATTCCTTCATGAATGTCAACAAATTTCATTTCCGCTTGATCTAAACGGGAGAAGTTACGCAGGTTTACTACTATTTTATCAATGCGATCACTACCTATTTTCATAGATTTTAATAAATTAGGTAAATCTTTAGAAATAAATTCTAAGTCAATGTTATTAATATGATTTTGAATTTTGTTATCCGGTTGTGGGTAAACTAATTGATATAATGCTATTAATTGTAATAACTCTTGGGTATATTTCTCTGCATGATTAATATTACCAGAAATAAAACTCAGAGGATTATTAATTTCATGGGCAATACCAGCTACTAATTGCCCTAAACTTGACATTTTTTCCGCTTGAATTAATTGAGATTGGGTGATTTTTAGTTCTTGTAATGTTTTTTCTATTTCTGCTGTTCTTTGGGCAACTTTATGTTCTAAATTGTTGTAAGCGTCGTCTAAAGAATCAGCCATTTTATTAAATACTTTTGCCATCATTCCTAGTTCATCTTTTCCTCTGTCTCTAATTCTGACTGTGACACCAGGATTTAAGGCCGCTTGATTCATTGCTTGAGAAAATTGATATATACGTTTACCTACTAATTTATCAAATAGTAAATATATTAGGGCAATTAATACTATTGTTAATCCAATAAATGTATATATAAAAACTCGCACCATTGAATATTGATTATGTAATAAATCCTGAATTGGCACATATATAATTAATGTGCTGATAATTTCCCCTACTTTCCAGTTAAAACCATTTTGTGTACCATATTTTTCAATTATTTCTTTTGGTGCGTCTTCGGGTTTACCATGACATTTTAAGTAGCTATTTTCCATTTTGATTGGTTTAGCTAAATAAAATATTTGTTGATTGTTGCTGGTTTTATATCCTTGGGTTGTGTTAGTACCAGGGTTATTTTGAAAGTATTTAATAATTTCTGTTTCTAATTTGTCTGCTTTGTTGTTATGATTCAAAGGATTTAATGCTGGTTGTCTATAGATATATTCTGGTATTTCTTCGTTGAATATTTCAAATATTTTTCTGGTAGCAAAAGCGTTAGATTTTGCCTCAAAAATCATTGTGTTTGTGTGTTTTTCAACTGCTGGGGTAAGTTCGTTAATTACATAATTACGACTAGCTTCTCCAAAGTTTAATACTAATTCACTGCGGTTAATAGCTTCTTCTTCAAAAACTCGCTCTTGGATTCTATATAAGTTCAAAAATCCTATACTAATGACAATTGTTAGTGAGATAATCAATGCTATGGTAAATTTACATTTAAGGGAAATTTGTATTTTTGGTTTAACTAAGGGTGTAAATACTTGAGTTGGTATATCTTCTATTTTTTTGTGTCGCATTTTCTTATATAAACATTTAATATCTTGATTTATGGTTATACGATCAAGATAGCTGATGTCTAAGGTAAATATTACACATTTTTATAGTTTTTTAACTCAGTGCAAATACTTGTGATGTTTTCTGCTTGATTTTAAGATACATAAGTATTGGGACAAGTATTTATATACAAAGGTGGTTTTGAATTATTTGTAAACTGATTTATGGGGGTGTAAGAAATGTGTGATTAATGGAGAGTGTTTAATTAGTGAGTTATGGAATTTACAGATTAGGATTTAAGTAACTGACAATTCCTGACCATTGTACTTTTTTTTCTTGATGGCGACGGTAAGAAAAGAAATATTCTGGAGTTTGCAAGGTACAATAAGGGGCGATCGCAATTTGTTCTGATTTAATTCCCAGTTGTTGTAATTGCAAATAATTAATTTTTCTCACATCTACGCGAATTTTTCCCGGTTCTGAATCTGGTAGTAATGGTGAATCTGGTAAATTTTGTAAAGATTCTATGATGATATTTTGGTCATGATGTGATATAATAGTGTTCCCAATTTCTGCTGCCACTTCTACAGAAACTTGGTAAACTTCACCAGCAATTGCAGGACCCAGAGCAAACCGTAAATCTTGTAAATTGCTACCTTCAGATTGCATCTTGGTAATAGCTTCAGGTACTATCTTTGCTGCTGTACCTCGCCAACCTGCGTGTAAAGCCGCGACTTGTCCGGTTTTAATATCACCAATTAGCACAGGTGTACAATCAGCGGAAGCAACCCAAAGAGCTTGTAAAGGTGTTTGACTAACTAAACCATCGGCTAAAGCAAACTCTTCATTACTGGTATGCAAATATTCATCTACTTCTTGGGGAGTGAGAACAACATTACCGTGAACCTGTTTTAAACGATAGGTAGCTGCTTCTGGTTTAAGTATTGGTGTTAACTCATGGGGTTGACGTGGCCAAAACTGCTTGGTAAAAAAACCATGTGGCCAAGGTGCTAAAAGATTGCAAGTCAGGTAAGTCATTCCTTCCCAATTTTGCCAGTTCCAAATGTCCATCCTTCACCTCCATCAAAATTTTCGACTGTATTAACAACTGTCAATTAATGCTAACTTGATCAATGGGATTTAGGGGAATGACTGTGAAATTTAATCAGCAAAGTTTAGAAAATTACTTAGATTCAGCGCGTAAGTATCCATATTTACCATTCTCTCTGCATATTTTCGACAGTCTCCCCTCAACTAATCAAAAGGTATGGGAATTAATTGAGCAAGGGGAAAAACCAGGATGTGTTGTGATTGCTACTCAACAAACCGCAGGTAGAGGACAATGGGGAAGACAGTGGATATCTCCTACCGGTGGACTATACCTATCGGTGGCGATCGCCCCTAAACTGGAAGTTATTAATAATTATCAGTTAACATTAGCTAGTGCTTGGGGAATTGCTTCGCAATTAAGAAATTATGGCGTAAACTTGGGCATTAAATGGCCTAACGATTTAGTGCTGGATAGTCGCAAACTAGGCGGCATTTTAACAGAAACTAAAGTTAGCCAAGGAAAAATTCATCAAGCTGTAATTGGTGTTGGTGTGAACTGGAAAAACCCAGTCCCGGAAACTGGCATTAATTTACATTCCTGGCAAAATCACCAGAATTTTCACCCAATTTCGGGCTTAGAAATGCTCACGGCTACGGTTTTGCTGGGAATAGAATCCGGTCTAAACTGTCTGCATAACGAAGGAATATCTATGCTATTGTCCGGTTATCTCAACCTACTGACAAACATGGGTGAAAAAGTTTATGTAAATAATCTTTTAGGTACTGTAATTGGTGTTTCACCCCAAGGAAATTTGAGGTTACAAGTAATTGATGAAATTCACAATCAATTAATCACACCAGAAATTTCCGTAGAACCCGGTACAATAAGTCTAGGTTACTGTAAAAATTCTGTTTAATTTCCGGGTTTAGCTTGAAAAAAGACAAACCATAGAAATCATCTGTTGAAACTTATTACACACAATTAACTGAGAGAAAAAATGACGCAGCCAAAAAAATCTGCCCATAGCCGCCCCAGCAAGCGGACTCAAGGTTTAACAACCAGACGTTTTGCGTCTACGTTACCAGCCCAAAGTCTTGGTTGGTTGAGTAGTGTTAGTCTCCTGAGTGGGGGTTTTGTATTTGCTCAAACAGAATCTACTGTAGAAATCACTACCCCCCCAGCGGAAAACGCCCAACCACAAACAGCTGCTACAGAAACAAAATCAGATTTTTCTGAACGACGGGCGAAATTGAAACAGAAACTAAAACAGCAAAAAGAATCAGTTTCTCAAACTCCAGAATCTGCTCCTAAATCTCAGCCCAAGGCTAAAAATGACCAACCTGTGGTGATTATTACAAATAGCAAACCCCAGGTAGAAAAGTCACAGATTGAAAAATCACCCACAAAAAAGGCTGAAACTCCTACTCAGTCACAACCAGCAGTATCTAAAAAAGCTACTCAATCAGTAAAAAAGGTTGAAAATACTGCTAGTACAACGAGTAAAAAAGCCCAAGATTACAATAACTCTTACATTGATCCCACAGAATACAATAGTCCTGGAACTGCCAAGTATGAAGCGCCTAGTTCTGTGGTAGTTACGGATCGGGCGACGGGTTGTGAGGCAGTTTTTTCTAAACGGGAAATTGCGGCTGGTGCTTGTAGTCAAAAAACTCCAAAAACTCCTGCTGTGGCCGATGCACCCCAAAAATCTGCACCTAGTTGGATCAAGAAAAGTGAAACCGCTAGTTTAAAAACTGTACCTACTAACACCAGAGTAGCAGCGACTTCTACAACTAAAACTTCAACTACAACTTTAACTACAACTACATCTACAGCGACACCAATAGCTAACAATAATGTAGTTAGTGCTGTTGCTGCTGCTGTGAATAGCAATCAAACCTGGCGTGATGCTGCTCCAGCAAGGGTTTCTGGTGGTTCTACAAAATCAGCTTATCGTCGTAATCGCTTTATTCCTGAACCTAGCGAATTTGCGTCAACAACGGTAAATACAACACCTGTAGCGCCTAGTTTTGGGATGTTACCTGCACCAGTGGCTGAAGGTAATTTAGAACCCCGTCCCAGTAATGTATCCTATGATTTCGCTTTAGCTTCTGTATTACCACAAGTTCCGTATAATCAGACCTTGGCTTATGGTAGTGGTTCTGGGGTGATGTTCCCCTTGTCTTTTGCTGCACCTGTAACTTCTCTGTTTGGCTGGCGGATACATCCAATTACAGGCGATCGCCGTTTCCACGCTGGTACAGATATTGGCGCACCCACCGGAACACCAATTTTAGCAGCGGCCAAAGGACAAGTAGAAATTGCTGACTGGGTAGGTGGATATGGTTTAACCGTCACCATTAACCACAGTTCCGCCCAACAAACCCTCTATGGACATATGTCAGAAATTTTGGTTCGTCCTGGCCAATGGGTAGAACCGGGAATGGTGATCGGTAGAGTTGGTAGTACCGGAAATTCCACCGGACCCCACTTACATTTTGAAGTGCGCCACCTGACTGCTAACGGTTGGGTTGCTGTTGATCCCGGTGTGAAACTACAAGCTGGTTTAAACAACTTGTTGTACAGCAATAGGACAGTGAACAGTTATCAGTGAATAGGTGACAGGTGACAGGTGACAGGTGACAGTAAAGAGTTCATCCATTCCCTGTTTCCTGTTCCCTTCTTCCACTGATAACTGATTACAAGTACCCGTGTTCCATTAAGAATGCGGGTGTAATCTCTTCTTGATGGGATGTTTTGCCTGGGTTGATGAATTTCTCTACATATTTACCCAGGATGTCGCCCTCTAAATTGACCCAACTGCCTGGATTTAAGCTACTGAGGTTTGTTTCTGAGTAGGTGAGGGGTATGACTGCTACGGTAAATTGGCAGTTTTCCGGTTGATAGGTGGCTACTGTGAGGCTGATACCATTGATGGCGATGCTACCTTTGGGAACGATGTAACGGGCGATCGCCTCTGGTGCGGTAAAGGTCATTTCCCATGATGTGGCTGTCTGTTCTGCACAAATTAACTGACCCATTCCGTCCACATGACCCATGACAAAATGACCGCCGACTTTACCACCTACTCGCAGCGATGGTTCTAGGTTGACATATCGGGTTTGGGTTTCATCTTTACCTAAAGTTGTGCGGCGGAGGGTTTCCGGTGAAGCAGTGGCAATAAAGCCATCTTTTAAAATCTCTTCTACTGTTAAACAAACCCCATCTACTGCTACACTGTCACCATAGGCTAAATCTTGCATAATTGTATCTAATTTATTGACAAAGGTAATTTGCCAAGAATCTTTAGATAAGGGTTTGATAGTACCTAATCCTTGAATTAATCCTGTAAACACGGTTTTTTTGCCAAACTAACATTAGTTATTGCTTAATTTTGGCGGAAATTAACTGATAATTCCCACCACAAATGTAAAACCTTTATAGATAATTTTAGGAAATTTTTTTCAGTTGATTAACATTGCCACATTAACATCAATCTCAAGGCATACTTGGGTAAGATGACTATTATTTTGGGAGAGCAGATTGACCTACTCTGGTTTTCACTACAAGTTCGGAGTTTAATAGAAGCAATTATAGAGAAGAGAAGCCCTATGTTTACTTCTGTCTTAGAACCACCCAGTCAAGGGTATTATTTGCCACATAGCACTCAAATGATTAAAGGATTTTAGAGGGTTAGCCAATGATTGAGATGAGAGTCGCTGGTATAGCATTAGATGCCATAACCCGCAGTCCGATTGTACTCCTGAAAGATAGTTCAGATCGTCGGGCATTGCCGATTTATATTGGTCAGGATCAAGCGAGGGCTATTATGGGTGCAATGGAGCATCAAAAACCCCCTAGACCTTTAACCCATGATTTGATGGTTAATGTCTTGGAAGCATGGGACATGACTTTAGATAAGGTGATTATTCACTCCTTACAAAAGGATACGTTTTATGCTGCGTTGATTTTGCAGCAAGGAGATGTGAAAAAAGAGATTGATTCTCGTCCTAGTGATGCGATCGCCATTGCTTTACGTACAAATACACCAATTTGGGTAATGGAAGAAGTAGTTGCGGATGCTTCTATTCCCGTTGATCGTGATGCTGATGAAGCTGAACAAGAGGCCTTCCGTGAGTTTGTATCTAATCTTCGTCCAGAGGATTTGATTAAACGTTTTGGTGGTGATAGTTAATTGATGATTGGGGATTGGTGATTGATGATTGGTAAGATGAATTATTCATTACCAATTACCAATTACCAATTACCCATTACCTATGATGAAATATCGCCGTTTTGGTAAAACAAATTTACAGTTATCAGTGTTTTCTTTGGGGACAATGCGTTATTTAGATAATGTAGAAGTTGCCCATCAAACTATTGAAAAAGCCTTATCTTTAGGAATTAATCATATAGAAACCGCTAGGGGTTATGGTCAAAGTGAAGAGTATTTAGGAACAGCGATTAAAGAGGGTTTATCATTACCTAGAAATGAATTATATATAACTACTAAAATTCCTCCTTGTGCTGATGCTGATACAATGGCAAGGTTGATTGATGAATCTTTACAAAGATTAAATATAGATTATTTAGATTGTTTAGGTATTCATGGTTTAAATACTCAACAACATTTAGAATGGGTGGAAGCTAAAAATGGCTGTATGCAAGCTGTTTTTAAAGCTGTGGATGATGGGAGAATTAAACATATTGGGTTTTCTACTCATGGCAGTTTAGAGATTATTTTAGCAGCAATTAATACTGATTTATTTGAATTTGTAAATTTGCATTATTATTATTTTTTTCAACGTCATAATTTAGCTATTCAAGCAGCAATAGAAAAAGATATGGGTGTGTTTATTATTTCTCCTGCTGATAAGGGGGGAAAACTGTATACACCACCGGATAAATTAAAAGAATTATGTCAACCTTTTACCCCTTTAGAGTTAAATTATCGGTTTTTATTGAGTGATTCAAGAATTACAACTTTAAGTGTAGGTGCTGCAAATCCAGAGGAATTAATTACACCTTTGGCGGTAGCTGATAATATTAATGAATTGAGTTTAGAAGAGATAAAAGTTTTTAAAAACTTAGAAAATCAAAAAATTCAAATTTTAGAAAGTGATAAATGTAGTCAATGTTATGCTTGTTTACCTTGTCCTGAAAATATCAATATTCCCGAAGTTTTAAGGTTGAGAAATTTAGCAGTTGCGTATGATATGGATGATTATGGAAAATATCGTTATGCAATGTTTGAAAATGCCGGTCATTGGTTTCCGGGAATGAAGGGAAATAGATGTACAGAATGCGGTGATTGTTTACCGAAATGTCCTGAAAACTTAGATATTCCTCATTTATTAAAAGATACCCATGAAAGGTTAAATGGGAAATCTAGGAGAAGATTGTGGAGTTAGATATTTTGTCTGAATCAGGATGTTCAGGATTTAAGGATTTTCAGGATTGTTATTGATTACTTTGCCGTTGATATCATAATTTAAAGATATAATATTATTATTTAATATCTATTTATCAATCTTTTCGTTAACAAAAAGTCTCATCCTGTACATCCTCTAATCCTGGTTATCCTGATTCAGACATATTTATAAGTTAAGTAAATCCTCTGTTGCTTTTTGTGACTAAATCTTGAATTTTTATAAGCAATATCGAGAAAATATACAATTTTTAGGAAGTAGTGACAAAAAGATCACAACTGTTAATATAATGATCTTTAGTCATTTAACATACATGATTATGAACTCAAAGGTAAAGGATTTACAGGGTAGTTACGTTAAAACTCGTTTACTGTTAGCGTTGTGGGATTTGGGAGGAAGTCAGCAGAAGGTAGCTAAGGGTAAATTAAGCAAGCGGATATTGTCTAAAGGCCAGAAAATGACTGATTACCAAAGTGTTGTAGATGATTTATTAGCACAAGGAGCTATTAATATCAATAAAAAAGGTTCTGCATTTAGTTATACTCTTACTTCTCCCATTGGTTTAGAGATGTTGGGTGCGGGTTTGCGTAGTGGTGAATTTAAGTTCCCAGAAGGTAAGACTATCGGTACTTGGGTTGCTAATGCTTTGTTGCGGTGGTTTCTTCAGTTTGATGTTGTAGTAGATAAGTCTGTGGTTACAAATGAAGCGGTGATTAGTTCTTATGAAGAGTTTAAAACTGAAATTCTTAACTTATTTGAAAAACTAGATAAAACTTATAACCATGCTGGTTTAGTTCCTATTTGGCAAATAAGAAAAGAGTTAGGAAATCGTGTAGAACGTGATCAATTTAATGATTGGATGATGAATACACAAGCGGAACAACTGTTATATCTTCAAAGTGGAGAAGCGCGTGGTGCTACCGAAGATCAAAAAAGAGATTCTATTAATAGTGAGGTTAGAGGTCTTTTATTTTTTGCTAGTAAACCTGAATAAAGTTAAAGTTGAGAGAAATTATGTCAAATATAGATAAATTTTCCTTATTTGAACAAGCACGTCAAAATTCCGTAAATCCTTTTAGTTTAACTCCAGTAATAAGTGATACTGAAGTATGGGGTGAAGTTATAACTAATTTACCTGGACTCAATCAACATATTGATGAGAGAATTTTTGACGCAATTACCGAAGTTCGTAAAAAGTATTCTCCCAAAATTGGAATTGCAATTAAAGGTGATAGAGGTACTGGTAAAAGTCATATTATCCATAGAGTTTGGAAAAAAATCACGCAAGAAGGAGGTTCTGTTTTTGCCTATATTGGTCCATGTGCTAATCCCAAACGAATTAATTCTCATGTACGGTTTTACTTAGCTGATAGTTTTACTCATCAAGATAGTCAAGGCATTACTCAATGGCAAAAATTAGCAGCAGCAGCAATTAATACTTTAAAAGGAACAGAGTTTGAAGATAAATATTGTTCATATATTGAAAAATGTAATTCACCTAATGAATTAAGAAAATACATTGTGGCAAGTCAAAATAAGACTACACTATTAGGCTTTTTTGATGAATTAGTTGAAGCAATCTTAGAAAATCACACTGGAATTGATTTCAACTTTTTAAAGGCAATCTTATTTTTACTTTTGAAAAACGTAAAAATTGCTCAAATTGCCTTAGCTTGGATTAAAGGAGAGGATAATTCAGAGATTAAAATGGTAGGATTACCAGAATTTTCATTTGAAGAACAAGAAGATAAATCTATTTGGATGATCAAGCAGATTTGCAAGTTAGCTGAAATATCATCATTACCAGTAATAATTTGTTTTGATCAACTTGATAGTGCTGCTAGTGATAATGATTCTGGAGATAGTCCTGCTCAAATACTGGCAAAATGTATAGATCAAATTTACTTTCAATGCAGTAATATAATTATTATTTGCTGTGTCATTAGTGACACATGGAAAGAAATTGAACAAATGGGAAGTGGTATTCCAGATCGAGTTGGACAAAGATCAGTTAAAGCAAAACCACCTAATACTGAACAGACAATAGAATTAGTGAAGTTGAGACTGGATTGGTTCTACAAAGAGAATAATCTTAATCCTCAAGATTATCCTTATTTATATCCTTTTAATGAAAGTAAAATCAAACAGATTGCTAGTGAATCTGCTAGTGTGCGTTCTCTGATGACATGGTGTGTTGAAGAGTTTAAAAAAGTTGTAATTTCACCACCACCACCAGGAAAAAGTATAGATCCACCACCACCACCCGATCCACTAGAACAACAAAAGAAAAAATTTCTGGATAAATACCAGGAATTACTTAAACGAATTCGCATCACTATGAAAGATGATGATAGATTAGCAGCAATAATTAACTGTACAATGAATATGATTCCCGGTGGTGGTACAGCAAATGTAGTAATTCAAGAAGTAAAAAAAATTGCTGATGCAAACCATGATTTACATTTTATTATTTCCGGTTATGACTGCTTAAATCAAACTCCAGTAAAAATCGGTGTTAGAATTTGCGAAACAACAAATGGCAATACATTTAATGCGGTAATTAGGCGGTTATTGGATTACGATAAATATGGAATTACTCGTGGTTGTTTAGTACGTTCTACAGATGTTCCACGAAGTTGGAAAACAGGATGTCAACTGAAAGAAAAACTGGAAAAAGAAAAAGGTGGTGAAGTGGTAGTTTTGAAAAAAAATGAAATTAAACCTTTAGTAGCAATTCATACTATTTATGAACAAGCAGAAGATTATGGATTTACTAAAGAAGAGGTAACAGAATTAGTTAAAGAATTAAGAATAGCTGCTGATAATCTATTAATTTATGAAATTTTGAGTGCGCCGGTGTAATATGAGTATTCAGATAATTAATGGAATTCAATTACCAGCTTTTGATGTAGAAATGCTTAGTTTAGGGAAACTATTTTTAGTACCTTTTAAGCAATTCTTACAACAAGGTAAATCTTTTTGGTTATATCCATCTGTAACAATTCCACAGAATTTGACTATAGATGAATATTACCAACCTCAATATGTTGCAAAAGCTAAGACTTCTATAAGTAAATATTCAACATACCCTATAAATTTAAAGGTTTGGGGACGTTGTGAATATCATTGGCGTATTAACTCTGATCAAAAGGATATTTTACCTAAAATTGCACAATCTACTATTTGGAATTTGAGTGCTTTAGAAAATATATTTGAACAGAATCAAGTTCTGAAGTTGGCCATATTAAGAGTTTATCATCTTTCAAAACCTTGTATAATTAATATGCCAGTAGATGCTGGTTCGTTTTATTGGCCAGAAACTGAAGATTTGATTAATAATGCAAGTGAAAATGATATTTCTGTAATTTCTGATAATAGTTTTGCCAAACGTAAAAATATAATTATATCTGGTGAATACTATCCATACACAAATATAGAAAATTTACAATGGCAATGTGAAATATTATTAGAGAAAAATCCTAATTTTGCGATATTAAATCATGATATTAAGGAATTTTTAGGATGGAGTAATCAACCCATAAAAAATACCCTAGATCCTGATTTATCTTGGATTAAAAAAATTGCTGATGTTGGTAATTCTAGCGATGGTAATGAATTTGAAAAATTGGTGAGAAAAAGTTTAATCAAATTAGGTTTTTCCTGTTCTAATACCAATCCTAAAGCTAACCTCTATCCTGATAAACTAGGTGGTGCTGGTGGTGTAGATTTTTATTGTGATTATCCTTATCAAGTAGTAGGAGAATGTAAAGCAACTAAAACAGAAAAAGTACCTAGTAAAACACCAGGACAATTAATACAACTAGGCAAAAATCATCTTCAAGAGCAGTATGATAATTGTCTTAAATTAATTGTTGCTGCTGGAGAACTAACCAATGATGCTTTATTAACTACAGTCAATAATGGAATTTATATGATTCGTCCAGAAACTTTACAGAACTTAGTGGAACTACAAAACAAATATCAAAATTCAGTTAATTTAATTGAGTTAAAAAAGTGTTTACAACAAGGCAATTATGGATTGGTTGATGATAAAATTAACGAATATATAGAAAAAGTAGAAAAAGAGATTAAATTGCGATCACAAATTATCCAAGTAGTCAAAGAAATGACCCAATTAAACAACCAAAATCATGTAACAATCATAGAAATTCGTACACACTACAACGCCATCAACAAATCAAACTTAGCCGATGAAACAGTACAAGAAATCCTAATAGAACTATCATCACCATTAACAGGATATTTAGGAAGAGAAAAAGGGGAAGATATTAAAAACGATAAATTCTACTATCTACGCGACTTACCAACCAACTAAAAATAACTCTTTCCTCTGTGTTCTCTGTCTCTCTGTGGTTCGTTAATCAAAATTAACTCATCCCAACATCAAAACCCCCTCCAAAAAATTCACAACCAAAGGTAAAAACTCCAACCACTCAGAACCCAACAAAACCTCAGTCAACTCATCACCAGCATAAGCAGGAACTTCATATTCCTTACCATCCAAAATTACCTTACCTAAATATCTTTTAAAATTAACTTCACCCTGAGCAGTTCGCAAAATTTCTTTATCTATATACTCCCATTGAAGACTATCTAAATCTTGTGTATTAATAGCCATAAAACCAGTAAAACCAGTATCCAACAAAGCATCAACAGGTAAAATTAAACCATCAGCAGTAATTAATTCAATCTCAAAAAATAACTGCTTTCTCTCACCGAAATAACCCTCAATCATATTCTACCAACTGCTCCCAATTCATTTAAACAAAAAACACAATGATCTCCATTAGGAAACTTTTCCCGTGCTTTTCGATGTGTAACTTCTTTATCTGGATCAATCACATAATCACCACTATTTAGCTCAATAGCTATATACCAACCATAATGATCTTTTATCAACTCAGGACGTACTTTTTCAAAAATAGCTCGATAACGTTGGTGTTCTGCTTCTCTTTCAGCTTTACGTTTAGCTAACTCTTCCGGTGATAAAGTTAATTCAGGAAAAATTCTTCCTCTTCTTCTTCCAGGTTTTGGTGTTAATTGAGTCATGTTATTAAAGTCTGATTACTAATATTTTAATTGTATCATCAAATTATCAAACCATCATTTCCAACAATATCTTCTCATGCAACTTACCAAAAAATTAGCTAATCTATAGTTAGTAGTTTCACAACAGGAAAAATTAAGTGGTCCCCCTCAAAGACAATAACCCCACAGAAATTACACCATACATCACCTATGGTTTAATAATTGTTAATATCATTGTTTTTATCTATGAAATTAGTCTTTCACCTCAAGCATTAAATGGATTTTTACAACTAGCAGCGGTAATTCCCAAAGAACTATCACTTAGCTTTTCAGGAATTTCTGTAAATCAACCTATACCAGAATGGGCAACTTTAATTACTGCTCAATTCCTACACGGTGGTTTACTCCATTTAGCAGGAAATATGCTGTTTCTCTGGATATTTGGTAACAATGTAGAAGATAAATTAGGACATTTTAAATATTTAGTGTTTTATCTTTCCTGTGGTATTTTAGCATCATTAACCCAGTGGTTTTTTACTCAAAATTCTACTATTCCTTCCTTGGGTGCGAGTGGTGCTATAGCTGGTGTAATGGGTGCATATATTATCCGTTTTCCCAGAGCAGAAATTCTGACAGTTATACCTTTAGGAATATTTTTTCCTACTTTCTGGATTCCTGCTTATTTCTTTTTAGGTTTTTGGTTTCTCCAACAAGCATTTTTTAGTTTTGCTAGTTTAGAAACCCCGACAAATATCGGCATGGAAAGCGGCGGTATTGCTTATTGGGCGCACGCGGGAGGATTTGTTTTTGGTGTACTTATTGCCCCATTTTTAGGACTATTTAATGATAATTAAAAATTAATAACTAAAAATCAATAACTAAAAATCAATAACTAAAAATCAATAATTAAAAATTAAATCATAGATAATATTGTGATCTAAATCTAAATATTATAAATCCTCCCATCTAAATAGATAGGAGGACTTATTTTGTGTAATTAAACTTTGATGTAAGGATTCAGAATACAGGATACAGAATATACTATACAAAATGAGTTAGAATTTTCGAGTCATTAGTTGTTGATAAAAAACTTAGTTTTGGATGATTCTTCATACAAATAAATATTCTGAATTCTGACTCCTGACTCCTGACTCCTGAATTCTTACACTTTAAGTTCTCAAAACAATAATTGACTAAACACCCACAGAGAGTTTAAATTAAAAAAAAACCATGACAGCATGAATATCAAGATATTAAAACTCAAGCAATTGATTATATCTTTTGTATATTCAACCAGATGTATATTCAACCAGAAATACTCTCAATTAGCTGCCAATTACGGTTATTTTCAATTTCTTGTTTGAGATAGTCAAATACTTGCCGACAATGGTTGTTTAATTGCAGTGGTAATTCTTCGTTCTTGATGACAATATTCATACGAACTTCTGTACCTGTTGTAGTATGTTTATCCACAAGTACCTCCACTGTCACCAACTTAGCAAAAGCTAGATTACCAGGAATTTCACGAGCCATAATATAATCGGCTGTGTAGTATTGCACATCTAAACCAGACTCCTGTAGGAGTTGGATCATTAGTGGTTGAAGATGTTCAGAGGGAACAGAAACAACAAAAGAACAGGTATAACGAGCCATAATAGCCCCAATTTTTAAAACACTCCGTCCATCCTATAATATAATAGGATCTCGTCAAGGCTAGGTGTTTATTTTTGAAAAATTGTCAGCAAATGTGCTTAAACAACTGGTGAGGCTGTAATTACGAACCACAGTAAAATTGCTAATAGTAGTACGGCCATTTTCATTAAAAAGTAGGCGGTGCTATCAGATGTAATGTGATAGTATGTCATTTTCCCTACCTCCTGTTACTGCAAGCTAAGAATTTTAATGAATATTGCTTTGAGGTATTTATTTTCATTATCACTCAATTTTTGCCCATTGCATCAATATTTAAAGTTTCTGTAACATTATTGAGTTTTATTAAGTCTATCTATTTCTGTCACTTTCTCTGCTACGGGTCAAATTTTGGAAAATTGCAGACAGAAAATGATAAATTTAACTAACATCGCACAGCTTAATTTTATTCCTCATTTATCAAATTAAATGTCTATAAAAGCCACCATTCCCCTTTCCCCAACCACAGAATATTACTGTACTGCTAACATCAATATCTATGATTCCAGTGAATGTATCCGTTTAGCAACCCAAGCAGCAGCAGGTAGATATTTCAAGTTAACTGAAAATGAGCAAGATCAAGCTATAGAAATTTATTTGTGTGAAGATAATTATTCAGGATGGTTGTCTTTTGAAGATGTCAAGTTTATTCAACCAGCACTTACAAAATATCAACCAAATAGTATATCAAGGTCAGAAATTCAACAACTTATTCCCCAAGTTATTGCTTTTACTCAAACTGCAAAAATAGCAGATAATTATTATCTTTGGGGTGGAACTGTAGCACCTAATTATGATTGTTCGGGTTTAATGCAAGCTGCTTTTAAATCTGTGGGAATTTGGCTACCCAGAGACGCTTACCAACAGGAAGCATTTGTTGAACCTGTTGATATACAAGACATTCAACCAGGAGATTTAATCTTTTTTGGCACTCCTAAAAAAGCAACTCACGTCGGTTTGTATCTGGGTGATGGTGCTTATATTCACAGTTCAGGAAAAGAAATTGGTAGAAATGGAATCGGTATTGATATCCTCTCGGAACAAGGGGACACTGTTAGTCAGTCATACTATAAACAATTACGTGGTGCTGGGAGAGTGATAAAAAGCTATATGGGTAATTTGTAAGAGTCCTAAATATCCCAAAAATAAAAATGTCTAAAACCCGAACCATGTAAAATTATCCATTATTTATCAATCAGATGCAATGACAAATTACCAATTACCAATTACCCATCACCAATTACCAATTACCAATTACCCATTAATTGATGTATCCGTAGTTGTGCCGATTAAAGATGAGTTAGAAAGCCTACCTTTATTATTAGAAGCAATTGCGGATACTCTCAAATCTAGTAATTTAAGTTATGAAATTATCTGTGTAGATGATGGTTCTAGTGATGGTTCACCGGAATTTCTGAAAGAACAAGCACAACTCAGAAATGATTTAAAAGCGGTAATTTTACGACGCAACTATGGACAAACGGCGGCCATGTCTGCTGGTTTTAATTATGCTGCTGGTAAAGCTGTTGTGACATTGGATGCAGATTTACAAAATGATCCTGCTGATATCCCCATATTACTAGCAAAATTAAATGAAGGTTATGATTTAGTGAGTGGTTGGCGCAAAAATCGCCAAGATGGGGCAATAAATCGCCTCCTTCCTTCTAAAATCGCTAATTGGTTAATTAGACGTACTACTAGCGTTAATATTCATGATTATGGTTGTTCTCTCAAAGCCTATCGTGCAGAATTGGTGGCTGATATGAATTTGTACGGAGAGTTACACCGATTCTTGCCCGCTTTAGCTTATATTGAAGGGGCAAGAATTACAGAGTTACCTGTACGTCATCATGCGCGACGGTTTGGGAAAAGTAAATATGGCATTTCTCGGACTTTCCGGGTATTAATGGATTTGTTAACTATTCTATTTATGAAAAAGTTCCTCACCCGTCCTATGCACGTATTTGGACTTTTAGGTTTATTATCAATGGTGTCTGGGGGAGGAATTGGAATTTACTTAACTATTCTCAAGTTTGGTTTTCAAGCACATATTGGTAATCGTCCTTTATTGATTTTAGCGGTGTTACTACTGGTAACAGGTGTACAACTGTTTTGTTTTGGCTTGTTGGCAGAATTGTTAATGCGTACTTACCATGAATCCCAAGGTAAACCAATATATCGAGTGCGGGAAGTAGTGGCAAAAAATGTTAAGTAACGTAACAATGAAAGAAAAAATTACTTAACATTACATTTGTATCTACTGTGCAAAATTTTAATAGTATTCCACCAGAGATAAGAAAGAACTTGCTGATATTGTTCGCAGCAGGTTTATTATTTTGGTCGAGTTTAGCTTCTTTATTACCCACTTTACCTTTATATATCGAGTCCATTGGGGCGACAAAACAACAGATAGGTATTGTGATGGGTAGCTTTGCGGTGGGAATGTTGATATTTCGTCCCCAGTTGGGAGTTTTAGCAGATCGCAAGGGTAGAAAGGCAGTATTAATAATTGGTATGATGGCTTCGGCGATCGCCCCCCTGGGATATATGCTGGCAACATCATTACCTCTGATGATGGTAATTCGCGCCTTTCATGGTGTAAGTATAGCCGCCTTTGGTACTGGTTTTATGGCCTTAGTTGCAGACTTAGCACCAGAACAGCGCAGAGGAGAGATTATAGGTTACATGAGTTTAGTAAACCCCATTGGTGTAGCTATCGGACCAGCATTAGGGGGATATTTACAAGCATCTGTGGGGAATACGGCTTTATTTACTGCTTCTTCCTTGTTAGGTGCTTTGGGTTTCTTGTGTTTATTACCCGTTGTCAACCCACCCATTGTGGAACAACCACCGAAAAATGCCAAGGATGGATTTTTGCGAACCTTAATTAGTCCTCGTGTATTTATTCCTGCTTTGGTTTTATTAATAGTAGGTTTAACGTTAGGGGCTGTACATACATTCATTGCTTTGTACATTAAATCCACAGGATTAAATTTAAACGCTGGTTTATTTTTTACCGCTGCTGCTATCTCCAGTTTCAGTATAAGACTATTTGCAGGTAAAGCATCTGATAGATATGGCCGGGGTTTATTTGTCACCTTTAGTTTATTTGCTTACACTGCTTCTTTGTTAATGATCTGGCAAGCTAATAATGAGTTAATGTTTTTAATTGGGGCAATTATAGAGGGTGCTGGTTCAGGTACTGCTATTCCCATGATCTCTACCATGATGACAGATCGCGCCTTACCCCACGAACGCGGCCGGATTTTTGGTGTGGCTTTAACAGGTTTTGATGTGGGTTTAGTTATTGCTGGTCCTGTTTTCGGGGCGATCGCCCAAGCTATAGGCTATCAGCGAATGTTCGGTTTAACCACTGGTTTAACATTCTTGGCCATTCTGATTTTTACTACTCTTTCCAGTAACAGCATATCCAGATCCTTCCGCTTTGCTTTTGGTTTGGGTGAAGATGCTTATGCGCTGAAAAGACAATAAACGGGGGTTGCCGAGAAAGTCTTGTCATTAGGATCAAGGAGAACAAGGAGTCAGGATATCAAGGATATCAAGGAGTTTTTTGTATCTTTTCCTGGTGTCAACTTTAGTATTGTGCAAAAAATTTCCGTTGATACGACTCCAAACCTGGCACTTTCTTTTAAAAAAAATAATTGCACAAACTCCGCTATGGAATCTGTGCAATTACTTGATATGATACGGGCGAGGAGGGATTCGAACCCCCGACACCGTGGTCCGTAGCCACGTGCTCTAGTCCACTGAGCTACACGCCCTTAACCAACGAGTTTTACTATAACACACTCTTCTCAAATGACGCAAGATATTTTTTCAAATTCCTTAAATTCCTCTCAACTTTCCCACATCACCCCCCAGGGAGAAGCGCAAATGGTTGATGTATCAGGGAAAAATGCCACTTTGCGGGAAGCGGTAGCAGCGGGTAGGGTGAGGATGTTACCGGAAACGTTAGCGGCTATTGAAGCGGGAAATACTCCCAAAGGGGATGTTTTAAGCACAGCTAGGATCGCCGGAATTATGGCCGCTAAACAAACCGCGAATTTAATTCCCTTATGTCATCCCTTACCATTACAGAAAATCACAGTGGATATCATTCCAGATTCAGAACTTCCCGGTTATCAAATATCTGCGACGGTGAAAACCAAAGCGGAAACCGGCGTAGAAATGGAGGCATTAACAGCGGTATCTGTAGCGGCGCTGACGTTGTATGATATGGCTAAGGCGTTAGAGAAGACGATAGAAATAGAGGCAATTCATTTAGTCAGTAAAACCGGTGGTAAATCTGGAGATTTCCAAAAAATCAGTAATGGGTAATGGGTTATTGGTTATTGGTTATTGGTTATTGGTTATTGGTTATTGGTTATTGGTTATTGGTTATTAATAACATTTTTCTTGATCTCCTGACTCCTGGATCTCCTGACTCCTCGATCTCCTGACTCCTATGTGATAATATACCTAACGAATTTACTAATATTAATTATTTATGCCTCCTCGTTGGCCACGTAAACCAGATCGTAAAGATCCAGAATTTCGCAAATTAGATGATCGGATGAATTTTGCTTTTCATGTAGCGGTTGCTGCTACCGCTAACTCTGGGTTGTGGTTTTTCCACATCTTGAAATCTACCACTTGGGAATGGTTAACACCATTAACATTGGTTTGGGTAGGGGTAATTGTTTTGCATTTCATTTATATTAGTGCGATCGCTAATTATTCTGAAACTCCACCCACATCAACCTAAAGACTGACAGCAGTAATTATTCATGCTAGGGTAATGTAACTGATGGTAGTAGTCATATCGTAACTAAATGAGTCATAATATAAAGTAAGATAAAAGTAAGATATTCGATAATCTGGTTATTTTTATGACTTCAACTAATACCACAGAATTACTAGAATCCCTAGCAGCAGAAATTGGTGAAAATGTTTATATAGATGTTGCTAAATGGCATCTTTATCTATCAGATGCAAAAATGGATCGTCTAGTAGCTGAAAAGTTATATCCTTTAATTGTTGATAAAACCGTTAATGAAGATCAAGTTTTAGAAATATTAACATCTATTCCTGTAAAAATTGCCAGTGGCAGAAAAGAAATACCTTTGATAGATTTATTACCTCTACAATGTCAAGTAAATTTAGTAGATATTTTAGAAAAATATCAACGAGAAATATAAACGAGGAATAGAAACATATAACTTCTAACTTCCTATAGATGTCGGAAGCTAGAAAAACAAAATAAAGTTTGATTAATGTTTAATGAATGAGTTAACTGAGAAATAATAACTCAGAATTGATCAGGAGGTTTAGCAAAGCTAAAACCTTCTATTTTTTAATATGATGGGGAGAAATTTAATCTATGTTTTTACAACTTAAAGATAGCGGTGATTTAATCAAAATTATTGATTTACAAGAATTGATAGATCCTAATAGTGATATTATTCATGGACAAGATCAAGAAGGGGAGGAAGAACAAGATATAGATATTTATGAAAAAGAAAGTTTGGTTTTTCCTTCAGGTGAAAAATTGCCCCGGTGTTGGTTAGATGCTAATTATCGTAGTTTGAAAGTTGCTTGATGTAATTAGTGATTTGGATGATTTAGAGAAGGGATTTAGCAGTGCTAAACCCTTGATTTTTTTATTTTTAATTATTTAAAGCTGCTTTTTCTGCGATGTTTTCACCATCGGAATTTTTAGAAAATGCTTTAAAAATCCAAGCTGTGAAAATATGAGAAAGTACACCCATTGGACCTGCAAATAAACACAAAGCTAAAGAGTGAATTGTCCAAACTCCGGTTTTTTGACCTTCCCAATATATCCATCTTCCGACAAATAAATCCATCACTAAAAAGTGAATCCAACCTGTAGCAGCAGCTTTTTCATCGGCAAAAAATCTAGCAATATCCGCTAACTGAGGGTTTGATAAAGCGGCCGCACTTTCTGGGGTGATGCTGCTAACAAATAAATAAACATAAGCAGCAGCTAAAACCACAAAAGGTAGAAATGATTCCATTACTTTGCGGGTGACTTTCCAGTTAGGTAACAAAATCATTAACGCCCAAAATGGTAAAACAAATAAATTGGCAATGTTGAATAAATCGGAAATGTTCATATTAGGTGACAGTTGACAGTTGACAGTTGACAGGTGACAGTTGACAGTTGACAGTTGACAGTTGACAGGTGACAGTAATTAGGGGATGCTGAATAAATGTAAAACCCAGATAAATCAAAGGTTTGAGGGTGATAAGCAAGAAATTAAGTGCAAGGTTTTTACAGGATATACGTT
>RDXV01000210.1 GCA_004292695.1 Nostocales cyanobacterium | reverse complement strand
AGTTATCAGTTATCAGTTATCAGTTATCAGTTATCAGTTATCAGTTATCAGTTATCAGTTATCAGTTATCAGTTATCAGTTATCAGTTACCAGTTATCACTGTTTACTGTTTACTGTTCACTGTTTACTGTTCACTGTTCACTGTTCACTGTTCACTGTTCACTGTTCACTGTTCACTGTTAACTGACTTCTGCTGTATATTCAGAACTTGAAAATTAAGAACTGTCTTTTTCCCATTAACGAATGAAAAAACCAAAAGGTTAATCATCACTGGTTTTCATTCTCCCCTTACCGGGAATTAAACCCCTTCTTCCTGGCATTTGTGAAAGTAACAAAAAGCGGCGTAAATGTTGCAACTGTTCCGTATCTCCCAAAAGTTCTAACTCTGCCAAAGCATCCTTAAACAGTAAATTAGAACGGTAGAAAATCCGAAAAGCCTTTTTCAGTAGTGCAAACTCATTAGCAGGTATTCCTGAGCGTTTTAAACCGACCAAATTGAGTGATCGCACCCGTGATGGATTCCCTTCAACCAACATATAAGGGGGAACATCCCGATCAATACGAGTCATACCACCGATCATTGCCATACCACCGATATGTACGAACTGATGAACACCTAAAACACCACTTAACCGAGCGCGAGACTCGATATGTACATGACCGGCTAAAGCCACAGAGTTAGCAATAACTACGGAATCTTCAATGATGCAATTATGACCAACGTGAACATAAGCCATCAGTAAATTACCATTACCGATCACTGTAGCTTCACCTCTACCAGTAGCACGGTTAATGGTTACATACTCACGAATGGCATTATTATCACCAATTTTTACCCAGGTAGGCTCGCCCACATATTTTAAATCCTGGGGTTCCATGCCAATTACAGCACCGGGAAAAATATGATTTCCCTTACCAATTTCACAAGGGCCTTCTAATACTGCATGAGCGCCAATGACAGTTTCTGCACCTACCTTGACATTCGCTCCAATCACAGCATAAGCACCAACTTGCACCGTTGAATGGAGTTCCGCATCAGGATGTATTACAGCAGTTGGATGTATAAGTGTCTTCAAGGGTAACTCTCCAAAACCGAGTTTAGTAAAAAATGTGTCGGGCAAAATAAGTGATGTGTGAGGATGACGAAAGTCTAGAAATTAAATCAACTATCAGCTTTCAGCTTTCAGTGTTATTAATCTTAGGGTGTAAGAATTTTTAATTTACATTAATAACCTCATTTATCTGCCACGTGCCACAAATAAATAAGCAAGTAATAAGTAAGTTGAGCAGATTTGCAGTTTTTAGGTAATTACTGTTATCCTTACTTATGGTGGGCTGATGGGGATTTCACGGCAACACCAACATCAGCAAAGCACAATTGAAGCAAAGTTTAACGCAAAGTTTAACGCAAAATCTTAGCTCACTAAAGAAAACATCAATTCGCCTTCAGCGGCTAATTGTCCGTCAACTTCAGCACGACCCTGCATTTTACCAAAACGACGTTGTTTAATTGACAACAGTTCCACCGTCATAATCAGTTGATCACCAGGAACTACTTGACGACGAAAACGAACCTTATCAATACCTACAAATACAAATAAACCTTTTGGCAAATCAGGCATTTGAGTCATGACTACTCCACCCACTTGTGCCATTGCTTCTACAATCAGTACACCAGGCATCAGTGAACGTCCGGGAAAATGACCTTGAAAATGTGGCTCATTGAAGGTAACGTTTTTCACACCTACAGCCATTTTACCGGGTACATAATCAATAATTTTATCTACCAGCAAGAAAGGATAGCGATGGGGTAACATTTCTTGAATCTCTTCTACCGAAAAGGTAGTTTTGATTGCTGGTGTTTCGGTTTGCTGATGATCTCCTTCAGATGTAACCACTTGAGAATTAACTTGGGTAAGAGTTGACATGAGTAATTTGTAATTTGTAATTTGTAACTACCAATTCTGGGAATTAGTCACTAGGGGCAAAACTAGCATACAGAACCAGATTCTTTCTAAAATAATTGTAAAATTTTCTGTGCCAGTTGAATGTGCAAATTGTGACTAGCTTTGTAAGCTAAAAAGTGAGCAACGGGAAATTTACCCAGTAAACTAATATCTCCCACTAAATCCAATATCTTATGACGTACTGGTTCATTTGCATATCTTAATGGACCATTTACCCAACCATCTTGGCCACAAACTAAGGCGTTATCTAGGCTTCCACCTTTGATTAAACCTGATTTTTGCAGATATTCAATTTGATGTAATAACCCAAAAGTCCGAGCCGGTGCGATTTCTGTCACAAAGGTATTTTCTGTTGTGGCTGTAGAATTAGATAATGAAAAACTGTACCATTGATTACCAATAGCAGGTACATCAAAATCAATCCCATAGCTAAAACGAGTTTCTGAAGATGGTAAAGCACAAACAAAGGCATCATCCTGACGTACCCAAATCGGTTCTTTAATAACTTGTACTTCTGCTTCATCAGTTACCGATTGAGACACTAAGCCCACAGACATAATACTTTCAGTCCAAGTTTTAGCAGAACCATCTAACAGCGGTACTTCTGATCCATCAATTTCAATTCTGGCATTGTCCACACCCAGCGCGGATAAAGACGCTAACAAATGTTCTACAGTGCGGACATAAACCTGATCTGTACCCAATTGAGTCGAAAGTACAGTTTGATTAACAGTAGCAATTTTTGCAGGGATAATTGGGGAATTAAGTAAATCCACCCGCACAAAATAGCGATCGCTTCCTGGTTCTGCTGGTAGTATTCTCACACTGGTATTCACACCACTATGCAGTCCTACACCCTTGTGAATAATCTCCCCAGCTAATGTTTTTTGCTGCATAGTTCAAAAACCTATATTCATATTCAGTTATCAGTTATCAGTGGAAGAAGGGAACAGGGAACAGGGAATAGGGAATAGGGAATAGGGAATAGGGAATAGATGAACTGTCACCTGTCAACTGTCAACTGTCAACTGTCAACTGTCAACTGTTAAAACCTTTCCCCAATACCGAAGTTGATCCGACTGTCACCTTCATCACTTAAACCATAATCTATGCGAATTGGTCCGAGTGGTGACTGTACACGTACACCTACACCGTAACCATAACCGCTACCATTCTTGTTTAAAATTTCTGCGGTTCTGGTACTTGATCCTAAATCACTACCATAGTCAAAGAATAACGCACCACTGACTACAGAAAATACAGGAAAACGATATTCTAACGATGCTTGTACATAACTACGTCCTGTGGCTAATCTACCCTCTTCATAACCGCGCACAGAGTTACTACCACCAAGGGTAAAAGCTTCATAGGGAGGTAAGTCACCTAAAATAGTACCACCTTGGAGGTTAAAAGCTAGAGTTTGTGGACCTTTACCAATGCTTAAAAAGTTAACAGGGAAATACTGACTGTAGTTACCCCTAACTCTGGTGAGTAAAATATTGCCTTCGCCAATGGGTACAGACTGATCGAGTCCAACCCGGAAAAATGAACCGCTGGTGGGTTGTAGGGGGTTATCCCGGCGATCGCGTCTTGCTCCTAGTTGTAATAAAAGTAAATCGTCTTCCCCACCTTCTGATTGTGTCAAAGGTACGGTAGGACTGATAATATTACCATTATCATCAAAAATCGCACCCACTGGTCTCACATCACCATCTGCATCTCGGCTAGAAACTCTTTGATATTGTAAACCTGCGGAAGCTACCCATTCTGAGCTTTCGTAAGGGTTAGCAGATAAGGGACGAGTGAAAGATACACCACCGCCTAAACGAGTAATTCTGGGGCGAACTTGTTTATCTGTATCTGTAATATTACCTGGATCAAAGGTTTCAATATTATCATCTTTCCCTTCATAAATCAAGGAAATTGAACGTCTGCGGAAGATATTTGCGGTATAAGATGTTCTGTAAGGATCTCCACCAATCCAAGGATCTGTAAATCGTAGATCAAATAATAACTCTCTTTCCCCTAACTGAACTTCTGCACCTAGTTTTTGGTTTCTACCACCTAAATTTTGTTGTTGGTAGCTGACTGTACCAAATAAACCACTGGCAGAACTAATACCCGCACCAGCAGCAATTGAACCACTACTACGTTCGGCGACATTAACCACTACATCTACTTTACTGGGGTCTGTACCGGGATCTAAGGATACATTCACGTCCTCAAATAATCCTAACCCAAATACCCTTTGTAAGTCTTTTTGGACTGTATTCCGGTTAAATACTTGACCTGGTTTTAATTCTAACTCTCTGGTGACAATATATTCTTTGGTTCTACCTTTGATGGGATTTCCTTTATCGTCTACTTCTTCCCCATCTTTGTTACGAAAACGGACTTTGACATTTTCTACCACCCCTTCCGCTATTTGCAGGGTGACAACTCCATTTTCGGAAACCCTGGGCGCACCAATGACGTTAGCCAGCACATATCCTTGATCTTGGTATGCTTTTGTCAGTTCTTTAATCCCTTCTTGTAAGTCCCGCAGGTTCAGGATTTTGTTGTACTGTTGACTGAATATCTCATCTATTTTATTTGCTGGTAGTACGGATTTAATATCTGTTCCCGGATTTGCTTCTATTTCAACCTTACTCAAAACAGGGTTAGGATCTACTATGAAACTAACTCTCACACCCAATGGTGTATCTTCTGGTACTGCTCGCACATTGGAGAAAAAGCCTGTAGCGAAGATGGCGTTAATGTCTTCTTGCAGTTGGGAACGGGTGGTTGTCTGTCCTGGTTGGGTACGAATTGCTCTATAAACTTGGTTTTCTAAATCTGGTAAAATCGCCCCTGTGGGAGATGTGACAAATACTTCTGACACCAATACACGGGGTTCTGCTTCTGCTGCTGGTTGGTTTGCTGGTTGATTTGCTGGCTGGGTGTTCGCTTCTGGGGTTGTCTCTGGGGTAGGTTCTAGAGCTTGTGCTGTTTGTCTTGATATTTGTGGCTTTGTTGCTGTTGATATCACTACACCTGCTGATTGTAATTTTGTTTCAGCATGGTTTGATAATGCTTTTGTTAACAGTTCTGCTTTCGATAGATTAATTTCCTGAGATTCAATAGATTCAATTAGTTCTGGAGTGGGAATTGATACATTGTTAGCTGTGGAGATGTTTGATTCGTTTTCTGCCGATGGTGATAGATTAGCTTGAGTGTTAATTACTACTGGTTGTTGATGATTAACCTTATTCTCTAGATTTTCCAGAACATCATTATTATGAGTTACTGGCGGTAGTGATTGTTCGCCGGTTAACGTAACACTGTTACTTATTTGTTGACTGCTATCTAGATTCTGTGCATTTGCTGTCAATGAGTCCAATGGGGTGGCGATCGCCACAACTGCCAAAAATACAGGTGATAAATGTTTTTTATTCATATTACCCTTCACTACCACACACAATTACAAATTTAGTTATTAGTCATTAGTCATTAGTCATTAGTCATTAGTCATTAGTTATTAATTATATTTATCCTAACTTCTGACTTAGAGAACTTCTGACTCCTCTTTCTGCTATAGCAACTTACGTTAAGACCTGCAAGACTCTTTGTAAAACTGCTTGATAAGCGTCTTCTACTTTACCTAAGTCTCTACGAAAGCGATCTTTATCCATAATTCGCTGATTAGGGTCACTTTCGTTTATATCCCACAACCTACAGGTATCAGGGCTGATTTCATCCGCTAATAAAAGTTGTTGTTGTGAGTCTAATCCAAACTCAAGTTTAAAGTCTACTAAAGTAATACCGCACTTTTTCCAGAAGTCTTGCAGAAAATTATTAACCTGTAATGCCAGATTGATTAGACTCTCTACTTGTTCCTCTGTTGCTAGTTTTAATAATCTCAGGCGATCGCGTGTTAATAGCGGATCTCCTAAGTTATCATCTTTGTAATAAAACTCTACCAAAGGATTTTCTAACATTGTCCCCTGTGGTATTCCTGTTTGTTTACACAAACTACCAGCAGCTATATTTCTGACTACTACTTCTAATGGTACAATCTTCACTGCTCTGACTCGCATTTGGTTAGGAGCAGGAGAGTCAATGTAATGATTCTTAATTCCATGAGCAGCTAACTGTTGAAATAATTTACTGGATATAGTACAGTTTATGCTGCCTTTTCCCTGAATTGTCCCTCGCTTTTGGGCATTAAAAGCAGTAGCGTCATCTTTAAAGTCAGCTAAGAAAATTTCTGGATCTTCCGTAGCGTAAATAATTTTAGCTTTACCTTCATAGAGTTTTTGATGGGTGGTCATAGTGTTTGGTAGATACAGTGTTCGGGGTAATAGTTTTTAGCTTCACTATTTTATCAGCCTCAACAGAATCCTACTACACCCTAAAAATCATAAAAAATGTCAAGTTTTATACTGAAATTACCAAGTAGCTGGTCATATTGTGTTTCGTATTGTAAATATTCATGCCCATAAAACCCAATATAGCCACAACCATTAAGATGAGAATACAAAACATCACAAGTTACAGTCAGAATCAGGTTTCAGAGTCTCAGTTTTTGTTTTGGTGAATGTCCCAAACTTGTCTACAGCCATAAATCATAAATCCTTTTAGTAATTCTTAACTAATGACACTTTTTTCTACATTAGGTAATAAAATGAAATAATAATAAAACAAAAAAACAAACAAACCATCTTGCAAAAATGCACTAAACAAGATATCATAGTTAGCTTTACTTACTCTGTTAACACACAAAACATATAGCGTTTGATAGATAAGTACCTGAAGTAGTTTTACCATAATAATTTTTGATAGCTTGCTTCTTAATAGTTAGTTTTATGTTATACAAGCATCGAAAATGAACGCTTCAATGTTTATTTGCAAGCAACCATGAATTTCATGATTTATTCTACATTCAGGGAGTGAAAACAAGAGTAAAAGGTGGTTTTGCTGTTTACAGCAAGTTGAGAGGAGTGTTAGATATATGGAGAAAAAAATGGTGAGCAAAGAAGATTTTCTCTATCCTCGTGGGCGTTACTATGGTCATGTACAACCTGAGAATTTGATTTTTAACGCCAATTTGCAGGAATTCGCCCAAAGAATCAATTACATTTGTAACCTAGAAACTGGTGGTAAGCTACCGCCAGAGGAAGCGTATGAACAAATAAGAGCTTTATGGAAGCAGCTAAAACGCTCAAAAAAAGAACTAGGTATTGGTGAAGATCCTTTTCACAATGATGGTTATGACAGGTAATAGTTAACAGGGAGCAGGGAGCAGCGAAAAAGAGATTTTTCTGATTTCCGCGTGTATAATTTATGTAGGGCTTGCTGAATAAAACCAAAACCCTTGTAAATCAAAGGTTTGAGGCTGAACACGAGGAAATAAAGTGCAAGATATTTGAAGGTTAGACCTGAAAAACTGTGCATTTTGGGACTAAGAAATCCAAAA